>DASUBV010000339.1:0-67658 GCA_035763085.1 Streptosporangiaceae bacterium | reverse complement strand
TCGCTAGGGTAGAGTGCTAACGCGACGAGGTTGGTCTGGCACCCGCGACGGCAGGCTGACATGGTCGCCCTCTCTAACTATTCAGCTAGCCCTTTCCGGAGGGGGAGGTCAGATCGTGACGACCGCCACCAAGGTTGTTCTCAAGCCGCTCGAAGACCGGATCGTGGTGCGCCCGCTCGAGGCTGAGCAGACCACCGCGTCCGGCCTGGTAATCCCGGACACCGCCAAGGAGAAGCCCCAGGAGGGCGAGGTCCTGGCTGTGGGCCCGGGCCGGTTCGACGACGCCGGCGCCAAGCGCGTTCCGATGGATGTTCAGGTCGGCGACGTGGTCCTGTACAGCAAGTACGGCGGCACCGAGGTGAAGTACCACGGCGAGGAGTACCTGGTGCTCTCGGCCCGTGACGTGCTCGCCGTCATCGAGAAGTAAGCCGAGCAGTAAGCAAGCGGTACGCGCGCGTGCCCGGCCCGGGACGTCCCGTGCCGGGCACGCGCGCGTCAGCACGGCAGCCGCAATGCCTGGCACCGGGCCGTCCGGCCGTGCCGGCGTGATCCGGCCACAACCAACATGCGATAACGAATCCCGCGATATCTGAGGTGCTCAATGGCCAAGAGCCTGGAATTCAACGAGGACGCGCGGCGCGCGCTGGAGCGCGGTGTGAACCGGCTCGCCGACGCCGTCAAGGTGACACTAGGCCCCAAGGGCCGCAATGTCGTGATCGACAAGAAGTGGGGCGCGCCCACCATCACCAACGACGGCGTTACCGTCGCCCGTGAGGTGGACCTGGAAGACCCGGTCGAGAACCTGGGCGCGCAGCTGGCCCGCGAGGTAGCGACCAAGACCAACGACGTGGCCGGCGACGGCACCACGACGGCGACGGTGCTGGCCCAGGCCATGGTGCATGACGGCCTGCGCAGCGTCACCGCCGGTGCCAACCCGATGGCGCTCAAGCGCGGCATCGACGCGGCGGCCGCCTCGGTGGCCGAGACCCTGCTCAAGTCGGCCCGCGAGGTTGAGGAGCAGAGCGAGATCGCCAACGTGGCGACGGTCTCCGCCCAGGATGCCAAGATCGGCTCGCTGATCGCCGAGGCGTTCTCCAAGGTGGGCAAGGACGGTGTCATCACCGTCGAGGAGTCCCCGACCATGGGCCTGGAGCTCGAGTTCACCGAGGGCATGCAGTTCGACAAGGGCTACATCTCGGCGTACTTCGTCACCGACGCCGAGCGGATGGAGACGGTCTTCGAGGACACCTACGTCCTGCTGAACTCCGGCAAGATCTCCGCCATGGCGGACTTCCTGCCGCTGCTGGAGAAGATCGCGCAGACCAAGAAGCCGCTGGTGATCATCGCCGAGGACGTGGACGGCGAGGCGCTGTCGACCCTGGTGGTCAACAAGATCCGCGGCCTGCTGAACGTTGTCGCCGTCAAGGCGCCCGGCTTCGGTGACCGCCGCAAGGCGATGCTGGCCGACATGGCCGTGCTGACCGGTGGCCAGGTGATCAGCGAGGAGGTCGGCCTCAAGCTGGACTCGGTCGGCACCGACGTGCTCGGCCAGGCCCGCCGGGTGGTGGTCACCAAGGACACCACGACGATCGTGGACGGCGCCGGGGACGAGGGCGAGATCGCCGAGCGGATCCGCCAGCTGCGGACCGAGATCGAGGCCACGGACTCGGACTGGGACCGCGAGAAGCTGCAGGAGCGGGTGGCCAAGCTGGCCGGCGGCGTGGCCGTGCTGCGCGCCGGCGCCGCCACTGAGGTGGAGCTGAAGGAGAAGAAGCACCGCCTGGAGGACGCGATCTCCGCCACCCGCGCGGCGATCGAGGAGGGCATCATCCCCGGCGGCGGCAGCGCCCTGGTGCAGGCCGCAGCAGGGCTCGGTGACCTGGGCATGACCGGCGACGAGGCGACCGGCGTGGGCGTCCTGCGCGGCGCGCTGTCCGCCCCTGCGCGGTGGATCGCCGAGAACGCGGGCGCCGAGGGCGGCGTGATCGTCGCGGCCATCGGCGACCTGCCGGCCGGGCACGGCTACAACGCCGCGACCGGTGAGTTCGGCGACCTCATGGCCCAGGGCGTCATCGACCCGGTCAAGGTGACCCGGTCGGCGGTGCAGAACGCCGCCTCCATCGCGGGCATGCTGCTCACGACCGAGGTGCTGGTGACCGAGAAGCCGGAGCCCGAGGCCCCCGAGGCCAACGGCCACGGTCACGGTCACGCGCACTGACCTGACGGCAGTACCACGGAAGGCCCGGCGCGCCGCGCCGGGCCTTCCGCATGCCCGCTCCGCCTGCCCCGGTGCGCGGGGCGCGCCGGACATCCGGGCCTTGTCCGGCCGCACTGGGAAAGTTCCCTAGGCCCTGATTTCCTGGCGTTAAGATCATTTCCCGGCACCCTTTAAATACACTGAGTAATCAAGCGATTACGCATTGTAATTAAATGGCGGCCCGGCACTGGGATAGCCATTAATGTAACCGTTCTGTTGCCTCTTTCATGTTGCCCCGACCCCCGTGGCGGGGCATCACGCCATCGGGGGACGCACCGAGGCGCGATGCCACACCGGTGGAGGGGGAGCCGTGAACTCGCAGCTAGAAGTGGGTAGCAAGGTCAGCATCCGGGACCTGACGGCCGATGCGGTCGGCGGCCAGCCCGCCGCGATCGAGTCGCTGCTGCGGCAGATCCGGCCTATGGTCCTGCGTTACTGCCGGGCCCGGCTGGGACGCATTTCCGGACATTATCAAGCGGCCGATGATGTGGCGCAGGAAGTGTGCATTGCGCTGCTGTCCGCGCTGCCGAGATACCGCGATATGGGGCGCCCGTTCGCCTCATTCGTGTTCGGGATTGCATCGCACAAAGTGGCCGATGCCATGCGCAGCGCCTCGAGCCTGGCGATCCCGACCGAAGACCTGCCCGACGAGGCCGACGACCGGCCCGGGCCGGAAGAGACGGCCGTCGCCTACCTGGAAGCCGAGCGCGTCCGCAAGCTGCTGACCCGGCTGCCGGCCCAGCAGCGCGAGCTCATCGTCCTGCGGGTGCTGGCCGGGATGTCAGCCCAGGAGACCGGCAACGAGCTGGGGATGACGCCGGGCGCGGTCCGGGTGGCCCAGCACCGCGCGCTGACCCGGCTGCGCGCCATCGCACGTGAGGAGCAGTTCGCCTAGCGGACAAGTTCGCCGAGCGGGCCGGCTCGCCGGCCAGCCCGCACCGAGGCCATCACCCGCCGCGCGCGGTCGCCCCCCGTGGCCGCAGCGCGCGCCGGCCGCCGGGATCTGTGTTCCCCCGTGGCAGGGATCCCGGCGGCCGGTCATGTCGCCGCCGCCGGGCCGCTCACGGCCGCTGCCCGCCGCCCGCGGCTGCTGCCGGCTCACGGTTACGGCCCGCCGCTGGCCGCCGCTCGCGGCTCCTGCCTGCCGCCCGCGGCTGCGGCCCGCCGCCCGGCATCCGCCGCCGTCACCTCAGCTGCCCGCCGGGCCGGGTCCGCACGCCCGGGCCGGGCCCGCCCGCGCCGGGGCCGGCCCCGAGCCGCGCCGGCCCTGGCGCCCGGCCAGTTCAGCCAGCGCCGCTGACTAGGATGAACGCAATCCTGAACTCGGCATACGGATGTGACATGAGCGATGACCTGAAGTTCAGCCCGCCCGCCCTGACATTCGATGACGTGCTGCTGCTCCCGGCGCATTCGACCTTCGTCCCCGCCGAGGCTGATACCACCGCGCGGCTGAGTCGCCAGATCTCGCTGCGCATCCCGCTGGTCTCCTCGGCCATGGACACCGTGACTGAGTCCCGCATGGCCATCGCCATGGCCCGGCAGGGCGGCGTCGGCGTGCTGCACCGCAACATGTCGGTGGAGGAGCAGGCCCAGCAGGTCGACATGGTCAAGCGGTCCGAGGCCGGGATGATCACCAATCCGGTGACCTGCGGCCCCGACGCCACCGTGGCCGACGCGGAGGAACTGTGCGCCCGTTACCGGATCTCCGGCGTGCCGGTGACCAGCGGCGGCGGCGTGCTCGTCGGAATCGTGACGAACCGTGACATCCGGTTCGTCACCGACCACAGCCGACGGGTGGCCGAGGTCATGACGCCGATGCCGCTGATCACCGCGCCCGTCGGGGTGGACCGCGAGGAGGCACTGCGGCTGCTGGGCCGCAACAAGGTGGAGAAGCTGCCGCTGGTCGACGGGGACGGCCGGCTGCGCGGGCTGATCACCGTCAAGGACTTCGCCAAGAGCGAGAAGTTCCCGCATGCCACCAAGGACGGCGAGGGCCGCCTGGTGGTCGGCGCCGCGGTGGGCGTGGGCGAGGACGCCAAGCTGCGCGCCCAGGCCCTGACCGAGGCCGGGGTGGACTTCCTGGTGGTAGACACCGCCCACGGCCACGCCCAGGCCGTGCTCGACATGGTCGCCCAGTGCAAGGCCAACACCGCGGTTGACGTGATCGGCGGTAACGTGGCCACCAGGTCCGGCGCGCAGGCGCTGATCGCGGCCGGCGCGGACGGGGTCAAGGTAGGCGTCGGCCCCGGCGCCATCTGCACCACCCGGGTGGTGGCGGGCGTTGGCGTACCCCAGGTCACGGCCATCTACGAGGCCTCCCTGGCGGCCCGCGAGGCCGGCATCCCGGTGATCGGCGACGGCGGCGTGCAGTACTCCGGCGACATCGCCAAGGCCATCGCGGCCGGGGCTGACACCGTGATGCTGGGCAGCCTGCTGGCCGGGTGCGAGGAGGCTCCCGGCGAGATGGTGTTCATCAACGGCAAGCAGTTCAAGCTGTTCCGCGGGATGGGCTCGCTAGCCGCGTTCCGTAACTCCGAGCGGGGCCGGTCCTACTCCAAGGACCGCTACTTCCAGGACGACGTGCTGCGCGAGGACAAGCTGGTGCCCGAGGGCGTGGAAGCGCAGGTGCCCTACCGCGGGCCGCTGTCGGCGGTGGCCTTCCAGCTCACCGGCGGGCTCCGGGCGGGCATGGGGTACTGCGGCGCGCGGACCATCGCCGAGCTGCAGGAAGCGCGGTTCACCCAGATCACCGGCGCCGGCCTGGCTGAGAGCCACCCGCACGACATCCAGATGGTGACCGAGGCGCCGAACTACGTCGGCCGCCGGGTGTAGGCCCGGCGCGGCGACGACCGCGAGTCGGCCGGGCACCCCGGCCGGCTGATATCCAGCCCGGGCCGCCCGGCCCGGACGTGACGAGAGACGAAGCGACGTGACTCAGGTGGAGATCGGCCGCGGCAAGAGCGGCCGCCGCGCCTACGCCCTGGACGAGATCGGCATCGTGCCCTCCCGCCGGACCCGGCACCCCGAGGAGGTGTCCATCGCCTGGCAGATCGATGCCTACCGGTTCGACCTGCCGCTGGTGGTGGCGCCCATGGACAGCGTGGTCTCGCCGGCCACCGCCAGGCAGGTGGGCGGGCTCGGCGGCCTGGCCGTGCTGGACCTGGAGGGCCTGTGGACCCGCTATGAGGATCCCGAGCCGCTGCTGGCCGAGGTAGCCGAGCTGGACGACGCGGCGGCCACCCGGCGGCTGCAGGAGATGTACGCCGAGCCGATCAAGGAGGACCTGATCGGCCGCCGGATCGAGGAGATCGCGGCGGCCGGGGTGACCACCGCGGCCCGGCTGTCGCCGCAGCGGACCGTCCGGTTCTACAAGGCTGTCATCGACGCCGGCGCCGACATCTTCGTGATCCGCGGCACCACCGTGTCGGCCGAGCACGTGTCCGGCCAGGCCGAGCCGCTGAACCTCAAGCAGTTCATCTACGAGCTCGACGTGCCGGTGATCGTCGGCGGCTGCGCCACCTACACCGCCGCGCTGCACCTGATGCGCACTGGCGCGGCCGGGGTGCTGGTCGGCTTCGGCGGCGGGTCCGGGCACACCACCGCCGCGGTGCTGGGCGTCGCGGTGCCGATGGGGACCGCGATCGCGGACGTGGCCGCGGCCCGCCGGGAATACCTGGACGAATCGGGCGGCCGCTACGTGCACATCCTCGCCGACGGCGGGATGACCCGCAGCGGTGACATCGCCAAGGCGCTGGCCCTCGGTGCCGACGCGGTCATGGTCGGCTCGCCGTTCGCCCGGGCCGCCGAGGCACCCGGCCGCGGCTATCACTGGGGCAGCGAGGCGCACCACCCTGACCTGCCGCGCGGCGCCCGGGTCCAGGTCGGCACCATCGGCACCATCGACCAGATCCTGCACGGCCCCTCCACCGTGCCGGACGGGTCGATGAACCTGATGGGGGCGCTGCGCCGGACCATGGCTACCTCGGGATACTCCGACCTGAAGGAGTTCCAGCGCGTCGAGGTCGTCGTTACCCCCAGCGCGACCAGAAGGTAACCTCCGCCCGGTAGCGTGCATCCCGTGACAGTGGAAGCGGGACACAGCAAGCTGGGGCCGCCCGAGCGCAGCGCGGCCCTGGCCGCCCTGGCGGCCACCGAGCACCAGGTGCTCGTGGTCGGCGGGGGCGTGGTCGGCGCCGGCGTCGCGCTGGACGCCGCGACCCGGGGACTATCGGTCGGCCTGGTCGAGGCCAGGGATTTCGGCTCGGGCACCTCGTCGCGGTCGAGCAAGCTCATCCACGGGGGCCTGCGTTACCTCGAGCAGCTGAACGTCGGCCTGGTCCGGGAGGCGCTGACCGAGCGGTCGCTGCTGCTGCAGCGCCTGGCACCGCACCTGGTGCGGCCGGTGTCGTTCCTGTTCCCGTTCACCCATCATGTGTGGGAGCGGGCCTACGTCGGCGCCGGGGTGACGGCGTATGACCTGCTGGGCATGTCCATGGGCCAGGCCCGCGGGCTGCCCGGCCACCGCCAGCTCAGCCGGCACTCCGCGCTGAAGCTGGTCCCGGCGCTGAAGAAGTCGGCGTTCACCGGCGCGCTGGTGTACTGGGATGCGCAGGTCGACGATGCCCGGTACGTGACCACCCTGATGCGGACCGCGGCCGGGTACGGGGCCAGGGTCGCCTCGCGCACTCAGGTCACCGGATTCCTGCGGGAGGGCGAGCGGGTGACCGGCGTCCGGGCGGTGGACCTGGAGTCCGGCAGCACCCTGGAGATCCGCGCCCAGCAGATCGTCAACGCCACCGGCGTGTGGACCGACGACATCCAGGAGATGGTCGGCGGGCGCGGCAGCATCAACGTCCGCGCGTCCAAGGGCATCCACCTGGTCGTGCCGCGGGACCGCATTCACTCCAGCAGCGGCATCATCCTGCGCACCCCGGTCAGCGTGCTGTTCGTCATCCCGTGGGGCCGGCACTGGATCATCGGCACCACCGACACCGAGTGGTCGCTGTCCAAGGCCCACCCCGCGGCCAGCCGGACCGACATCGACTACATCCTCGGCCAGCTGAACAAGATCCTGGCCGTCCCGCTCACCCGCGATGACGTGGAGGGCGTGTACGCGGGCCTGCGGCCGCTGCTGGCCGGGGAGTCCGAGCCCACCTCCAAGCTGTCCCGCGAGCACACCGTCGCCCACCCGGTGCCCGGCCTGGTCATGATCGCCGGCGGCAAGTACACCACCTACCGGGTCATGGCCAAGGACGCCGTCGATGCCGTGGCCCACGGCCTGGACGGCAAGGTCGCCCCGTCCTGCACCGAGCTGATCCCGCTGGCCGGCGCGGACGGTTTCGCGGCGCTGTGGAACTCCCGTTACTCCCTGGCCCGCTCCTGCGGCCTGCACGTGGCCAGGATCGAGCACCTGCTGCGCCGCTACGGCTCGCTGATCGGCGAGGTGCTGGAGCTGATCCGCGACGATCCGGGCCTGGGCCGCCCGCTGGAGGGCGCCGATGACTACCTGCGCGCCGAGGTCGTCTACGCCGCCTCGCACGAGGGCGCCCGGCACCTGGATGACGTGCTGGCCCGCCGGACCCACGTGTCCATCGAGAGCTGGGACCGCGGCCTGTCCGCTGCTGCGGAGGCGGCGGGCCTGATGGCCGGGCCGATGGGCTGGAAGTCACGCCAGGTGGCCAGGGAGCTGGAGAACTACCAGGCCAGGGTCGCAGCCGAGCGGGCCTCCCAGGACGCGGCCACCGACCAGGACGCCGACGCCATCCGGCTCGGCGCCCCGGAGATCGTCCCGGTCATCACCGGCAACGCCAGCAGCCAGCGTGCCGCCGGCTAGCCACCGGAGGTCATCCGGTCCGGGCTGGCGGCGGCCAGCAGGCCTGCCCGGCAGCACTAGAATTCCGCGCATGTCCCGACCACGCGTCTTCTCCGGCATCCAGCCCACCGCCGACTCGTTCCACATCGGCAACTACCTGGGTGCCGTCCGGCAGTGGGTCGCCCTCCAGGAGACCCACGACACCGTCTACTGCGTGGTCGACCTGCACGCCGTCACCGTGCCGCAGAAGCCCGCCGACCTGCGCCGCCGCAGCCGGGTCGCGGCCGCTCAGCTGTTCGCCGCCGGGCTGGATCCCGAGCGCTCCATCGTGTTCGTGCAGAGCCACGTGCCCGAGCACGCCGAGCTGGCCTGGGTGCTGTCCTGCCTGACCGGCTTCGGCGAGGCCAGCCGGATGGTCCAGTTCAAGGACAAGTCGGCCAAGGGCGGCGCCGAGGCGGCCAGCGTCGGGCTGTTCACCTACCCGATCCTGCAGGCTGCCGACATCCTGCTCTACAACACCGACCAGGTGCCGGTCGGCGAGGACCAGCGCCAGCACCTCGAGCTGACCCGTGACCTCGCCCAGCGGTTCAATCACCGCTACGGCAAGACCTTCGTCGTCCCGGACGCCTACATCCTGCCCGAGGTGGCCAAGATCGCCGACCTGCAGGACCCGGCCATCAAGATGAGCAAGTCGGCGTCCACCCCGCAGGGCATCATCGATGTCCTGGAGGATCCCGGCGCCATCCGCAAGAAGATCATGCGCGCCGTCACCGATGCCGACGGCCAGATCCGCGCCGACGAGACCGCCAAGCCCGGTGTCACCAACCTGCTGCGGATCTTCTCCGCGCTCGGCGGCGAGACCATGGAGAGCCTGGAGCAGCGCTACGCCGGCGCCGGCTACGGCACCTTCAAGAAGGACCTGGCCCAGGTCGTGACCGACACGCTGGCCCCGGTGCGCGAGCGGACCGAGAAGCTGCTGGCCAACGAGTCCGAGCTGGACGCGCTGCTGGCCGGCGGCGCGGCGCGGGCCAGCCAGATCGCCCGGCCCATGATGGCCGCCGTCCGGGACCGGATGGGTTTCCTGCCCGCCGGATGACCGTCAGGACTTACTCATAACGGAACGGCCGGGCCTCAGCGAGCTCGTCTCGCCGATCTCGTCATGCGCCGGACCGCGAGCGCGCCCAGCCCGAACACCAGCGCCGCGGCGATGCCCGCGCCGATGGCCAGCCCCGCGTCCTCCCCGGTGGACGAGGCGGCGGCCTCGTTGCTGAGCTGCACCGACTTCGGACTGGCCTTCTTGTGCGTCGCGCTGGCCGCGGCCGGCTGGAGCGGCGGAACCAGCGTGCCGACCGGGCGCACCTTGCCGTCCATCGCGAAGCCCCAGGTCAGCAGCGCCTCGCCGGCCTTGACCTCCAGCAGCGGCGTGCAGTGCAGCACCGTCACGATTAGCGTGACGCCGTGCCGCCTGGCCATGCCGATGTAGGTCGCCTTGGACTTGACCGTCCAGCCGATCTTGCCGCCCAGGGCGCCGCGGTAGTCCCTCAGCAGGCTGTTCTGGTTGACCAGCGTGACCCACTTCTTGTTCTTGACCTTGAACCGCGCGGACGGCGTCCGGTCGTACTTCATGAACGCCGGCGTGGCCAGGGCCTGCCGGGCGATCAGCGCCTCGTCATAGGCCGACACCACCTGGCCGCGCGCGGGCAGCCCGTTGGGCAGCTTGGCCACCACGTCGTAGGCCTGCAGGTGGTGCGCCTCGGCGTTGATCAGCGCCATGCCCTTGTCGAACGAGCCGGTGGCCTGGGTCAGTGCCATCGCCGCGTCATTGGCCGAGATCAGCAGCAGCGCCCGGAACAGGTCGGCCGCCTTGTACCGGTGGCCGGGCAGGATGCCCACGTCGTTGGGCTCCTGCATGGCCGCCCGGCTGGTGGTGAGCAGCCGGGCGTCCGGGTCCAGCCGCGGGATCAGCGTGATCGCGGTCAGCATCTTCAGCGTGGAGGCCGGGGCGTACTCGCCGTGCGGGTCACGGGCCGCCAGCACCTGGCCGGTCGTGGCGTCAGCGATGACGTAGGCCGAGGCCGGCACCTTCGGCAGCCGCCGCGGATGCCCGGCGGGATAGTTCACCACGACGCCGCGGCTGGCCAGCCGCGTGCCGCCCACCACCTGCCGCGCCGCCTTGTCCGGGCGGGCGTTCCCCGGCTGCGCCGGGTGCTCCGCGTGCGCCAGGCGCGCGGCTCCCGCGACGGCCGGCCCGGCGGGCACCAGCGCCAGCGTCACGACCCCGGCCGCCCCGGCCAGGGCAGCAGCACGCAGACGAGCAGCAGCTCTCATTTTCCCGTACTCAACCTCTCGCGCTGATCAGCACCAGAACACTACGCACGTGACGCCGCTGAGGGCTGCGATGCAGCATATGTTGCGGCCGTACCACGGCGCGTCACTCGCTGTGACCTTCCCCACCTAGGACCCCGCCAACACACGCCATAATCTGGTCGTATGAGCCGCATATCGGAGTCCGGTGCACCCATCGAAAGCGTCTATGAGCCCAAGGACGTGCAAAGCCTGGACCCGGACGCCGACCTGGGCGAGCCCGGCGTGTTCCCATTCACGCGCGGGATCTACCCCACGATGTACGTGCGGCGGCCATGGACCATGCGGCAGTATGCCGGATTCTCCACCGCCGCCGAGTCGAACCGGCGATATCACCAGCTGATCGAGGCCGGCACGACCGGCTTGTCGGTGGCCTTCGACCTGCCGACCCAGATGGGCTTCGACTCCGACGCGCCGCAGGCGCACGGCGAGGTCGGCAAGGTCGGCGTGGCCATCGACTCGGTCGAGGACATGCGGCTGCTGCTGGCGGGCATCCCGCTGGGCGAGGTGTCCACGTCGATGACCATCAACGCCCCGGCCGCGGTCCTGCTGCTGCTCTACCAGCTGGTGGCCGAGGAGCAGGGCGTCAGCGCCGGCCAGCTCACCGGCACGATCCAGAACGACATCCTCAAGGAGTACATCGCCCGCGGCACCTACATCTACCCGCCGCAGCCGTCGCTGCGGCTGGTCGCCGACACCTTCGCCTACTGCCGCGCGGAGATCCCGCGCTGGAACACCATCTCCATCTCCGGCTACCACATGGCCGAGGCCGGGGCCACGCCCGTGCAGGAGATCGCGTTCACGCTGGCGAACGCCCGGCAGTATGTGCAGACCGCCATCGACTCCGGCCTGGCGGTGGATGACTTCGCGCCGCGGCTGTCGTTCTTCTTCGTCGCCCGCACCACCGTGCTGGAGGAAGTCGCCAAGTTCCGCGCGGCCCGCCGCCTGTGGGCGCGGATCATGCGCGAGGAGTTCGGCGCCACCGACCCGCGCTCGCAGATGCTGCGCTTCCACACTCAGACCGCCGGGGTGCAGCTCACCGCCCAGCAGCCCGAGGTCAACATGGCCCGGGTCACCCTGCAGGCGCTGGCCGCGGTGCTGGGCGGCACGCAGTCGCTGCACACGAACTCCTACGACGAGGCCATCGCGCTGCCCACCGAGAAGGCAGCCCGGCTGGCGCTGCGCACCCAGCAGGTGCTCGCGTTCGAGACCGACCTGACCGCCACCGTTGACCCGTTCGCCGGCTCCTACGCGATCGAGTCGATGACCAGCGACATCGAGGAGCGGACCCGCGAGCTGATGGGCAAGGTGGCCGACCGCGGCGGCGCGGTCGCCGCGATCGAGCAGGGCTTCCAGAAGGCCGAGATCGAGCGGTCTGCTTACCACGTTGCCCGGCAGATCGATTCCGGCGAGCGCAAGGTGGTCGGCGTGAACGCCTTCATCTCGCCCGACGGCGAGCCCTACGAGCCGCTGCGCGTCGACCCCGAGATCGAGCGGCAGCAGGCCGCGCGGCTGACTGACCTGCGCGAGCGTCGCGACGGCGCCGAGGTCACCCGGCTGCTCGGCGAGCTGCGCCGGGCCGCGGACGGGCCCGGCAACCTGCTGTACCCGCTGCGCGAGGCGCTGCGCGCCCGGGCGACCGTCGGCGAGGTGTGCGACACGCTGCGCGACGCGTGGGGGGTCTACCAGCCGGCCGACGTGTACTGACCGCCCCGCCAGGCGGCGTCCGCCCCGTCCCCGGTCCCGGCAGCGAAAGGCAGCAGCGCATGGCCGCGATCTCCTGGAATCCGTCCCGCGGGCCCACGCTGGGCATCGAATGGGAACTGCAGCTCATCGACCGGCACACCCGGATGCTCCGGCAGGACGCACGCGAGGTGCTGGCCGCCGTGCCGGGCGTGTCGGAGTCCGGCGAGCATCCCAAGATGAAGTACGAGCTGATGCAGTCCACGGTGGAGGTCATCACCGGGGTGTGCAGCACGGTCGGTGAGGCGAAGGGGGACCTTGCCGCCACAATCTCGCAACTTCAGCGAATAACCGGTGAGCGCGGTACGATGCTGGCCTGTGCTGGTACTCATCCTGTCAGTGACTGGCGGGATGCCAAGATGGCGCCTATTCAGCGATATGCCGAGCTGCTTGAGAATTTGCAGTGGCTTGCCCGCAGGATCCAGACTTTCGGCGTGCACGTGCACGTGGGTATTCGCGACCGGAGCAAGGCGATACCCATCGTCAATGCGCTCGCCGGCTACCTGCCGCATTTCCTGGCGCTGACCGCATCAAGCCCGTTCTGGAGCGGGCACGACACAGGGCTCGCCTCGAGCCGGTCCGTGATCTTCGGCGGGCTGCCCACCTCGGGGCCGCCACAGCTATTAACGGACTGGAGTGAGTTCGAGAACTACATGGACACGCTTCTGAGAGCCGGTACCATCCGGAGCATCAAGGAGGTGTGGTGGGATATCCGGCCGCACCCGGACTTCGGCACCGTCGAGGTCCGGATGTTTGACGGGCTGCCCACGCTGCGTGAGATCGGCATGGCCGCCGCTCTCGCGCAGTCGCTTGTCGACCTGCTCGACGCCCAGCTCGACCGGGGGTACAAGCTGCCCGCGCCGGCCGCCTGGGTGGTCCGGGATAACAAGTGGCGCGCAACCAGGTATGGCCTGGATGCGATGGTAATAACAGACGATTACGGGTCGACGGCCCCGCTGCGTGACCAGTTGTATGAGCTGGTCCACGAGCTGGAGCCGGTGGCGGAGCGGCTCGGCTGCGCCGAGGAGCTCGGCGTGGCGTTCGAGGTCCTCGACCAGGGCGCGTCGTATGAGCGGCAGCGGGCCGTCGTCGAGAATGGCGGCGACCTGCCCGATGTCGTGGACGCGCTCGCGGCGGAGTTCGCGGACGATCGCTTCGTCGGCCCGGGGGAGGCGGTTCATGGCCGAGCATGACCTGGAAGGGGAGCTGGACGCTTTCCTGGCCGGGCACGAGGCGGAGCTCATCGACTTCCGGCGTGACCTGCACGCGCACCCGGAGACCGGCTACCACGAGTACCGGACCACCCGGCGAATCGCGCTGCGGCTGGAAGCGGCCGGGCTGCGCCCCATGGTGCTGCCCAAGGGCACCGGGCTGATCGTGGATATCGGCGGTCAGTCGGCCGATGAGCCACTCGTGGCGCTGCGCGCCGACATCGACGCGCTGCCGATCACCGACGAGAAAGACGTCCCCTACCGGTCCACCATGCGCGGGGCGTGCCACGCCTGCGGCCATGACGTGCACACGACCATCCTGGTCGGGACCGGGCTGTTCCTGGCCCGCGCCCGCGCCGCCGGAGTGCTGCCCGGCAAGGTGCGGCTGGTCTTCCAGCCCGCCGAGGAGGTGCCGGGCGGTGCCGTCGACGTGATGGCGGCCGGCGGGATCGCCTCGGTCGACCGGATCTTCGCCCTGCACTGCGACCCGCGACTGGACGTGGGCAAGATCGGGACCCGCTCGGGCCCGATCACGGCCGCCTGCGACAAGATCCAGGTCAAGGTGTCCGGCCCGGGCGGGCACACCGCGCGGCCGCACCTGACCGCCGACCTGGTCTTCGCCCTCGGCAAGATCATCACCGAGCTTCCCGCCGCCCTGTCCCGGCGAGTTGACCCGCGCTCCAGCCTGAGCCTGGTCTGGGGCCGGGTCTCGGCCGGCTCGGCAGCGAACGCCATCCCCGACGACGGCATCGTCGAGGGCACGGTGCGGTGCCTGGACGACGAGGCCTGGCACGCGGCCCCGGACATGGTCAAGTCGCTGGTCGAGTCCGTGGCCATGTCCTACGGGGTGGTCGCCGACATCACCTACCAGCGCAACGTCCCGCCGACGGTGAACGACGCCATCTGCACGGCCATGATCGAGGCCGCCGCCGACCGGGTGCTCGGCCCGGAGTCGGTGACCCCGGCGGCGCAGAGCCTGGGCGGCGAGGATTTCGCCTGGTACCTGGAGTCGATCCCCGGCGCGCTAGCCCGGCTCGGCACCCGGCGGCCGGGCTCGGCGGACGATTTCGACATCCACCAGGCCGTGTTCGATGTGGACGAGCGGGCCATCGGTGTCGGCGTCCGGCTCATGGCGGCCACCGCCCTGACGGCCATCGGCGGCAGCGGCCCCAGCGTTCCCCTTCCCCTTCCCGGCGTAGCCGTCACTGGCTAGCTGCTCCTCACCCGGTGGGAGGCGCCGCCGGCGCCCCTCCGGCCCGCTCTGCTTGCCGGCGGGCCGGCGGGGTGCCCTGGAGGCAGTGCCTTCCCGCGTCGCGGGCTCATCAGCCCAGGCGCCCTCGGCGGCCCCTCCGACTCGCTCTGGGCTCCGCAGGCCAGACGGCGCCGGCGCCCGGCCTGACTCGCTCGCGGGCGCCTGACGGCGCCTCAGGGCATCGGTCCGGACAGACCAGGCTTTACAGGAGGGATTACCGCATGTCAGGCGCGTCCTCCGCTTCACCCTCCCGTTCCTTTCCGCTAGCCTCCGCCTCGGGGGGCTGGCGGGCGAGTGGGTCTGGCCGGGCGGCCGGTGCTGCCGGGGTCAGGGGTGGCTGGCGGGGTTTGGCTAGGAGCATTGGGGTAGACGGGGCTATCGGCCTTAGCGCATAAGCTTGGGGCCGCGCCGCCAGCGGGGCGGTCGTGGACTTTCTGGGCTCATCAGGAGCGTCGCCATGGCGTCTGAGCAGGATCAGGCATCTTCGGGAGGCAGCCGGCCGGACCGGTCGTCTGCTCCGCAGGCGATGCCCGGGCCCGTGCCGCCTGATCCCGTCACGCAGGGCGCCGGCGCTAAGCCTGCGCGCCCCGTTCCGCCCGGGCCTGGCCAGGCCGCGGGCATGGCCAGCCGGGGTGTCGGCGGGAGCACTACCATCCTGAAGTCCGCCTGGCGCACCACCGAGGACGGCCGGACGATCTTCCGGCTGATGCCGCCGCTGGTGCTGTGGTGGGTCTGGGTCGCCTTCGCCCTGGCCAACATCATTGACCTCGCTATTCAGTCCCACAGCTGGTTCGCGGTCCAGGTCACGGCCGTGCTCCTGGTCGTGACCGGGCTCATGTACGTGTGCACGCTGCGGCCAAGGGTGATCAGCGATGACGCCGGCCTGACCGTGCTGAACCCGTTCCGGGACTACCGGGTGCCGTGGGGCGGTGTCGCGGGCGTTTTCCTCGGCGACTCCGTCGAGATCCAGTGCGAGCGCTCGGCCCCGAAGCCGGAGAAGACGGTCTACAGCTGGGCGCTGTACTCGCCACGGCGCTCCCGGGCCCGGGCTGAGCTGCGATCAGGGACTGGTGCCCGGAAATGGCGCCAGCGGCACGACTACCGGGCCCAGCGCCGGTATGAGATCGCGCCGGGCGAGACCTGGGAGACTGGCCTGAACCGGGGGTCGACGCCGTCATTCGCCCGGATGCCGGACAAGGCCAAGGAGCTGGCTAATCAGCACCCCAGCCACGTGATGGCAGCCGAGCTGGCTAGGCGCTGCGACGCAGCCCGCGGCGCCGGCGCCGCCGGCGGCGTCCTGGAGAGCCACTGGGCATGGCTCCCGATCGCCGCCGTGCTGGTCCCTATCGCCCTCATGATCTCGGTCATCGCCGCCCACTGAGCCGCCCGCCGCATCGCCCGTTTTGCCTAGGTTCCTGCGGAACCAGCCGGGGATTCGTCGCCCAGCAGCCAGCGGGCGCCCGCACCCAGGGTGGCGGCCGTGTCGGCGGGGTTGTAAAGCGCGCAGGTCCGCAGCGACAGGCAGCCGCAGCCGATGCAGCTGCCCAGGGTGTCCGACAGCCGCTGCAGCTCGGCGATCCGGTCGTCGATGCGGTTCTGCCAGGTCCGCGCGGCCCGGCCCCACTGCTGCCGGGTCGGCGCCTTGTTGTCCGGGAGGGTGTCCAGGGCGGCTTTGATCTCGCGCAGCGACAGGCCCAGCTGCCGCCCGGCGCGGATGAAGGCGATCCGGCGCAGCATGTACCGGGGGTACCGGCGCTGGTTGCCCGTCGTCCGCTCGGCCCGGATCAGGCCGATGCTCTCGTAGTAGCGCAGCGCGGAGGGGGCCGCGCCGCTGCGAGCCGACAGCTCGGCGATGGTCAGGGTTTTCGCTGGTGAATCGGTCATCGGATCTGCCTGCCTGGCCTAGATGCCCACCGAGGAACACGGGCGGGCGCGCAGGTCGGCGACGTAGTCAGCGGGCGCCCCGGCGGCTTCCGCGGCGTCGGCCATGATGCCCAGGTAGCGGGCGGACGGCACCCCGCCCTCATAGCCGTTGATGACATACAGCCAGGCCACGACGTCGCCGTCGAGGGTGGCAACCCGGACCCTGGACTTGCGGTAGTAGCCGAGGGTGGCGCCATCCCAGCTGTCCAGGGCGGCCTCGTCGGCCTCAGACAGGTCATACAGGGCGACGAAAACCCGCGAGTCAGCCTCCTCGACCACGGTGCCCAGGGCACCCTCCCAGTTGAGATCCTCGCCGCCGAAGGTCAGCCGCCAGCCTTCCAGCCAGCCGGTACCGCGCTGCGGCGAGTGCGGGCAGCGTTCTGCCATCTGTGCCGGGTTCATGTTGCTGCCATACGCCGCGTATATCGCCACGATTGCCAAGCGTAGGGGGCTAGCGCACCCCACGTGGCACCGACCGTCCGGTGCCGGGCGGATAATAGGGCAACGTGAGCCAACCGCAGCCCAGGGTCGTAATCATCGGCGGCGGACCGGGCGGGTATGAGGCCGCCCTGGTCGCCGCTCAGCTCGGTGCCGCCGTGACCATCGTGGAGCGCGACGGCCTGGGCGGAGCGTGCGTTCTGACGGACTGCGTGCCGTCCAAGACGCTCATCGCCACCTCCGGCATGATGACCGAGCTGGAGGGGGCGGCCGGGCTGGGCATCCAGGTGGACGCCCGCCGGGTCAGCGTGGACGCCCCGCGCCTGTACACGCGGGTCCGCGACCTGGCCGTGGCCCAGTCCGCCGACGTGGCCGCCCGGCTGGCGGCCGAGGGCGTCGAGGTCATCGTCGGCCGGGCCCGGCTGACCGGGCCGCGGACCGTCGCCGCCGGCGGCCGGGAGATCGCCGCGGACGCCGTGCTGATCGCCACCGGCGCGCACCCGCGGATCCTGCCCGGAGCCGAGCCCGACGGGGAGCGGGTGCTGACCTGGCGGCAGCTGTACGACCTGCCCGAGCTGCCGCCGGAGCTGATCGTGGTCGGCTCCGGGGTGACCGGCGCCGAGTTCGCCGGCGCCTACCAGGCGCTCGGCTCACAGGTCACCCTCGTCTCCTCCCGCGAGCACGTGCTGCCGCACGAGGACGCCGATGCCGCCGTGGTGGTCGAGGAGGTATTCCGGCGCCGCGGCATGACCGTGCTCAGCCGGTCCCGCGGCACGGAGGTGAAGCGGACCGCGTCCGGGGTGTCGGTCATCCTGCAGGACGGCCGGGTCGTGCGCGGCTCGCACTGCCTGATGACGGTCGGCATGGTGCCCAGCACCAGCGGGCTGGGACTGCAGCAGGCTGGTGTCGCCATGGACAGCCGGGGCTTCATCGGCGTGGACAAGGTGTCCAGGACCTCGCAGCCCGGTGTCTACGCGGCCGGGGACTGCACCGGCGTGCTGATGCTCGCCTCGGTGGCCGCTATGCAGGGCCGCATCGCGATGTGGCATGCCCTGGGCGACGCGGTCCAGCCGCTGAGGCTCAGCCATGTGGCGGCGACCATCTTCACCGAGCCGGAGATCGCCACGGTCGGCATCACCGAGCAGGCCGTCGAGTCCGGGGAGGCCGAGGCCGTGGTGGTCAAGCTGCCGCTGGCCACCAACGCGCGGGCCAAGATGCAGGGCTTCCGGGACGGCTTCGTCAAGCTGTTCGCCAGCCGCAGTGGCGGCACCATCCTGGGCGGGGTGGTGGTCGCGCCGCGGGCCAGCGAGCTCATCCTGGGCATCTCACTGGCCGTCGAGCAGATGCTGACCGTCGATCAGGTGGCGCACACCTTCGCGGTGTACCCGTCGCTGTCGGGCAGCCTGACCGAGGCGGCCCGCAAGCTCATGCGGCCGGCCGGGCGCTAGCCGCCGGCCCCGGCACGGGCAGGTACTCCTGCCTCCTGCTCAGGAACAGCCGCAGTCCGAGCAGCCCTCGGCGGGTGGCCTGGCCCGGACGCCGGGTTCATGCGGCCGGCACGGCGGCAGGCTCGGCATCCGCGGCGGGCAGGGACGTCGGCCGGCAATGATCGGCCAGCCAGATCGCGTACAGCGCGGCCAGGCTCACCGTCAGCCACTGGACACAGTCGCGCACCAGCGCCATCCAGGCCGCCGGCTGCAGGCGCCAGCCGACAGTCCAGACCGGCAGCGGCAGGCCGTGCCAGAACCCGGCGCAGCGGTTCAGCGCGGCGCCGCCGGGCGGCGGGGCGCCTGGCACGCAGTGCGGCAGGGCGGCGTAGGGGACGCCGGGCAGCAGCGCTGCCGTGATCAGCAGCCCGGCGGCGGCAGCGGTCAGGAGCAGCCACCCCGGCGGCCGCAGCCGCAGCGTCAGGGCCGTGCGGGCCGGCTCGGTCCAGGGGGCCCGGCGCCTGCCGCTGGCGACGGGCACCAGCCACTGGCCGGTCTTGCGGAACGCCCTGGCCGTGTCCTGCCGGGTCGCCAGGTAAGCAGCCGGGCTGAGCAGCAGGGCTAGCTGAGCCGCGCTGATCAGCAGCACGGCGGCGTCCTGGATGTCCCACCAGGTAGCCAGGTGGGCGACGGAGAACCCGATCGCGTACCAGGTGCTGAACAGCAGGAGGAGGCGGGACAGGTGGCCGCCGCGGGCGACTCGCCAGCACCAGAACAGCAGCACTGCGGCCGCCACCTCCAGGCCCGCTTCCTTCGACGTGCGCCCGGCGCTGTGGGCGGCCAGGCGGCCGGCGGCGATGAGGGCGATGTAGGCGAGCATCAGGAGGCCGGGGCGGGTGTACCAGACCCGGTCGGCGAGAGATGCTGTCGCGCGCCAGCAGGCCACGGCGACATGCCGTGCCGCCGCGGCGCGGCGCCCGCCTGTCATGGCCGGTCCCGGCCCGCCGCCGGCCACGGAGCGGCCGGGCAGGGCCATGCCAGGAGGTGCCACCCCGGGCAGGGCCGTGCCAGGGGGTGCCATGCCGGGAGGTGCTGTGCCGGGAGGGCATGTGCGTGGTGGTGCCCGGACTGACGGCCGGGCACCGTCAGTGGGTAGGGCGGCCCAGATCGGGGTCGTTGGGGACCTCGAAGCCGTGCTGGCGCAGCCGGGTTGCCCGCAGGTCGTCGGCATAGGCCGCGACGGTGAAGACGCTGCCGCACAAGATCAGCGCGATGCTCATCACGATCAGCCACACGGGCGCGGGCAGCAGCACGCCCGCCACCACAGCCAGGGCGGCGCATACGGGGATGATAACGGCCAGGTGCCGCAGGACGGTGCGGCCACGCCAGCCCGCGTCGGTGAGTTCGTGCCGGACCCAGTCCCGGTTCTCAGCGGGCAGCCGGAAGCCGGCCGCGAAGCGCAGCCACCGGAACACGCCCGGATCGCCGGGCAGCCTGGCCATGATCGCTCCTCGCTGTCGTGAGCCCGGCCGTGCCGGGCTCCGGGTGCTCGTCGGGTGGGCCCGGCCGGCTCGCGGGCCTACTCGCTCAGCTCACAGATGACAGCCCCGGCGGACACCGTCTGCCCGACCTGAACCGTCAGGCCGCTGACCGTGCCGGCCATGTGCGCGGTGAGCGGCTGTTCCATTTTCATCGCCTCCAGGACCACGATCGTGTCGCCGGCGGCCACCTGCTGGCCGTCGGTCGCAACAATCTTCACGATCGTTCCCTGCATCGGGCTGATCAGGGCGTTTCCCCCGGCTGAGGTCTGCCCGCCGGCCTGGCGACCGCGGTGCCGGGCCCGGCTGGTCGCGCCGCTGCCGGTCCCGCCGGCTCTGGCCGGGCCGGCGAGGCCGCCCCCCGGGCGCAGCCCGCCGGGGATCGTGACCTCCAGCCGCTTGCCGCCGACCTCGACGGTGATCCGCTCCCGGCCGGCCTCCTCATCCGGCCCGGCAGCTGCCGGGCCGGAGTACGGCGGGATGTCGCCGGCGAACTCGGTCTCGATCCACCGGGTGTGCACCTGCAGCGATGAGCCCGTGAAGGCCGGGTCGTCCACGACCGCGCGATGGAACGGGATCACGGTGGGCATGCCCTCGACCACGAACTCGGCCAGCGCCCGGCGGGCTCGCCGCAGCGCCTCGTCACGGGTCGCCCCGGTGACGATCAGCTTGGCGATCAGCGAGTCGAACGCCTGCGGGATGGTCATCCCGGCGGCATACCCGGCATCCAGCCGGACGCCGGGGCCGGACGGCGGGCGCCAGGCCGTGATGGTGCCCGGCGCGGGCAGGAACCCGCGGCCGGGGTCCTCGGCGTTGATCCGGAACTCGATGGAGTGGCCGCGCAGCTCGGGGTCGGTGAAGTCCAGCGCCTCGCCGTCGGCGATGCGGAACATCTGCCGCACCAGGTCCACGCCGCTGACCTCCTCGGTCACCGGGTGCTCGACCTGGAGCCGGGTGTTGACCTCCAGGAAGGACACGGTGCCGTCCTGGCCGAGCAGGAACTCGCAGGTGCCGGCGCCGGTGTAGCCGGCCGCGCGCAGGATCGCCGCCGAGGACTCGCGCAGCAGCTTGTCCTGCTCAGCCGACAGGAACGGGGCGGGCGCCTCCTCGACCAGCTTCTGGTGCCGCCGCTGCAGCGAGCAGTCGCGGGTGGACACGATGACCACGTTGCCGTGCGTGTCCGCCAGGCACTGAGTCTCCACGTGCCGGGGCCGGTCCAGGTAGCGCTCCACGAAGCACTCGCCGCGGCCGAAGGAGGCCACTGCCTCCCGGACCGCCGACTCAAACTGGCTCTCGATCTCCTCGGCCGTCCGGGCTACCCGCAGCCCGCGGCCGCCGCCGCCGAACGCGGCCTTGATCGCGATCGGCAGGCCGTGCTCGGCCGCGAACGCGGCGGCCTCCTGAGCGCTGGCCACGGGACCGTCGGTGCCGGGCGCGAGCGGCGCGCCGACCGACCGGGCGATGTGCCGGGCGCTCACCTTGTCGCCGAGCGCCTCGATGGCTGCCGGGGGCGGCCCGATCCAGGTCAGGCCGGCCGCGATCACCTCGCGGGCAAACTCCGCGTTCTCGGCCAGGAAGCCATAGCCGGGGTGTACCGCGTCCGCGCCGGAGTCGGCCGCCGCCTTGAGGATCTTGCTGATGTCCAGGTAGCTGGCCGCGGCGGTCTCCCCGCCCAGCGCAAAGGCCTCGTCGGCCATCACGGTGTGCAGGGCATCGAGGTCCTGCTCGCTGTACACGGCGACGCTGGCCAGGCCGGAATCGCGGCAAGCGCGGATGATCCGGACAGCGATCTCGCCGCGGTTGGCGATCAGCACCTTGCGCACGGCCTGGCTCCTTTCAGCTGGCCGCGGGGGACGACCAGTGGGCCGCGGGGTTTCCCGAGCCCGCGGGCTGCGCTGACCGGCGCAGGCGCGAGCAGGCGCCGAACCGGGTCATCTCGGTCCGCGCCGGCTCTCCAGACGGACACTCTGGACTTCTGGCGGGACACTGCCTGGAGTCTAGTGAGCCGCCTGCCCGGACCCGCGGCTGGCCGGTCGCCACCGGGGCGGCCGCAGGTGGCATAGCATCACCACCGCGCCGCCGGGCTGGCCGGCGGAGCTGCGCCTGCCCGACCAGGAGAGTCATGCCGGACTTGCTGCTGCTGTCTAATTCCACCAGCCCCGGGATGGGGTTCCTGGAGCACGCCCGCGGGGTGATCTCCGAGCTAATCGGGCCTGGCGGGCGGATGCTGTTCGTGCCGTTCGCCGGGTTCGACCATGACCGCTACACCCAGGTCATGACGGATGCCCTGGCGCCGCTGTCGATCCAGGTCACCGGCGCGCACGAGGTCAGCGACCCGGTCACCGCTCTCGACGGCTGCGATGCGGTCTTCGTCGGCGGCGGCAACTCCTTCCGGCTGCTGCGGGCTCTGGAGGACACCGGCCTGAAAGCGGCGATCCCCGGACGGGTCCGGGCCGGGCTGCCCTACCTGGGGGCGAGCGCCGGGACCAACATGGCCTGCCCGACACTGCGGACCACCAACGACATGCCCATCGTCCAGCCCGCCTCGTTCGACGCCCTGGGGCTGATCCCGTTTCAGGTCAATCCGCACTACCTGGACGCCGATCCGGCCAGCACCCACCAGGGCGAGACGCGGGCTCAGCGGATTGCCGAGTTCCTGCAGTGCAACGCCGTGCCGGTGCTGGGACTGCGCGAGGGGTCCTGGCTTGCCGTCCGCGGCCGGCGGGCCAGCCTGGGCGGCGGCTCCCCTGCCCGGCTGTTCACCCGCGACGCGCCGGGCGGGACCGAGATGGCGCCGGGGACCGACGTGAGCGAGCTGCTGAGCACGGTGCCGCGCTACGACACTCGCTAGCTCGCGCCGCGGTTCCGCTGCCTGACCCCGCAGCCGTCCTGACCCCGGCAGCCGTCTGCCGCTGCCAGCGTCAGCCGGGTTTCGGGTAGAGGGTTTCACCGGCTCGTCGGCATCCGGCGTGGCTGCCTCAGAACCCGCACCTCGACGACGAGGACACCGCCTGGAGGCCTCAACCCAGCCGCCCGGCAAGCTAAGCACCGGGGTGTTTAAGCGGCGGCAGGAGCTGCCGGCAGGCCGGAGGGGCTAGCGGGGGAGGGCGCTGGCGCGCCAGCCGCCAGGGCCGGGGCTGACGGGCTCGCGCAGCAGCCGCGACCGGGCTGCCCACTGCGACCGGGCCGGAGCAGGCAAGCCGGGCGGCAGCTGGCTGGCCAGCGCGCTGAACACGACCACCACGGCCGCGGTCTCCTCGGGGGTCGGCTGGCCGGCCACGATCCGCAGGGCCGGCTGGCCGGCTGCGACCTCGGCCGGCCCGGCCGGCGTGCCAGGTTCCGGGCTGTCGGGCACGGGCGTCATCCTCTCGACTTACCGACGCCGATGCCGAACTCGCGGTGCACCCGGGCCCAGAACGCGTCGCGCAGCCATTCTCGCGCCTCCTGGTAGGCGCGCAGCGACAGGCCCAGCTCTTTCTCTGCCTCGACCAGCAGTTCCTTGTCGATGACCGGGGGCAGGATCGGCCCTGGCAGCAGGTCGCGGATGTTGTCGTCGCCGCGGGTCAGTATCCAGCGGTGCGCGACGTGCTCGCCTGCCTCCTCCACCCGCTCGCGGTCCGGGCCCAGGCGGGCCGCAGGCAGGTGGCTGACAGCGGCCGGGATGGGTGCCGCGGGCTTGGCGGGCGGCTGCTGCCGGGGGAACTGCCGCTCGCCGAACACTTGTGACGGCGACGGAGGCATGGCAGCCGGGGTCGCCGCCGGGCCGGCCGGGCGGACCGCCGCGGCCGGGCCGCTGGCGGGCTCCAGCGGCTGGCTGAAGTACGGCTCCACGAAGGCCCGCTCCAGCACCTCCACGGTGTCGGACTCCCACACCAGCCGTTCGGCCTGATTGGTCCCGTAGGGCGGCTCCACGCCCCACAGGTGCACCCGGACGCCATAGGCCTGCGCTGCCTCCACGGCGGGCACCATGTCCTCGTCCCCGGCCACCAGGATCGCGTCGGTGATCGCGCGGTGCCGGGCCAGCGCCTCCATGTCGGCGCGGATCTGGGCATCCACGCCCTTCTGCTGGCCGCGCGCGTTCAGGTTGCCGAGCCGCAGCTTCACCCACGGCATCTGGGCGATGACCCGCTGGTCGATGGTCGGCACCCGGTCCCTGGCAGCGTCGTACCAGTAGATGCGCAGCAGCTCACCCCGGACCTGATCCTCGGCGTGCCGGGTCAGCGCCTGGATGAGCTTGTCGGCATCAACCCGGTATTCGCGCCGGGACGCGGCGCTGAACAGCAGCTCTCCCGCGGACGCGTAGATATACCCGACATCGACCATGATGGCGTAGCGGGACAGCAGCGGCAGCGGCGAACCGGATTCGGTCATAGTAGAGACGACTCTAGTGGCACGATCGGGAAGCCGGTCCCGTATCACTAGGTAACTCGGCAACTACGCTCAGTTTGTAACCAACTCGCCCGGCTCTGCCCCGCCCTGCGCCCGGCTGCCCGGATCGCTGGCCAGAACTCAGGTCTGGGCCGGCAGCGGGCCGGTGCTGATTCGCTTGTCGTCGTCGTCCTCGTCGGGCAGTTCCTCGGCCTTCGGCGGCTGGGCCTCGTCAGCAGGGCGCGCCCGCAGGAAGAGGTAGGCGGCCGCCAGCGTGACCGCAGGAATGGCAGGGACCACGTACCGCAGCGAGAAATCCGCGGTGATCGGCGGCACCAGCAGGATGGCGAGTCCGGTCAGGAAGGGCAGCAGCGCCGGGCCGCCGAAGTCACGCCGCCGCCGGTACCCGGCGGCCAGCCAGGACCGGACCACCGCGCCCAGGCCGAGCAGCAGCAAGATGCCGACCATGGTCCCGCGCAGGTACATGACCTTCTGGTAGGCGATCATGAACGTCGACCACGGGTGCACCATGTGGGTGCCGGCCAGGTGGCCGCCGGTGTACTCGCGCTGGACCAGGATGATCTGAACTGACCGGGGCGTGCCGTGATCCCAGTTCCGCCAGGCCAGGCCGAACTGGTAGCGCCGGCTCAGCCCCTTGTTGGGGTGCGGCGGCCGGTCCCAGGTGAACGTCAGGGCAAAGCTGTCGACCACGGCGTGGGCATAGTCCAGCGGCTGGGCCAGGATGGCCCGGCGGGCGAAGTTCCCGGCCAGCGTGTTGATCTCGGGAGTGAACCGGACGCTGGACGCTTTCTGGATGGGCGAGTGCTTGTTCCAGATCCAGAGTGACGCCGACATCCGGTGCCCGAGCGGCTGGTTGGGGCACAGCACCCGCTCGGCGGGCGGTGGCTTGATGACCGCGCAGTCCGCGAACGTCATGGTGCGCGACCACAAGAACACGCCGGAGCTGTTGTTGAAGGCGATGCGATTGTGCGCCCGGTCATACCAGCCCAGGTACATGACCAGCGGTACCGCCCCGGCCAGGACGCCCGCCGTCACGGCCTTCCAGCCGGCCCGCTTGATGATCAGCACCACCACGGCGATGATCAGCAGCGGCAGGCCGACCGGCCAGCACACCGCGGCGTAGCCCAGCATCGCGGTGGCCGCCGGCGCCGCCCACAGCGGCCGGTCCTCCGACTTCCACCAGCCCAGCAGCGTCACCGCGGCGATGACCAGGAACGCGAACAGCACGTCGGGGAGCATTTCCTGCTCGAGCTGGATCTCGTAGGCATCGAGCAGGACCGGCGCCGTGGCCAGGGCCGCGCCCCAGCGCGGCAGGCCGTGCCGCCGCAGCAGGGCGAAGATCATGACGCCCATGGCCAGGCCCATCGCGTGCTGCAGAGCCGTCACCACTGCGAAGCTGTGCAGCGGCTGGAGCAGGAGCAGGAACAGCGAGTACCCGGACTGCCGGGAGATCGACGGGACGTGGGTCAGCGCGGTGTTGACATAGACGATCGAGTCTCCCGCAAACCAGATCGCCGGCGGGAAGCCGACGCTGGTGATGACGCGCAGGGCAATGCCCGCGGTCATGACCGCAGTAAATACCCAATTTCTTGCTAGGAAATATAGGCTCGCCTTGAGGTGCCCCACGCCTGACATGATGCCGGACGCGCGGCCGGGAGGCCGAATCAACGCCCGGGATCCGAGTAATCAGAGGGGAATATTTCCGTGCTTCTTTGGCGGAAGGGTCTGGCGCTTACTGCGCAGCGCGCGCAGCGCCCGCGTTACCTGGGCGCGGGTCTCGGCGGGGCGGATGACGGCATCGACATAACCGCGGTCGGCCGCGATGTACGGATTGAAGAGCGTGTCCTCGTACTCGGCCGCTTTCTCGGCGCGCAGCGTGGCCCGTTCCCCGGCATCGTCGATGGCGGCCAGATCGCGCCGGTAGAGGATGTCCACCGCGCCCTCGGCGCCCATCACGGCGATCTGGGCGGTCGGCCAGGCCAGGTTGATGTCCCCGCCCAGGTGCTTGGAGCCCATGACGTCGTAGGCGCCGCCGTAGGCCTTGCGCGTGATGACGGTGATCTTCGGCACCGTTGCCTCGGCATAGGCGTAGATAAGCTTTGCGCCGCGCCGGATGATTCCGCCCCATTCCTGACCGGTTCCGGGAAGGAACCCGGGAACATCAACAAAGGTAACGACAGGGACGCTGAATGCGTCGCAGGTGCGGACGAACCTGGCCGCTTTCTCCGAGGCGTCGATATCGAGAGTCCCGGCCGAGTGCATGGGCTGGTTGGCCACCACGCCCACCGGTGATCCGTCGACCCGGCCGAACCCGACGGTGATGTTCCTGGCGAACCCGGCGTGGATCTCCAGGAACTCGCCGTCGTCCAGCACATGCTCGATCACCGTGTGCATGTCGTAGGGCTGCCGCGTGGAGTCGGGGATCAGCAGGTCCAGCTCGGTGTCAGTGTCGGTGATGGCCAGGGCCGCAGCCGGGTCCTCCTGGCCGCGCGGCCGGACCGGGGCCTCTTCCAGGTTGTTCGAGGGCAGGTAGGACAGCAGGTCGCGAGCGAAGTCCAGGCAGTCCTGCTCATCCGCGGCCTGGTAGTGCGCGACGCCTGACTTCACGTTGTGCGCCTGCGCGCCGCCGAGCTCCTCGTGGCTGACGGTCTCGCCGGTGACGGTCTTGATCACGTCGGGGCCGGTGATGAACATGTAGGAGGTCTGATCCACCATCAGCGTGAAGTCGGTGATGGCCGGCGAGTACACGGCACCGCCGGCGCACGGGCCCATGATCAGCGAGATCTGCGGGATGACGCCCGAGGAGATCACGTTCCGGTAGAAGATCTCGGCGAACAGCCCGAGCGCGACCACGCCCTCCTGGATGCGGGCGCCGCCGCCGTCATTGATCCCGATCACCGGGCACCCGGTCTTCAGGGCATGATCCATGACCTTGACGATCTTCTCGCCGTAGACCTCGCCCAGCGAGCCACCGTAGACGGTGAAGTCCTGGCTGAACACGCAGACCGGACGGCCGTCGATGGTGCCGTAGCCGGTGACCACGCCGTCGCCGTAGGGCCGGTTCCTGGCCATGCCGAAGTCGGTCGACCGGTGCCGGGCCAGCTCGTCGAGCTCGGTGAACGAGCCGGGATCCAGCAGGGCGTCAATCCGCTCGCGGGCGGTCATCTTGCCCTTGGCGTGCTGCCGCTCGACCTGCCGCTGGGTACCAGCGTGCACCGCCTCGTAGCGCCGCCGGTCCAGGTCGGCTAGCTTCCCGGCAGTGGTATGCGGGTCGGGCATCGCCGCTTCGTCGAGTGGCTCAGGAGCATCGGTGGCCATGCCGCTCAGGGTAGGCCAGGGCGGCTCCCCCGCGGCTAGCGGCTGCCGTCCTCCCCGGCCGTCTCACCCGTCCCGCTGGCCTCGCCAGGCGCGTCCGCTGCCCCGGCCGGGCCCGCCGCCGGAGCAGCCTGGTCCGGAGCAGCCGCCGCCGGAGCCCCCGGAGCCGGAGCGCCCGGAGCCGGAGTCCGCGGAGCCGGAGCAGCCGGAGGGGTACTACCGCTGGCAGGCGCCTCAGCCTCAGCGACAGGTGCACCGCCGGCCGGCGCCCCGCCCGGTGCCGGGGCACCCGCGGCGGCCGGGACGAGCACCGCGGCCCGGGCGGCCCGGCCGAAGCGGCGGCCGGGGATCTGCGCGAAGCCCAGGCCCGCGGCCAGGCAGCCCAGCGGGATAGCGATCATCGTGTACCGGTACAGCGACTGGGTCACCAGCGCCGGCGACACGATGCTGACGGCCGCCAGGCCCCACGGCAGGAGCTGCAGGCCGCCCCAGCGCCGCCAGTTGCGCAGCACGCCGGCCAGCCCGGCCAGGATGACCAGCAGGAAGAGCACGCCGGTGAAGAGCACCGGCTGCTGGTACAAGAACAGGAAGAACGCGTACGGGTACACCGCATGGGTGTTGCTCGTCGTCCCGGCGTAGTTCTTGATGTAGTTCTGGTAATACGACGGCAGGTGCGGGATCCGCGGCTGCGGCGTGAAGGTCAGGTAGGCCCCGCCCTGCGGCCGGTCGGTGGTCAGGAAGGTCAGCATGACGTCGCGGCTGACGACCTTCAGGTAGTCACCGGGCTGCGCCTCGATGGCCTTGATCGCGAAGCGCCGGCCGAGCGTGTCGTTGTAGGAGTTGATGCCCGGATGGGCGTCGTGGCGCCACCACACGTCCGGGGCCCACACGTAGTCGGACGGCGTGGGCTCGTTGAGCAGGTAGGAGATCGACCAGCCCGGCGCGGGCGGCACCGCCTGCGACTTCTCCCGGTCCGGGCACAGCGGCGCCAGGTCCGGCGGCGGCTTGATGACCTGGCAGTTGGCGAAGCTCGTGGTCCGTGACCACAGGAAGATGCCGTCGCTCACGGTCATGTTGTACCTGCCGTACTGGCTGTGGAAGGCCAGCACGTAGCCCAGCACCGGGACCACGAACGCCACCGCGGCGGCCGTGCAGGCCTTCCAGCCCACCTTCCTGATCAGCAGGAACACGGCCACGACGATGACCAGCGGGATGCCGTTGCCGCGCAGCACCGAGGCGTAGGCCAGCAGCAGGGCCGCCACGACGCACTGCCACAGCCGGGGCGTGCGGCGGGTCAGCAGCAGCGCCGCCGCCACCACGATCACCAGCGCGAACACGGTGTCAGACAGGATGTAGGACTCCAGCGCGACCTGGCGGACGTCGAACAGCGTCGGCACCGCGGCCAGCGACGCGCCCCAGCCCGGCAGGCCCCAGTACCGAAGCAGCGCGTAGACGATGACGGCGATGGCGATGCCCATCAGGTGCTGCAGGGTGGTGACCACCAGCAGCGCGTGCGGCAGGCCCTGGAAGATGGCCAGGAAGAACGAGTAACCCGACGGACGCAGGTAGCCGAGCTGGCCGTTCGCGGCGTTCTGCATGTACAGGAACGAGTCTGCGGTCAGCAGCGCGGGACGGAATGACAGGGCAGCCAGGATGCGCGGCACCAGCGAGAGCAGGACCAGGATGGTGAACAGCCGGTGACTGCGCCACAGTGCCGCCGGGGTCACCGCCCGGGCCGCGCGGCGCGCGCCCGCGGCCAGGGCCGCCTGCCGCCTCCGCCAGCCCGGCCCGCCGGGGAATGCCGGGCTCCCGCCCGGGCCGGCGGGCTGGTCATGAGGGGTCGGCAGTTCGTCGGTCTTGAGATCAGCCACTGCTTTCCTCGGTTTGCTGGGCGGCGCCCATGACGATGCTGGCCGCCTGATGCTGGCTGTTCCTGGTTGGTACCCGGCCCGCGCGCGGCAGACCCGCGGCGCTAGCCCGCTCGCCTGCCTGCCGCAACTTCGCGCGGTGGGCGGCAGCGCTCGCGCGGTGTCCGCTCGTTTCCCCCCGGTGCCCGCCGGGCGCGCCCGCGCCGGCCGCCGGCGGCCGGCTGGCCTGGCCGTCCCGGCACCGCCGGCACCGTGACGCTATCCTCGGCCCTTTGACACTAGCTGGCCGATCATAGCGGAGACGTACCGTGTCCGAAGCCTCACCGGTTCCGCTCGACCAGGCCGCGCTGCGGTCAGCGGTGCTGGCGCCGGGCAGCCTCTGGACGAGGCTGGACGTGGTGGGCGAGACGGGGTCCACCAACGAGGACCTGCTGGCCGCGGCGCGGTCGGGTGCCGCCGAGGGAGCGGTGCTGGTGGCCGAGCGGCAGGCGCGCGGCCGCGGGCGGCAGGGCCGGACCTGGATCACGGTGCCGGGCGGGGCCTTGTCGTTTTCTGTGCTGCTGCGCCCTGCCGGCGTGCCGGCCGCAGCCCGGGGCTGGCTGCCGCTGCTGACGGGAGTCGCGGTGGCCCGCGCGGTGACCGAGGCCGCCGGGGTCCGGGTGAGCCTCAAGTGGCCTAATGACGTGCTGGCGGGCGGCGCGAAGCTGGCCGGCATCCTGGCCGAGCAGGCCGGGCCGGCCATTGTGATCGGCATCGGGATCAATGTCGGCGCCCGGCAGGCCGACCTGCCAGGCGCGCCCGCGGCGCGCTCCCCGGAGCCGGCGGCGCCGCCCGCTGCCGCGCCGTCTTCTGCAGCCGCGGCCGAAGCGCCCGCGCCGTCAGGACCGCTTGCTCCGGCCGCGCTGGCCCCGACCTCGCTGGCGCTGGCCGGCGCCCCGGCCGCCGACCGCGGCGCGCTGCTCGCCGCCATCCTGGCCGAGCTGGAGTACTGGTACCGGGCCTGGGCCAGTCCTGGCAGCAGCGGGGTGCCGGGCGACCCGGACAGCTGCGGGCTGCGGGCGGAGTACCTGCGGTGGTGCTCGACCATCGGCACCGAGGTCGTGGTCCACCTGCCCGGCGGCGCAACCCTGACCGGGGAGGCCGCCGGGGTTGACGTGGCGGGCTGCCTGATCGTGGGCGCCGAGCCGGGCGCCACGGCGGTCAGCGCGGGCGACGTCATGCATGTGCGCCGCGTCCCGTAGCTGCGCGGGAGCGCCACGGATTGCCGGGATACATGCCACCATGTGGCCTATGACGAGTCCCGACGGCCTGTCCGAGGGCGAGCACGTGGTGCTGCGGCTGCACCCGCACTGGAAGACGGTGCTGCGGCCGGTCCTGATCCTGGCCCTGATCATTGCCGCGGCCCTGGTGGCGCTGATCCTGCTGCCGTCATCCGCCGACAAGCCCCTGGTCAAGCTGGCGATCGCGGTAGTGGCCGTGCTGGCGGCCATCATCTGGTGCGCGGTTCCGCTGCTGCGCTGGCGGGCGACGAGCTACGAGCTGACCAACCGCCGCCTGCGGCTGCGGGCCGGGATCCTGACCCGGTCGGGCCGCGACTTCCCGCTGGCCCGGATCAGTGATGTCTCGTTCTCGCACGGCATCCTGGACCGCATCCTGGGCTGTGGCCGCCTGGTGGTGGAGTCGGCGGGCGAGCATGGCGAGCTGGTCCTGACCGAGATCCCGCATGTCCAGGAGGTCCAGGCTCAGCTGTTCCAGCTCGTGGAGGACGAGCAGCTGCGTCTCGAACGCCCGGCAGGCTACTAGCCTCGAAGGCGTGACAACGTCTTCTTTGATCGGAGTCCGTCAGCACCGCGAGGGCGCGGTCGCTGAGATCGTGCTGAGCAGGCCCGAGGCCATGAACGCGCTCAGCACCGAGCTGCTGCGGGAGCTGGAGCGGGCGCTGGCCCGGATCGCCGCGGACACGGCGGTACGGGCCGCCGTGCTCAGCGCGGCCGGGGAGCGGGCCTTCTGCGCCGGGGCGGATCTCAAGGAGCGCGCGGCCATGAGTGACGCTCAGATCCTGGCCCAGCGGCCGGCCTTCCGCGCCGCATTCGGCGCGCTGCTCGGGCTGCCCCAGCCGGTGATCGCGGCCGTGCACGGCTTCGCGCTCGGCGGTGGCTGCGAGCTCGCCCTCTCGTGTGACCTGATCGTCGCCGACGAGACCGCGGTGTTCGGGCTGCCCGAGGTCACCGTCGGCCTGGTGCCCGGCTGCGGCGGCACCCAGCTGCCAGCCCGGCGCCTGGGCCAGGGCCGTGCCGCCGACCTGGTGCTGACCGGCCGCAAGGTTGACGCCGCCGAGGCCGGCCGGATCGGCCTGGCCGACCGCGTGGTCCCGGCGGGCACCGCGGCCCGGTGCGCGCTGGAGCTGGCCGGGCAGATCGCCGCTAACTCGCCGGTCGCGGTGCGCGCGGCCAAGCAGGCCCTGCGCCTGGGCAGCGGGCTCGGCCTGGCCGCCGCTCTCGAGGTCGAGGACGCCGCCTGGCGGACGGCTGCGCTGTCCGATGACCGCCGCGAGGGGATCGCCGCGTTCGCCGGCAAGCGCCCGCCCGCCTGGCCCGGAATCGCCCGCCCGTCAGCCCCGCGCCCGCAGCCCGACCCAGAAGGGACCCCGGCACCATGAGTGACCTGCCCAGCCGCATCTCTGTCCGCGAGGTCGGGCCCCGGGACGGCCTGCAAAACGAGGACCCCGTGCCGACCGCGGCGAAGATCGAGCTGATCAACCGGCTGTCGGGCACCGGCGTGGAGCGCATCGAGGCGGTGTCGTTCGTCCGCCCCGAGGCGATCCCGCAGATGGCCGACGCCAGCGAGGTATGGGCCGGCATCGCCCGCGCCCCGCAGGTCCGCTACTCCGCGCTGGTACCTAACCTGCGCGGCGCGCAGCGGGCCCTGGCCGCCGGCGTGACCGAGCTGGAGGCGGTGGTGTCGGCGTCGGACACCCATAACCGCAAGAACGTCAACCGCTCGACCGAGGAGTCACTCGACCAGATCGCGGCCATCATCGACCAGGCCCACCAGGCCGGGGCCACGTGCCAGGTCATCGTCTCCACGGCGTGGGGCTGCCCGTACGAGGGGGATGTGCCGGTCTCGCGGGTGGTGAGCGTGGCCAGCCGGGCAGTTGCCGACGGGGCTGACTCGGTCTCGTTCGGCGACACCACGGGGATGGCCACGCCCTCGCGGGTGCGCAGCCTGGTTGGCGAGTTCCGGTCCGCGCACCCCGGCAGTGCGCTGAACCTGCACTTCCACAACACCCGGGGAACCGGCCTGGCCAACGTGCTGACGGCGCTGGAGCTGGGCGTCGCCGACTTCGACGCGTCGGTGGGCGGCCTGGGCGGCTGCCCCTACGCGCCCGGTGCGACCGGCAACATCGCGACCGAGGAACTGATCCACATGGTCGAGGACATGGGCGTGGCGACCGGCATTGACCTGGAGGCGATGATCGAGGCGGCCGCCGATGCGGAGCGGGTCATCGGCCGCCAGCTGCCCTCCCAGGTCCTGCGCGCCGGCCCCCGCACCAGAACCATCCCGAGTTAGCCCGGGGGATAGCCCCTGGAACCCCAGACCAGGGGGCCTCGCCCCCCGGACCCCCTCCCGATCGCTCAGACCGACCCTCCGGGCCGGCCGTCGCGATCTGGCATCCCATTTCGGCTGGCCATGCGCTACCGGCTTTCCCTGGTCATCCGCCCGGCAGCGCGAGCCCCGGGACCACTGCCTGGAATCCCCGGTCATGCGGGCGACGCCCGCCGATGATCGTTTCGTGTTTGATGGCGACTTATCGGGAGACCTGGGCGCCAGATTCCTCGGTGGTGAGCGTGCCGCGCGCTCCGGGAACTGGACGAATGGGAGCTGGACCGTGTTGAGACTGCGTCGGCTCGGCCTGGTGGGCGTGATCTACCTCATCATCGGCCTGGTGGTCGCCTGGCAGCACCACTACATCACCGTGTACGTCATCAAGGTGATCTTGTCCGCAATCCTGGCCATCCTGCTGTGGTGGCTGATCCTGCTGGGCGTCAACCTGCACCTGGCCTGACGCCCTGGTCATCGCCGCCGGTCATCGTGCCGGACATCGTGGCCGCTCCGGCCGGAGGGGAGCGGCCGCGATCATGCCAGGGCCCGGTCCTGGCGTACGCTCGCGGTCGTGAGCGAAGCACCCGCAGAACATGCAGGCGCCGGGCCGGCAGCGTCGCCGGCCACGCCGAGCGAAGAGGGCCATCCGGAGCTGGGCGGCGTCCGGGCCAGGATTGAGCAGGGCGGTGCCGCCCGCTATCACGAGGCGGCCACGGCCAAGGGCAAGCTGTTCGCCCGCGAGCGCATCGCGCTGCTGGCCGATGAGGGCAGCTTCACCGAGGACGGCGCGTTCGCCAACGTCCTGGCCGACGGGCTGCCAGCCGACGGGGTGATCACGGGGACGGCGACTGTCGGCGGCCGGACGGTCGCCATGATGGCCAACGACTCGACCGTCAAGGCCGGCTCGTGGGGCGCGCGGACCGTCGAGAAGATCATCCGCATCATCGAGCTGGCCTACGACCGCGGCATCCCGATGATCTACCTGGTCGACTCGGCCGGCGCCCGGATCACCGATCAGGTGCAGATGTTCCCCGGCCGCCGCGGCGCCGGCAAGATCTTCCACACCCAGGTCCGGGCCTCTGGCTCGATCCCGCAGGTGTGCGCGCTGTTCGGCCCGTCGGCCGCGGGCGGCGCCTACATCCCGGCCTTCTGCGACTTCGTGACCATGGTCGAGGGCAACGCCTCGATGTACCTGGGCAGCCCGCGGATGGTCGAGATGGTGGTCCGGGAGCAGACCACGCTGGAGGAGATGGGCGGCGCCCGGATGCACTGCACGGTGTCCGGGGTCGGGCATCACCTGGCCGCCTCCGAGCAGGAGGCGCTGGCGGCGGTCCGTGACTACCTGTCCTACCTGCCCGGCAACTGGCGCGAGCAGCCGCCCGCGGCACCCGCCCGCGATCCCCGGCCGGCCGACCTGCGGGCGATGGTCCCGGTCAGCGAGCGGCGCGCGTTCGACATGCGCGCCTACATCCGCGGGCTGGTCGACGAGGGCTCGCTGTTCGAGGTGCACGCCTTGTGGGCCAGGGAGCTGACCGTCGGGTTCGCCCGGCTGGACGGCCAGCCGGTCGGCGTGGTGGCCAGCAATCCCATGTTCAAGGGCGGTGTCCTGTTCGTCGACTCCGCCGACAAGGCGACCCGGTTCATCCAGCTGTGCGATGCCTTCAGCGTGCCGCTGCTGTTCCTGGCCGACGTGCCGGGCTTCATGGTCGGGACGGCCGTGGAGAAGCAGGGCATCATCCGGCACGGGGCCAAGATGATCAGCGCGGTGTCCGAGGCCACCGTGCCGAAGATCTGCGTGGTAGTCCGCAAGGCCTACGGCGCGGGCCTGTACGCGATGGCCGGGCCCGGCTTCGAGCCGGACGCCACCCTCGCCCTGCCGACCGCCAAGATCGCGGTGATGGGCGCGGAGGCCGCCGTCAACGCGGTGTACTTCAACCGGCTGGCGGCCGTGACCGACGAGGCTGAGCGGGCCGAGCTTACCCAGCGGCTGCGCACCGAGTACGAGGCAGACATCGATGTCCTGCGGCTGGCCGGGGAACTGGTCGTGGACGACATCGTCGAGCCCGAGGACCTGCGCGCCCAGCTGGTCCGCCGGTTCGCCGCCGCGCGGGGCAAAAACCGGGACTTCTCCCGGCGCCGGCACGGCGTGACGCCGGTGTGACTTGGGCGTTGCAGCGTGTAGTGAGCAGGAAATGCTCTCCAGTCGCCTTACGATCGAGGCATGACCAGCGTTCTGCTTGCCGAAGATGACCCGGCGATCTCTGAGCCGCTGGCCCGCGCGCTGCGCCGCGAGGGCTACGAGGTAGGGGTCGCCGCCGACGGGCCTGGCACGCTCGAGGCCGCCCGCGCCGGCGGGATCGACCTCATCGTGCTGGACATCGGCCTGCCCCGGCTCGACGGGCTGGAGGTCTGCCGCCGCATCCGCTCGGCGGGCCAGTCGGTCCCCGTGCTGATCCTCACTGCCCGCGCCGACGAGGTCGATACGGTCATCGGCCTGGACGCGGGCGCCGACGACTACGTGACCAAGCCGTTCCGGCTGGCCGAGCTGCTTGCCCGGGTCCGCGCGCTGCTGCGCCGGGGCGCCTCGGAGACCAAGGTGGTGCAGGGCGTCCGGATCGACACCGACGCCCGCCGCGCCTGGCTCGGCGACGAGGAGATCGAGCTGACCTCCAAGGAGTTCGACCTCCTGGCGCTGCTGGTGGCCGAGGCAGGGAAGGTGGTGACCCGCGAGCAGATCATGCGCCAGGTCTGGGACAGCAAGTGGTGGGGCTCCACCAAGACCCTGGACATGCACGTATCCTGGCTGCGCCGCAAGCTGGGCGATGACGCGCACAGCCCGCGGTTCATCACCACCGTGCGTGGTGTCGGGTTCCGCTTCGAGCGCGGTGAGTGACTGCCCTCGCGCGGCCCTGACGATGCGCCAGGAGACGTAGGGACCAGGCCATGCAGCGCAGGCTGCTGATCTCGACGCTGGCAGTCGCCGTCGTGGCAGTCTTGCTGCTCGGCCTGCCGCTGGCATTCGTGCTGAGCCGGCTCCAGGTCAGCGAGGCAACTGACCAGCTCAGCCGGGACGCAGCCACGCTGGCCCGCGGCCTGCAGGAGCGGGTGAACGCCGGGCTGCCGCCGGGCGTGGAGCAGATAGCGCGCTCGGTGTCGGACCGGTACGTGCTGATTCGTCAGGATGGCGGGCCGCTGCTGCGGTTCGGTGACCGGCCGCCCGGGCGGCACACCATCACCGCCTCCGCCGCCACCACAGACTTCTCCGTCACCGTCGAGGCCGACGACGCCTTCGTCTCGGGCAAGGTGTGGGGCGCGCTGCTGCTGATCGGCTCGCTGGCCCTGCTCGCCGTGGTCGTCGCCGTCATCCTGGCGCTGTTCCAGGCCAGACGCCTGGCCCGGCCGATGGAAGAACTCGCCCGGGCCGCCGACAGACTGGGCTCGGGTGACGCCCGGCCGCTGGGACGCCGGTACGGCGTCCAGGAACTGGACCGGGTCGCCGAGGGCCTGGACGGCTCCGCGCAGCGCATCACCGACCTGCTGTCGGCCGAGCGCGATTTTGCCGTCGATGCCTCGCATCAGCTCCGCACCCCGCTGACCGCGCTGTCCATGCGGCTGGAGGAGATGGTCGCGGCGGCTGACTACCCGGACGTGGTGCGCGAGGAGGGCGCAGCGGCGCTGGCCCAGACTGAGCGGCTGGCCGAGGTGGTCAGCCAGCTGCTGGGCCGCGCCCGCCGGACCATCACCGGCGCTCCGTCGCTGGCCAGCGTGGACGAGATCGTCGCCCAGCAGGTCGTGGAGTGGGAGCCGGCCTTCCGCCGGGTGAACCGCAAGCTCGAGGTCACCGGCACCAAGGGCCTGTGCGCCTACGCCACGCCCGGCGGCGCATCGCAGGTCATCGCCACGCTGCTGGACAACGCCCTGGTGCACGGCTCCGGCGTGGTGACCATCCGCACCTCGCAGACCCGGCGCTCGGTGGTGGTGGAGGTCCGCGACGAGGGGCCCGGCGTGCCCCCCGAGCTGGTGCCGCGGATCTTCGAGCGGAGCGTCAGCGGGTCGCCCGGCGGCACCGGCCTGGGGCTAGCCCTGGCCCGGACCATCGCCGCGGCCGACGGCGGCCAGGTGGTCCTGGTCCGGCCGCGCCCGGCCGTGTTCGCCCTGTTCCTGCCGCACGGCACCTCCGACCCGCCGTCCCGCCCCGCCGTCAGCGGCCCCGCGTAGGGCGGGCAGTGCCGGCTCAGGGGGTCACCCAGCGGAACCCCCAGTCGGGCGCCCCGCGCCCCCGGCAGCGCCGGCCCGAGGGTTCACGCCCTGGAACCCCGGTCCGGGGCGCCGCCCGGGACCCAGGGGGGAGGGCTGAGCAGCGTAATGACGCCATAGGCTACGGCGGTGAAGGATTTCGCGGACACCGCCGCTGACGCCGCTGCCGTGCCGGGCCCGCCGGTGGTCGGGATGGTCGGCGGCGGCCAGCTGGCCCGGATGACCAGCGCGGCGGCCGTGGCCCTGGGCATCGAGTTCCGGGTGCTGGCCGCCAGCGCCGACGAGAGTGCCGCCCAGGTCTGCGCCCATACCGTGCTGGGTGACTACCGAGACCGCGCCGACCTGCTCAGCTTCGCCAGCGCCTGCGACGTGCTGACCTTCGATCACGAGCACGTGCCCGCCGGCCTCATCACCGCCGTGGAGCAGGCCGGGACGGCCGTGCGGCCCGGCGGCCAGGCGCTGCGCTTCGCCCAGGACAAGCTGGCCATGCGCGAGCGGGTCAGCGGCCTGGGCATCGCCTGCCCGCGGTTCACCTCGGTGACCGGCCTGGCCGGCGTCGAGGCCTTCGCCGCGCAGGCGGGCTGGCCCGTGGTGCTCAAGGCCATCTCCGGCGGCTACGACGGCAAGGGCGTCTGGGTGTGCCGGACCCCGCAGCAGGCGCAGGAGGTCCTGGATCACGGCATCGGGCTGATCGCCGAGGAGTTCGTGGCCTTCGAGCGGGAGCTGGCCATCCTGGTCGCGCGGTCGGCCAGCCGTCAGGGCGCCGCCTACCCCGTGGTGCAGACCGTCCAGCGCGACGGGATCTGCCGCGAGGTCATCGCCCCCGCTCCCGGCCTGTCGCCGGGCATCGCCGCCCAGGCCCAGTGGCTCGGCCTGCGGCTGGCCGCCGAGTTCGACGTCACCGGCTTGCTCGCCGTCGAGTTGTTTGAGACCAGCGCCGGGCTGCTGGTCAATGAGGTGGCCATGCGCCCGCACAACAGCGGGCACTGGACCATGGACGGCTCGGTCACCTCCCAGTTCGAGCAGCACCTGCGGGCCGTCCTGAACCTCCCGCTAGGCTCCACCGCGCCGGTGGCCCCGGTCGTGGTGATGGAGAACATCCTCGGCGGCAGCGAGCCCGACCTGCGCGAGGGCCTGGTCCACGTGATGGCCCTCGATCCCGGCGTCAAGGTGCACTTCTACGGCAAGCAGGTGCGGGCCGGCCGGAAGGTCGGGCACGTCACAGTCGCGGGCACCGACCTGGCCGACGTCACCGCCCGTGCCCGCCGGGCGGCCAGTTACCTGGCCAACTGCGTCGAGGACGAGACCCTGCCCGGTGAGCCCGGCCTCGACGGGTCAGCCGCGGCGCCCGCTGCGACCGGGGAGGAAGCGTCATGACCAGTCAGCCACAGGTCAGCGTCGTCATGGGCAGTGACTCCGACTGGCCCGTCATGGAGGCCGCGACGACTGCGCTGGAAGAGTTCGGCGTGCCCTGGGAGGCCGACGTCGTCTCCGCGCACCGGATGCCGCGCGACATGATCGCCTACGGCACCGCCGCGGCCGGCCGGGGCATCCGGGTCATCATCGCGGGGGCCGGCGGCGCCGCGCACCTGCCCGGCATGCTGGCATCGGTCACCCCGCTGCCGGTCATCGGCGTGCCCGTGCCGCTGGCTCATCTCGACGGCCTGGACTCGCTGCTGTCCATCGTCCAGATGCCGGCCGGCATCCCCGTCGCGACCGTGGCCGTCGGCGCCGCGCGCAACGCCGGGCTGCTGGCCGTCCGGATGCTCGGCGTCGGCGACCCCGCCCTGCACGGCAGGATCGTCGCCTTCCAGGAAGAACTGCGCCAGGCCGCCGAGCGCAAAGGCGAGGCCCTGCGCGCCCGGCTGCGGCCCGGGCCTGACGGCACCCCGCCCGGCCCCGTTCCCGGTTCGTCCGGCCAGTTCGAGGACCGGACCTGACCGCCGTCTTCCGGGGTTATCCCTAACGAGGCTGGCGCAGGCCAGTCCGGCCCCTCCCGCCGGTCATGCCCGGTGAAGCCGCGGCGCTAGCCTCGCGCGTCCCGCCGGTCCTGCCCGGCCGGCGCGCAGATCAGGCCCCACGGCCGGTCCTCCCGCCGGGTCAGCACGATCACCGCGCTGCCCTCACCCCGCAGGCCCAGCCGTCGCCGGATCAGCTCCACATCCCCGGCCAGCCCGCGGCGGCGGATGTCTGCTGACCCGATGCCCAGCTCGCGCAGGCGACGCGCAGCCTTCTTCTCGTTCCACGGCATCGACTCCAGCACCCGCAGCGTCCGGGCGAACGGCGAGCTGACCGCCCGGTCGGCCGCCAGGAACGCGATCATCGGGTCGATCTTCCAGGCGCCGATGCGGCGGGCCAGGTCCTCGACCAGGCCGGCCCTGGTCACCGCCGGGTTCGGGTCGAGCAGGAACTCGCCGGGCGGCCCGACCGGCACCGGCGGCCCCGGCTCGGGAGTAAGGGTGTGCGCCGCGCGGGCGTCGCCGCCGGGCGCGGCGGCGGACCCGCCCGGCAGGATCGTGGCCCGCCGCGGTGCTGAGGCCAGCGCCGGCGACCACAGCAGCGCCTCCTTCAGCCCGCGCCCGATGGCCAGGAACTCGGCCTCCCAGCCGGCCGGGACCAGCTCGCGGGGCAGCCCCGGAGCCGCCTTGACGCACACGGCCGGGGCCCACCCGGCCAGGCTGAGGCACCAGTCCATGGGCGGCTCGCTCACCCCGGCGCGCAGCCGCCGGTCACCTGCGCGCCGCGCCGGGTCGACGAACACCGCGTCCACCTGGCGCGGCGGCACTGCGGCCACGAATTCCCGCACGTCGGCGCAGACCGGCCGGACGGGGCTAGCCGCGCCCCTGGCCGTTGCGTTATGCCGGGCGAATTCCAGGCTGGCGATGTCGCGGTCGACGGCGATGAGGCGGCGCCCCGGCGGTGTGTCCGCGGCCCCGGCGGCGAGCGCGGTCAGGTTCCCGCCGATCCCGCAGCACAGGTCGGCAACGGTCCGGAACGGTGCCAGCCGGGCGGCGCTGTGCGTGGCGGCCAGCTCGGAACTGGCCTGCTCCAGCCCGGCGCGGGTGAACAGCATGTCGTCGGCCCGGCTGAACTTGGCCCGGCCGCTCATCCGCAGTGACTGCTGGGTGAGCGCGGCCGCGACCAGCTCGGCCGGGTACTCCCGGCGCAGGTCCCTGGTCAGCACCAGCGCGCGGCCGGGCGTGACCTCCTGCCCGCGGAGCCGGCCCAGCAGCTCCTGGCCGGCGGCCGACAGCAGGGCGCCGGCGGCCGCTACCCCGGGCCCGTCCGTCACCGGGCCAGCGTACGCGGGGGTGCCGGCGGGAGCAGGCAAGGCGGTCTTGGGGCCAATGCGGCTTGCTCCTACCATCGAGGGCATGAGCTCAGATTCCCCGGCGTTCGCGCTGACCGAGGAGCACCAGGCGCTCCGCGCGGCGGTGCGTCAGCTAGCCGACGAGAAGATCGCGCCGCACGCGGCCAAGGTGGACCAGACCCCGGAGTTCCCCTCCGACGCCCACGACGCCCTGGTCAAGAACGACCTGCACGCGGTGCACATCCCCGAGCAGTACGGCGGCGCCGGGGCCGACGCGATCGCCACCGTGATCGTGATCGAGGAAGTCGCCCGGGCCTGCGCGTCGTCCTCGCTAATCCCGGCGGTCAACAAGCTGGGTACCGTGCCGCTGCTGCTGTCAGGCTCGGAGGATCTCAAGCAGCGCTACCTGCCGCGGGTGGCCAGCGGCGAGGCGATGATCTCGTACGCGCTGTCAGAGCCCGATGCCGGCTCGGACGCCGCGGCGATGAAGACCCGCGCGGTCCGCGACGGGGACAGCTACGTCCTCAACGGCGCCAAGCGGTGGATCACCAACGCCGGGGTCTCGAAGCTCTACACCGTGATGGCCGTCACCGAGCCTGGCGCCGGGGCCGGCGGGATCTCCGCGTTCGTGGTCGAGGACGGCGATGCGGGCTTCTCGTTCGGGGCCCTGGAGCACAAGCTCGGCATCAAGGGCTCGCCCACCCGCGAGCTGTACTTCGACAACTGCACTATCCCGGCCGACCGGATGATCGGGGCCGAGGGCAGCGGGTTCCGCACCGCGCTGGCCACGCTCGACCACACTCGCATCACCATCGCCGCGCAGGCCCTCGGCATCGCCCAGGGCGCGCTGGACTATGCCACCGGGTACGTCAAGGAGCGCCGCCAGTTCGGCAAGGCCATCGCCGAGTTCCAGGGCATCCAGTTCATGCTGGCCGACATGGCCATGAAGGTGGAGGCGGCCCGGCAGCTCACCTACGCCGCCGCGGCCCGCTCTGAGCGCGCCATGTCGGGCGAGTCAGTGCCGGACCTGACGTTCATGTCGTCGGCCTGCAAGTGCTTCGCCTCCGACGTGGCGATGGAGGTCACCACCGACGCGGTCCAGCTGCTCGGCGGTTACGGGTATGTCAGCGACTACCCGGTGGAGCGGATGATGCGCGACGCCAAGATCACCCAGATCTACGAGGGCACCAACCAGATCCAGCGCGTCGTGATGGCCCGTCAGCTCCTGAAATAGATGTCAGCGGCCACGCGACCAGCTCGTTGACCGCACGCCTGTGGACGTGGGCTCCGCGGGGGTGGTAGTCGCCCGGCTCGTGTCGGTCGGCAGCCTGCCTGGCATGGTCGAGGATCTGATCCGCGTCGAGGGAGATCCCCGGCATCCGGACCATGCACGGGTCGGCTCCCCACATTCGCCTTGGCTCAGAAGACGAATGTGTTGAACGGTTCTGGATCGGTCCGGAACATGCGGGAGAGCAGGTTGACGTACTTGCGGTCACCGTGGATCCGCCCCGCGCTGGCCAGCAGTGCGGCGGACATCCCTCCCAGGTAGAGCGAGCCGAGAGCCTGGAGATCGATCATCAGGTCGGGGGTGGTCGTGACCCGTGTGCAGACGGCGCCGTCTGGGCCGCCGTCGAGTCTCCACGAGCCCTCGTTGCCCGGGCACATGGGGTCGGAGTCGATCCCGAGCACGATTGTCCCGCCGGTGTCGTAGGCGCGGGCCTGGAGAGCGGTCCGGACGTCCAGCAGTCGGATCCACAGGCTGTCGGACTGCCGGGTCACGCGCATTGCGCGGGGGTTGTCAAGCATCCAGCGCAGTGGCTCGTCGCTGGGACGGGGCGCGGCGACGACCTTCCGCGTCAGGTCGAAGTCGAGGAGCAGCTGCCACATGGCGTGGTAGGCATCGTCGCTGGCGGCCTGCAGCGCCTCGACGACAAGCGTGCCGGCCTCCTCGGTCCGGGGTGACCAGGGGAGCCGGTAGTTCGCCACTCCGTCGATGGACCCGTCAGGATCGCGATGAACGAGGTAGCGCAGCGGGCCTGCCGGGCCGCTGGAGGTGTCGTTCAGGCCTGACCAGTTGTCCGGCGTCGCTGACAGTTCGCCGGCGCGGCTGACGCGGACGGTGTCATGGACGGCGCGCCAGGCGTGCCTCGCGGTTTCCGCGTCGGTGATCTCAAGGCTGCCGTCAGGTGCGCGCGGGGTGCGGAACCGCGCCTGGGTGCGCTCGATCTCCCACCGGGTACGCCGGGTGGCCGGCCCGTAGCCGTAGCGGCCGTAGATTGAGCCCTCGCTCGCGCTCAGCCCGGCCAGCGGCTCTCCGCGCTCGCGTGCCTCGTCGAGCATGGCCTGCATCATCTGGCGCAGCAGGCCCCGGCGCCGGTGGGTGGCGACCACCGCTGTCGACGTGACCCCGCCCAGCGGCACTTGCCGGTTTCCGGGCACGGTGATCTCGAAGCTGATCATGGCCGAGCCGCCTACGATGCGACCGTCGGCGAAGGCGGCCTGCGGGTGGAAGTGGCTTGCCAGCAGGATTTCGTCGGCCCAGGCCTCCAGTTGCGCTGGTGAGGCAGGCGCGTTGGGCTGCGGCCATGCCTCCGGCCCGGCGTGCCATGCGGCCGGGAAAGGCTCCCAGTGCGGCAGGCCGTTGGCGTACGGCAGTACCTTCAGGTAGTCAGCCATTTCGTCGGGCTTGACCATGCGGATCTCCGTGGACATGCCGTCAACGATGCGGCAGCGCGTGGCCGGATGGCGAACAATAAAGCCTCGGACTACATCGAAGGCAAGCGTGTGCTGACCTACCTCCTGGCGCCTGAGGACCTCGGGGAGATCCGGTTCGCCGTCTCGCCCGCGCTCGAAGCGACCCTGTCCCTGCGGGCGCTGCGCGACCCGGCGCGATTCCCTTTGCAGCTTCCCTGGGTGCGGAAGGTCCAGAACCGCCAGGCCGGCCTGGACTGGGAGGTTCTCAGTTGCCTGATGAACGACCGGATGGGCAGCCCTGACTTCCTCACTCCGCCGCTGTCCGGGCCGCTGGCGACCTACGCCGCCGACCTGGAGATCATCGGCAGGACCGATCCCGCGGAGGTAGAGCGCCAGCTCGTGGCCATCAACGGCCATCTCCCGGATGCCCTGGCGGGTCCGGGCGCACTGGATCGCATCATCGCGGCAATGGAGCAGTACTGGCAGATCATGCTGGAGCCCTACTGGCCGCGGATGCGGACGATCCTTGAGGCAGACGTCGCTTATCGCGGCCGCATCATCACCCAGGACGGCACCGCGGCAATGCTCAACAACCTGGCCCCCACCATCGGCTACTCGCACGGCAGGCTCAGGGCCGACCAGGTCAGCAACCCCAGCCGCGAGGAGGCCGTCGCCGGACGAGGGCTGATCCTCTTCCCTACGATGTTCGGTCCCGGCGCGGTGATCCCATTCGACATCGGCCACCACCCCGAGCTCGGCTACCCGGCACGCGGGCAGGGCGCGCTCTGGGCGATGCGCGCACGCCCGGACACCAGCGACCTCGGCCGGCTGATCGGGCACGAGCGGCTGCGCATCCTCGCGCTCCTGCGCAGCGGGCCACGATCGACCAGCGACCTGGCCATCGAGCTGGCGGTCACGCCGTCGGCGGTCAACCAGCACCTGCAGCTGCTGCGGCGCACCGGCCTCGTCGACTCTTACCGGGTCGGCAAGCAAGTCCTCTACCAGCCATCCGACCTCACCACGATGCTCATTGGAGCCTGACCCCCGAGCGGCCGAAGGCGCGGAGACGCAGGCCGATGGGATTTGACTGGTATGATAATCCCATGGAAGCTGTGGTGGATCAGGCCGGCCGGATAGTGCTGCCCAAGTTCATCCGCGACGCGCTGGGCCTGCTCCCGGGTACCAAGGTGGACATCTCTCCCTACGGTGCTGGCGTGCAGGTCGTGCCCGCTGGCCGGACTGCGCGCCTCGTCGAGGAGGACGGCGTACTCGTGTCGGCGGGTGACACGCCTGTCGACGATGACGTTCTCTTCGGTCTCATCGACGCGGGCCGGAAGTGACCATCGCGGTCGACACGAGTGTGGCCGTTCCGCTCCTCGTTCGCTCACACCGCCACCATCCGGAAGTGGTGCGATGGTGGGACGGGCAAGAGGTCGCACTGAGCGGCCATGCCCTGGCCGAGACTTACTCCGTCCTCACGAGGCTGCCGGGTGACGCCAGGCTCTCGGCCGAGGACGCCGCACGCCTGCTCGACGCGCGCTTCGGTAAGCCGCTGGCGCTGAGCAGCCGGCGTTCCCAGACAATTCATGCCACTTTGAGCCGCCTGGGAATTGCCGGCGGCGCCGTCTATGACGGGCTGGTAGCCCTCGCGGCCAAGGAGCACGACGTGGCCCTCGCCACGAGGGACGCGCGGGCGCGCGGAACTTATGATGCGGTTGGGGTCAAGGTCGTCCTTGTCACCTGAGCTGCGCGCCGCACGTTCCTCAACTGGCTGCGTTATCGGGCTGCCGAAGCGCCCGCCGCGTACGCGCCTGCGTCGATGTCCTCAACAAGAGTCGGTCCGGCGGGGGTCCAGCCCAGGAGCTGCTGCGTCGCGGTACTGGTCCCGGCGAGGTCCATGCTGAAGAAGGTGCCGATCCACCCGAAGTGGGCGGCGACCTCATCGGGAGCGATGGATGTGACGGGCAGCCCGAGCGTGCGGCCGAGGGCCTCGGCGATGTCGCGCGCGGGCACGCCCGTCTCGGCGAGAGCGTGCAGGCGGGTCCCGGCCGGAGCCTTGGCCAGCCCCAGCGTGACCAGGCGCGCCGCATCGGACCGGTGCACGGCGGCCCACCGGTTGGTCCCGTCTCCTGGATAGCCGGAGACGCCCTTCTCGCGGGCGATCGCGGCCAGGATGGCGATGAATCCGTGATCGCCGGTTCCGTGCACGGTCGGCGCGAAGCGCAGGCTCACGGTGTGCACGCCGCGGCTGATGAACTCCAGCGCGAGGTTCTCGCTGCCGCCGCGCGGTGAGTCCGGGCCGTGGAACGGGGACGGATCGTCCTCGGTCGCGGGCCGGCCCTGGCCGAGGCCGGCGACCCCCGAGGCGAGCAGGAACGGCCGGCTGCTGCTGGTCAGGGCGTCGCCGATGGTCTGCACCGCGGCGCGCTCGGCCGCGCTGGAGGCGGCCGGGTTGGACCAGTCGTGCTTGTTGGCCAGGTGGATGACGGCCTCGGCAGCCTCGGCGCCCGACCGGATGCTGGCCAGGTCATCGAGGTCACCCCGGCGGACCTGCGCCCCCTTGGCCCGCAGGGCGGCGGCCGAGGCGTCGGACCTGGCCAGGCCGGTGACCTCATGCCCGGCGGCGAGCAGCTCATCGACGGTAGCGGAGCCGATCCAGCCGGAGGCTCCGGTGACAAAGACGCGCATGGCTTTCCTTTCGGCTCTGTCGCAGGCGAGTGCCTGCCGAACTGATGTCAGTGACTGATGTCAGTTACAGTCATCACCATACACCTGCACGACAGTCACTGTCATCACCTAGACTCAGGACCATGGTGCGCTGGGAACCAGGGGCAAAGGAGCGCCTCCAGGCGGCGGCGCTCGACCTGTTTGCCACCCGAGGGTTCGAGCGGACGACTGCCGCAGAGATCGCCCAGTCCGTCGGGCTGACCGAGCGGACCTTCTTCCGGCACTTCAGTGACAAGCGAGAGGTGCTGTTCCACGGGCAGGAGTTGTTCTTTCAGGCGTTCATCGACGGGGCCAGCGCCGCGCCGCCGGGCGCGGCTCCGATGGAGGTTGTCGCCTCGGCGGTCAGCGCGGCGGCGGCGTTCTTCCCCGATGAGCGCCGCCCGCTCTCCCGTGCCCGGCAGTCCGTGATCGACAAGAACCCCGCCCTCCAGGAGCGGGAGCGGCACAAGCTCGCCGGGCTTGCGACGACCGTCGCCGATGCGCTGCGGGCGCGCGGCGTCAGCGAGCCGGCGGCCACCCTCGCGGCCGAATCCGGCGCCACGGTGTTCGGGATAGCGTTCGCCCAGTGGATCCGCGATGGCGAGCAGCGATCCCTCGCCGACATCTCCGCGGACGTGCTGCGCGAGTTCCGCAACCTCTGCTGAGCCGCCGCGGGTGGTACCTGACAGCCGGCGTTCTCCCCTGACGCTCAGTCCGTGCGTGACCCGTCGAGCGGCCGGGATGCGGTCCCAGCGGTCGCTGATTTCACATGTCGCGCCGCCGGATGAAGGCAGTGGCGAGCGTGCATGCAATCGCCGGCCAGGCGCCGAGGACCAGCCAGGACGTGGCGGCGGATGCCGGCGCCCCGGGCTGCGCTGACTGGCGAGGACGTCTATCACTGTGACTGTCGGGGTGCGAGCGGCTGCCGTCCATCACGAACAGCAGCCCACCCTGAATGTGATCGGCTCACTCTGCTGGCGCACCGAAATCAGTTTGACGCCTAGGCTGTCTATGCCTAGATTACCTAGGCATGAGTCAGGATGCGGTGCGCGGCCATCTGGACGGGCTGGTGCTGGCGGTGCTCGCCGGCGGCCCGGCTCACGGCTATGCGCTGATCGAGCTGCTGCGCGAGCGAAGCAGCGGGTTCTTCGAGCTGCCGGAGGGCACGGTGTACCCAGCACTGCACCGCCTGGAACAGGCGGGGCTGGTGGAAAGCGGCTGGTCTGAGGCCGGCGGACGGCGGCGGCGGGTCTACGAGCTGACCGCCCGGGGCCGCCGGGCGACGGCGGACCGGCGGCAGGAGTGGCGGACGTTCGCGGCGGCCGTGGACGCGATATGGCAAGGGGCGTGAGCGATGAGCACCGCTGTCACGGACTATCTCGGCGAGCTGGGCACGGCGCTGCGGGTCGGCGCGCGGCGCCAGCGGCGAATCAGCGCCGAGGTCTCCGATCACCTCGCGGAGCTGATCGCCGATGAGACAGCACGGGGGGCTGACGACGTGCTGGCCGCCGAGCGGGCGGTGCAGCGATTCGGCGCCCCGGCCGAGCTGGCCGCCGAGTTCAACGCTGACGCCGTGCGGTACGCGCTGAGCCGGGCGGCCTGCGGGCTGGCGGCCTGCGCCGCGGCGGCGTTCTTTGCGGCCGGCCTGTCGCTGCAGACTGGCGCCGCCCGGCCCTGGCCCAGCGGGCTGGTTTTCTCCCTGGTGATGCAGCTCTGGGTGCAGGTGCCGGTCGCCTGCGGCGCTATCGCGCTGTTCCTTGCCGCCGTGGCGCCGTGGCTGCGCGGCACGCTGCTGGCCGGGCGTCCGGCGGCCCTGGCCGGGCGCAGCCTGGCGCTGGCCAGTGTCCTGCTTCTTCCGGTCGTCGTGGTGGCCGCGGCCAACCTCGGCACGGGGATGCCCGCTGCCGAGCGGCTGTTGCTGGCCATCGTCGTGGCCGCCACCCCGGTGGCGGCGATCATCGGCCTGCGCGCCGCCGCGCGGGCGTCCTGGCTGGGGCGCTCTGCGGGGGAGGACGTCCTCGACGTCATCGCCGCGGTCGGTGGCGCGCTGGCCGGGAGATGGTCACTGGCAGCCCGGGCGCACCAGCTTGCCGGGGACAGCTGGCGGATGGCTCGCGAGCGGACACCGTGGCTGACACGCTGGCTGGACCTGCGGCATCATCCCTGGCGCGCCGCGGCGACGGTGTCGGTGGCGGCCGGCCTGCTGCTGAAGGCTCCTGACCTGCTGATCGGCGATCCCGATTTCCTCGGCTCCGCCATGGAGGCGGCGGCGGTCTACACCTGCTTCGCCGCGCTGGGCGGCGTTCTCGGCCTGCGCGCCGTGCGGCCGCTCGAGATGCGCAGCCGCGTGAAGATCGCCACCACCGCCTGAGCGCCGCCACCTGAACACCCATTCACCGAACACCACTGACTGAACACCACTGACCGGAGGGTCCGGCGAAGGGCCGGCCCCGCGGTTCGCCATGCCTACTAACAGGAGCACACCATGGCCGAAACGGTCGCCGTGGCGGCACACGGACTGACCAAGAGCTACCGGCGTCGCCGCGCCATCGACGGAGTCACGTTCGAGGTCGAGCGCGGGCAGATCTGCGGGCTGCTCGGGCCCAACGGCGCGGGCAAGACCACCACCATGCGCGTGCTGGTCGGCCTGTCCCGGCCGGACAGCGGCACCGCCCGGCTGCTGGGCGAGCCGAGCCGGCTCGCGGCGGGAGTCCTCGCCCGGGCCGGCGTGGCAATTGACGGTCCCGCCTTCGTGCCGCACCTGAGCGGCCGGCGCAACCTGGAGCTAGCCTGGCGGGCCGGCAGGCGCCAGTGGCCTCCCCCCGCGCTGGAGGAGAGCCTGGAGGTGGCCGGCCTGGGCCGGGCGCTCGAGGAGAAGTCGAAGACCTACTCGATGGGCATGCGCCAGCGGCTGATGCTGGCCCAGGCCCTGATGGGCGCCCCCGAGGTGCTCATCCTGGACGAGCCCGCCAACGGGCTCGACCCCGGCGAGGTCCGCGCGCTCCGCGAGTACCTGAGCCGGCTCGCTGAGCGCGGCACCGCGGTTCTCGTCTCCAGCCACCTCCTCGCCGAGATCGAGCTGCTGGCCACGCATGCCGTGGTCATGAACGCGGGCGCGGTCATCGCGGCGGGAAAGCTGGCGGACCTGCTGGGCGCTGACGCGTACGAGTTCGAGGTGGACGACGCCGCCAGGGCCGGGGAGATCCTGCGCGCGGTGTCGGGCGTGCAGTCCGTAGAGACACGCGGCCGGCGGCTGCTGGTCACCGCGCCCGGCCGCACCGTGACGGAACTCAATCAGGAACTGGTCGTGGCGGGAGTGGGAGTCGTGGCGGTGCGGGCCACGCGGAGCCTTGAGGAGGCCTTCCTCGGATTGGTGGGGCAGAACGATGCTGCGCGTTGAGCTCGCGACCCAGCTGCGGCGGCTGCGGAGCCTGATCCTGCTCGCCGTCCTCGCGGCGGTGCCGATCCTGGCCGGGGTGACCGAGGCGTCCAAGGCGGGGGGACGGGGCGGGGCCGCGACGTTCTCGGCGCTCAACTTCACCGAGTCGGGCCTGAACTTCATGGACCCTGTGCTGTTCGGCCTGGTCGTCGCGGTATTCGGCAGCATCCTCGGCGGATCGGACCGCGACTGGGGGACGCTGCGCTACCTCTACGTGCGGCCGGTGAGCCGCGGGAGGCTGCTGGCCGGCAAGTGGTGGGCGCTGGTGGTCTGCACCGCGCTGGCCGTCGTCACGTTCCTCGTAGTCACCCTGGTGACCGGGGTCGCGGTATTCGGCTGGCATCCCTTCCATCGCGGCGGCGCCAGCGCCCTGTCGACGGCCGCTGCCACCTGGGCCGTGCTCGGTGCCAGCGGGTACCTGACCATCTGCCTGCTGAGCGTGGGATCGATCGCCCTCGCGCTGGGCCTGCTGCTGCCCCGGTCCGTGGAGGCCCTCGGGATCAGCGTCGCATTTCTCGTGGGCTCCACGGTGCTCGACGGGGTCCGGCCCCTGCACGCCATCGTCGTGCTCCTTCCGGTGCACTACTGGCTGCGCTGGACGCAGTTGTTTGACGGCGGCGGCAGCGGGCTCATGCCCGGCCTGGTCGCGCAGGCTGCCGCCATCGCGGTCGCCCTGACAGCCGCATGGGCGCTGCTCAGCCGGCGAGACCCCGCCGCGTGACCGGCTGGCCGCCGGGCTGCCCCTGGCGCCGGGGGCTCCGGGGCGGCTGCGCCCCGGTTCATCTGTTCCTCACTTTCACGGCCGGCGGTACCCGGCCAGGTTCCTGGCGTGTGGTCACCGCGACCGGGCCCGGTCGGCAAGGCGGTCAATGGCGCCGTAGCCAAGCCGCTGGGTGAGCAGCAGCCGGTCGAGGGGGGCCAGCAGCCTGGCTCCCGGAACGCGCAGCGCGCCGAGGCCCGCGAACCGGGTGCCGCCGTCCTCAGGGACCGCGGCCATGCCGAAGAACAGGAAGCGGCTTTGCATCAGGCACCAGCCGGGGCGCAGCACCACGTCGAACCGGGCGCGCAGGCCGAGGCGGCTGCGGGCTCGTGCTTGCAGCCGTTCGCCGGCTGATGCGGTGATCGTGAACGTCCGCACGTCGGCGACGATGCGGGGCAACTCGTTTTCCAGGTCGGACGCCACAGCCCAGACCTCGCCGAAGGGGGCCGGGATGTGCTGCTCGGCGTAGATCACGCCAGGTGTCGTAGCGGCGATCACCCGGAGCCGGCGGACGGGGTCGAGTTCAGCGACCGGCCACTGCTGGTTCATTGCCCCCACGCCTTCCGGAACGCGCGGCGGGCCCGCAACAGCCGCGACCGTACGGTCCCGGCCGGGATGGCCAGCAGCGCACCGGCCTCCCGTTCGCCCAGTCCGTCCAGGTCGCGCAGGACCAGGATGGCCCGGTGCTCGGGGGTCAGGCGACTGAGCACGTCGGCGATGTCGGCGGCGAGTTGCGGGTCGCCGGGTGCCGGGAGGTCGGCGAGCTCGCCTGGGATCGCACGGGCGGCCTGCCGCGCGACCCGGACCGCCTCCCGGACGGCGATCGCCCGGGCCCAGCCGAATATCGCCACCGGGTCGCGGAGCTGGCCGAGGTTGCGGAAGATCGCGATCAGAGCCTCCTGCACCGCATCCGGGCCATCTTGCAGGGCGATCGGGCCACATATCCGGCCGAGGAAGGGGATCAGCGCGTCCATCAGCTCGCCCTGTGCCATCCGGTCCCCGTGCTGGGCCGCCCGGACCAGGCCCGGGTCAATCTCGGGGCTTACCGCCATCGGCACCATTATGGCCGCTGCCCGGCCCGTCGTCGGCGAACAGCCGCCGCGCCGCTGCGGCGACCAGGTTGGGCCGTTCGCTGGGATGAACCGGCAGGCATCGTGTTCAGTACTTGCGCAGGAACGGGACCAGCGTTGCCAGCATGGTGTTCTTGCCGGGACTGGCAAGCAGCGCATCCAGGTGGGTCATCGCGTCATTGCGGGCGTAGACGGCGGCGGGGATCCGGGAGTGCGAAACCACCCAGCCTCTCGTGCCAGCGGCGCCAGGCCGCCTGCCGCCCCGAACAAGCCAGGGGCCAGGACTAGCACCTGACGCGCAGCGGCCGCGCCCACCTCAAGGACATGAACCGTGTCGTACCTCGCCGGACCTGGCCCGGCCGCTCCCGGCATCGATACATACACCTCGCGGCTGGGCGCCGTCAGCGCCGCTGGCGCGGCAGACGCGGCGGGTGCCGCCGCGATTGTCCCGGCTGACAATGCAGCGGCCGCGATCGCTGCCATCGTCGCTCGAGCTTTCATCAGTCCTCCTTGGTAGGTCACCTACCGAGGAAGAGGAGGGCTGATCGCCTGACGTTCCCGTGACGGCGGTCACATTTGCAGGTGGGCCGAGCCGCTATGGGTTTTGGGCCGTGGCATCCGCGGGTGAGTCCGGGTCACGGTGTGACGCGGGTCACGGGAACGCGACGGTGGTTTGCCGCCTCTTCCCCGGTAGCGACAAACAATCAAGGGAGGCCCACGATGACTGTCACGCCAGCCAGGAGCCCCGCCACGGCCGGGGTGTCGCCAGCGCGCGGAATGCCCGAGGTGCCCGGTGTCCGGCACCGGTTCGTGGACGCGGGCGGGGTGCGGTTTCACGTCGCCGAGGCCGGGCCCGGTGATGGTGAGAGCCGCGGGCGAGATCCGGTGCTGCTGCTGCACGGCTTCCCGCAGCACTGGTATGCCTGGCGGCACGTGATCGGCCTGCTGGCACCCGAGTACCGGCTGATCTGCCCGGATCTGCGCGGCTTCGGCTGGTCGGATGCCCCGGCCCGCGGCTATGACCTGGCCACCGGGGCACGGGATGTGCTGAATCTCATGGATGCGCTTGGCGTGGCCAGGGCGACGCTGATCGGGCACCACGGCGGCGGCGTGCTCGGCTTCCGGGCGTGCCTGGCCGCGCCGGAGCGGTTCACCGGCTTCCTGGCGCTGAACTGCGTCCACCCGTGGCCGGTGCGGCGGCGACTGCTGGTGCACGCCTGGCGGAACTGGTACACCGCATTGCTGGAGTACCCGGGGATTGGCCGGCGGGTGCTGGCGCACTGGCCCGGATTCGCCGCTTTCCTGCTCCGCTACGGGGCCGCCGACGCGGCGGTGTGGGAGCCCGGTGAGACCGAGGAGTTCGCGGCCGCTCTCCGCCCGCCGGCCAGGGCCCGGGCCGGCGAGCAGGTGCACTGGCAGTTCGTGTGCCACGACATCCCGGCCCTGGTGATGGGCCGGTACCCGCGCACCCGGCTGGAGGTGCCGACACTGATCCTGGCCGGGGCGGCCGACCCGGTCACCCCGCCGGCGATGCTGGCCGGCCACTCGCAAGTCGGCGACCTGGCCGTCGAGGTGGTGCCGGGGGCCGGCCAGTTCCTGCCCGCCGAACGTCCCGATCTGGTCGTCGCAGCGGTCCGGCGGCTGGCCACCAGCGCGCCAGGCGGCGGGGATAACCGCGGTCGGCGGGTAGACCCGCGTCGCCAGGGCGACCAAGATCTATCACGATGATGGAGAGCCCGGCCGTCGCCGGCCTGGACGCGGAGGACTGATGATGCATGACTGAGCCCGCCAGCCTGGCCGAGCCCGCCGCTGCGCCCGGCTCGCTGTTCGACCTGACCGGCCGGCGGGCCCTGGTGACCGGTTCTACCCGCGGCATCGGGGCGGCGATCGCGACGGCGTATGTCAGCGCGGGCGCCAGCGTGATCGTCCACGGCCGGGACGCCGGCCGGGCCGCGGCGGCTGCCGCGCACCTGCGGGATACCGTGCCTGCGGCCCGGCTCCATCCGCCGCACAGCGTCGGCTTTGACGTCACCGACCAGGCGGCCATGCTGGCCGCGGTGCGCGACCTCGAGGGCCGGCTCGGCGGGATCGACATCCTGGTCAACAACGCCGGCATCCAGCATCGCGCTGACCTGCTGGAGTTCCCGCTGGATGCCTGGCAGGCCGTGCTGTCGGCCAACCTCACCAGCTGCTTCGTGCTGGCCCAGCACGTCGCGCGGGGGATGGTCGGGCGTGGCCGCGGCAAGATCATCAACATCTGCTCGGTGCAGAACAAGCTGGTCCGCGCCAGCACGGCGGCCTACGCGGCCGCCAAGGCCGGCCTTGGCGGCCTCAGCCAGGCGATGTGCGCGAGCTGGGCCGCTCATGGCATCCAGGCCAACGGCCTGGCACCCGGCTACATCGACACCGACCTGAACGCCGCCCTGGTGGCGGACCCGGAATTCAGCGCCTGGGTGGTCGGGCGGACGCCGGCCGGCCGCTGGGGCGCTCCCGCCGATCTGGCTGGCCCGGCTGTCTGGCTGGCCTCCAGCGCCTCGGACTTCGTCAATGGCCAGGTGATCTTCGTCGACGGCGGCATGACCGCCGTCACCTAGGCCGGAGGGGCAGCCGCTGATGAGCAGTCACACGATCCGGGCGCTGCGCATCTATGCCCGCGGCGACCTGCGGCTGGAGGAACTGCCAGCGCGCCGCCAGCAGCCGGATGAGGCCATCGTGCGCCTCGAGTACGGCGGAATCTGCGGCTCCGACATCCACTACTGGCGCGACTGCGCCGGAGCCGGCCTGGCGCATCGTCACGGGCGAGCTGACGGTGACGGGGTCACTGCGGCTGGCCGGTGAGCTGCCCGACGCCCTGACTTTCCTGGCTGACCCGGCCGCGCGTGTCGATCCGGTGGTCAGCCATGTCTACCCGCTGGACCGGGCCGCCGAGGCGTTCGAGGTCGCGGCGGAGCCGGACCGGTCCAGCAAGGTGCTGCTGCGCTTGGGCTAGTGCACGACGCAGGGGACGTCGTAGGGCTCATAGCGCGGTGCAGGCGGGCCTGGCCCGAGCGGCCGTGCCGGGGCGGTGCCGGCGTGCGGCGCCCGCTGGCTGCGAAGAACCGGGTCAGGGCTTGCGTGCGACCCCGGCCAGGAACCACAGCCTGGCCGGGTCCTCGGGCACGTCGGCGGGGTCAGCCGGGCGCCACTGCGGCAGGTACACCAGGCCCGGGTCGAGCAGGTCGAAGCCGTCGAAGAAGCGCAGGATCTCCGCCCGGGACCGGGTCCGGCCCTCGCTGGGCACGCCCCGCTGGTAGATCTTCTCGGCGGCGCGGATCGTGCCGGGCCTGCTCTCGTTGGTGGCGTGGGCCAGGACCAGGTAGCTGTCAGGAGCCAGGGCGTCGCGCAGGGTGGCCACGATCTGCCACGGATCATCGTCGTCGGAGATGAAGTGCAGCACGGCGACGAGCAGGAGGGCGGCCGGCTGCGCCAGGTCCAGGAGGGCGAGGCCGGGCTGGGCGAGCAGGTCGCCCGGCTGCCGCACGTCGGCCGAGATCACCGCTGCGGTCGGGTGGCCGGCCAGGATGGCCTTGGAGTGGGCCACGGCGACCGCGTCGATGTCGGCGTACAGCACCCGGGCCCGCGGGTTGTGCCGGGCGGTGACCTCATGGACGTTGCCCTGCGTGGGGATGCCGGAGCCGATGTCGAGGAACTGGTCAACGCCGGCCTCGGCGGCCAGGTAGCTGACGGCGCGGCCGAGGAAGGCGCGGTTAGCCCGGGCGATGTCCCGCACCGCGGGCTCAACGGCGGCCATGGCCCGGCCGAGATCCTGATCGGCCAGGAAGTTATGCGTGCCGCCCAGCCAGTAGTCGTAGACCCGGGCCGGGTTGGCGCGGCGGGTGTCGACGCCCGGCGGCACCCAGCCCGGCGGCCCGGCCGGCGCCCTGTCCTCGGCCTTGTCCTGTGTCACGCTGACCCGTCCGTCGCGGCGATCATCCCGTCTTGCCCGGGTATTGTCCGTCCGCGGCCGCGGCGAATCAAACCACGGGCCGGCCCCCGGGCGGCGGCTGACGTTACAGGCCGAGGTCGTCGAGCTGCTTGTGGAGCTCGGCGCGCGGCCCGGCGTAGGTCGGGGCGGAGCCGGGCCGGGTCTGGCCGGCGCCGCCGGGCCGGGGCCCGGCGCTGGCCGGGCGGCGGTCCCGGAACACCCAGCCGGCGAGGATGCCGCCGGCGAGCCCGCCGATGTGCGCCTGCCAGCCGATGCCGGCATGCGGCAGGAGCACCGTGAACTGGTAGGCGAAGCACAGCGCCATCACCGCGCCGACGAGCATGTCGACGACGTGCCGGTCGAAGAAGCCGCGGACCATGATGTAGCCGAAGTAGCCGAAGACCACGCCGCTGGCCCCGGCTCCGACGGTGTGCGGGCTCTCGGCGAGCCAGGCCGCCAGCCCGCTGATGATGACCACGAGGGCGGTGACGCCGGCGAACTTGGCCACGCCGCGGTAGGCGGCCAGGAACCCGAAGATGAACAGCGGCCCGGAGTTGCCCTCGATGTGCGCCCAGCTGAAGTGCAGCAGCGGCGCCGTCAGGATGTCGGGCAGGCTGGCCACGTCGCGCCCCTGGATGCCGAGCGAGAAGGTGAGCCGGTAGCCGTCGGCCCAGTTGGCGATCTGGATGATCCACAGCGCGGCCAGGACCCCGGCCATGACGAAGAACGCCCGGCGGGCCCCGGCCAGCACGGCAGCCGGGTCGCCGGTGCCCAGATCCCAGGACCGGTGCGCGCCGGGCGGGCGGCGCGGCCGGGCCGCGGACGGCTGGTCGCTCATCGTGTCATCCCGTCACTCGCAGTCATAGCTGAAAGCTATCCGGTGGCCGGGTACCCGGAAGGCGCATCCCGGCTCCCCGATGCCCGCCTTCATTACTTCCCGTAATTCTAGCGGCACGTATTGCCAGGACATGATCAACGGAGAGTTAATTGCGGCCCCGGCACTGCAGTATTTCGGCCGAAACGCATTGCTGGGTCTCGCGGTTCTGGCAACGTTAGGCCGCGACGGTGCTGGGCCCAGCAGCCCCCCGCCAGCCGAGCCGGAATGGCGGCGGCGGCCGCGGCGAAGCTGCCCAGCCGGGCCGTCACGACTCGCTGCCCTATGCCGCAGCGGTCTGCGCGCCCGGGCGGCTTGCCCGGCGCGCCTGGCCGACGGAAGGACCGCATTGTCCCAGCACCGGAGACGGTCGCCGGCTCAGCCCGTGCAGAACCGGCGGGTGGGCGTGTTCATGATCACGTCCATGGCGGCCATTCTGGCCGTCACCGGCGGGGCGTACGTGGCGCTGCGGAACGGGCAGGCCAGCAACCCGGTGGCGGCGGCCCTGGCCGGCGCGCAGGTGAGCAGGGCCACGAAGGTGCTGGAGAACGCGCGCCAGCAGATGATCCAGCTGGACGCGGCATCGGCCACCCTGAACGTCGAGAGCTCGCCGAAGCTGTCGGTGCAGCCGGTCACCACGCCGAGCTCGCCCGCGGCCGGGCCGGTCGCGGATGAGCAGAACCCCCCGCCCGCGCCGCCGCCGGACCCGGGCACGGCTCAGTCGATCGCCTACAAGATGCTGCCCTCGTTCGGCTTCAGCCCATCCACTCAGTACAGCTGCCTGGACAACATCTGGACCCGGGAGAGCGGCTGGCGCTACAACGCCGAGAACGCCAGCGGCGCGTACGGCATCCCGCAGGCGCTGCCGGGGTCCAAGATGGCCACCGCCGGATCCGACTGGCAGACCAACCCGGCCACCCAGATCAAGTGGGGCCTGGGCTACATCCAGGGCCGCTACGGCACTCCGTGTGACGCCTGGGCGTTCTGGCAGGCGCACGGCTGGTACTGACGCCGGGCGCGCGGGCGCCTGCGGGCCCGCTGCCGGCCGCCGGGCCGGAGCTTCTGCGGCAGGTGCTCCAGCGGCGCGCTGCGGGCCTGGCGGCCGCCGGGCCGCGCCGGGGAAACGCTGCCGCGTTCTTATGGCGACTAGTAGTCGCGCAATCACGAACTGATATCGGCGCCGCCGGGACAGCCGGCCGGGCGGCATTCCGGGAGATCATTTCCTGAGCACGCTCAGTGATATCACGAGCGGATCTCGTAACAATGTGACGCGGTTCACCGGCATGGGTCTGGCGACCGGGCATCCCGAACGGCGCGCGCCGGACCTGCGGAATGGCTATGGCGGATGTCGGGAATCAGTGCATAAGTACGTGTAATCCTACCACGCTTGTGAGATAGGTCATACGGAAATCGGGCTAGTTTCTGGTCGAACTAGTGCGTTCAGGCGGCAAGGTGGATGGCCGACAGCACCCCAGCGTGCGCGACGGTCACCCCGAGTAGAACTCGTCGCCTTGACCCGCGTCCCGTCCGCACGCCGCTGCCAGGCCCGGCTGACGGGCCGGAGCGCCCGGGGTGGACGCCGAGCGCGCGATCGCGCGTGACCGAAGGCTCATCTTGTCTCAGCACGGCAAATCAACCTTGCCCAGTTTCCGATTGCACAGCCGACCATCCAAGTTCACCCTGACGGCCGCTTGCTCCACCGTCCTGGCGGCAGCCGCCGTCACCGGCGCGGTGACGCTGGGCTCGGACCCCGTCGCCGCCCAGCAGGCCGACGTGATCCGGCCAGACCTCGCGGCCAAGGCCGACACTGCGGCAGGCGAGTCCCGCCAGCTGTCCCGCACCCTGACTGACGTCGAGACCGCGCACGCCCGGGCACGGGCAGCGGCGCAGCTGCGAGCCGCCCAGCGGGCGGCCCGGGCCAGGGCCGAGCGCCGGCGGGCCGCCCGTGCGGCGGCCAGGGCAGCGGCCCGGCAGGCCGCGGCCGCGCGTGCCGCGGCCAGCAGTCAGGCCTCGGCGCCGCCGGCGCCCGCCCCGTCTGGTTCCCCGCAGCACATCGCCATGTCGCTGCTCGGCTCCTACGGCTGGTCGTCCAGCCAGTTCTCCTGCCTGGACGAGCTCTGGACCCGGGAGAGCGGCTGGAACCCGACCGCGGCGAACGCCAGCGGCGCCTACGGCATCCCGCAGGCACTGCCGGGCTCGAAGATGGCCAGCGCGGGACCCGACTGGCAGACCAACGCGGAGACCCAGATCAAGTGGGGCCTGGGGTACATCAAGGACCTGTACAGGTCACCGTGCGGCGCGTGGTCGCACGAGGAATCCTCGGGGTGGTACTGATGGCCGCCCGGCTTGCCTGCGGCGTCCTGTCGGCCGCCGTCCTGGCTTCCGGCGCCACGTCGGTCGCGCTGACCGCTCCCGCGCCCGCCCAGGCGGCCACCGTGGCGGTCAGTCACGCTGCGGCCGGTGCCAGCGCTGCCAGCAGCGCCAGCACGGCGGACCTGACCAGGGCGGCCAGGGCGCGGCGGCTGCGGCGGATGGCCTGGCGGTGGGCCATGCGCCAGCACCTCAAGCCCTACATCTACGGCGGCACCGGCCCGCGCGGGTTCGACTGCTCCGGGCTGGTGTTCGCCGCCTACCGGTCGCGCGGAGTGCACCTGCCGCGGACCACGTACGGGATGCTGGGCAGCTGGCACCTCGTCCGCATCAGCAAGGCGCGGGCGCGCCGGGGCGACCTGGCGTTCTTCGGGTCCGGGCACGTGGAGTTGTTCGACCACGGGCAGTGGACCTACGGCGCGGCTCACAGTGGCACCCGGATCGGGTTCCACCGGATGAGCCGGTGGTGGCACCCGACCAGGTACTTCCGGGTGCGCCGCTAGGCGGCGGCAGCGAGAGCTCAGGGCGGCGGCCTGCAGTACGGGCCGCCGCCCTGAGCTGTCTGCGCGGCGGCGTGGGCTAGGACGGCGGACGGGAACGGAAGGTGGCCAGCGCCTGACCGTAGGCCGCCCTGGCCGCGGCCAGCGGGCCCGCCGGCGAGGAGACGGTCAGCGCGTAGGACTGCGGCCCGGCCCGGGTCGGCAGGGTGACCAGCAGGCTCAGCACCGCCGTGCGGGCGCCGCCGGCCGGCTTCCAGCTGTACCGCCAGGTCGCCGCGGGCGCGCCCTGGAACGTGGCCGCCCGGATGCCGCCGCGGACATAGCCGGGGTACTGGTGCGCCGCGATGGCATGCGCCTGCTCGGCGTGCGCCTGACGCCCTGGCTGGTGGTAGGCGAACGGGCTCATGCTGACCTCGATGCGGGCAGCCGAGCCGGGCGCCCTGAAGAAGGCCGCGTGGCCGCGGATCCGCTGATGCCAGCCGTCCGGCACGGCCATGACGAAGCCCGCCGTGACACCCGCCCGGGCGGCGGTCACAGTCCGCCACCGGTACCCGGCGGGCGGCGCGGTACCCGGCCCGGCCGCGGCGGGGCTGCTGGCCGCGCCTGACCCCCCGGCTGCACTGCCTGGCCGGGTGCTCGCGCCGGCCGGGCCCGCCGAACCCGGTGCGGCGCCCGCCGACGGGCCGGCCGCGCCCCCGGCGGCAGCAGCGCCGTGCACGCCAGCCGCCGGGCCGGCCTGGCTGGCGTCCGTGCCGCCCGACAGGCTGCGGGAGTAGATCTCCGAGCCGAGCACGGCCGCGACCACGATGGCGGCGATCCCGGTCGTCACCGTGGCCACCCGCCAGTGCCGCGACCAGGGCTGCCGGGCGCCAGCGGGTGCGGAGTCCCGGCCGGCGGGCCCGGGCATCGCCAGGCCGGCGTAGCCGGGCGGGTCCGCCCCGGCCGCCGGGTCCCCGAGCCCGGTCGTGCCCGCCGGGTGCCCGGCCGCACCAGGCCGCTGTGTCCCGGCGCTGGCCTGGATTAGCATCGTCTCGGCCGTCGCGGCGTCGGGCCGGGTACCCGGGTCGCTGCGCAGCAGCGCGTCAATGACCGGCGAAAGCGGCCCGGCCGAAGGTGCCCGCGGCGCGTCCTCGGCGGCCACTGCGGTGATGATGGCCGTCGCGCCGCCGGGCCGGTCAAACGGCCCCCGGCCCTCTACTGCCGCATACAGGGTCGCGCCCAGGGACCACAGGTCCGAGGCCGGCGTGGCGCTGTCCCCGCGGATCCGCTCCGGCGCGGTGAAGCCCGGCGTGCCCACCACCATCCCGACCTGGGTCAGCGCCGGGTCCCCGGCGAACGTCGCGATGCCGAAGTCGGTCAGCACGGCCCGGCCCTCGGCGGTGACCAGGACATTGCCGGGCTTGACGTCCCGGTGCAGGACGCCCGCGGCGTGGGCCGTGGCCAGCGCGCCCAGCAGGCTGGCCCCCAGGGTCGCTGCGTGCGGCGGCGGCAGCGGGCCGTCCTCGGCGATGACCTGGTCCAGCGACCGCCCCGCGATCAGCTCCATGACGATCCACGGGCTGCTGTCCTCCTCGACCACGTCGAAGATGGTCACCACGCCAGGGTGGCTGAGGCGCGCTGCGGTCCGGGCCTCGCGCAGCGTGCGCTGGTAGATCGCCTCCGCCTCGGCGGCCGGGGTCAGCGCCGGGATCTGCACCTGCTTGACCGCGACGTCGCGGTGCAGCAGCTCATCGCGGCCCCGCCAGACGATGCCCATCGCGCCGCGGCCGAGCGGGCCCTGCAGCCGGTACCGCCCCGCGATCAGCCGGCCCGTCCCCATGACAGCGTGCATGGCCGGGACCCTACCGGCGCTGACCGGTCAGTTCCCCGGGAGAAATATGGGAATTCGGCTACGTCCCGGTCACGCGGCCTGCGCGGTCACGAGCCGGCCGGCCGGCGGTGCGGCCAGGCCATCGCCAGCACGTCGAGCGCCCGGTCCAGCTGCTCGGCGGTGATCTCGCCGCGGTCCAGGTGGCCGCGGGCGATGGTGACGTCGCGGATCGTCCGCCCGGTAGCCAGCGCCTCCTTGGCGATCGCCGCGGCCGCCTCGTACCCGATGAACGGGTTGAGCGCGGTGACGATAGCCGGAGACGACTCGGCAGCCTGCCGCAGCCGGGCCGGGCTGGCGGTGATGCCGGCCACGCACTTGTCGGCCAGCAGCCGGGCGGCGGCGCTGAGCAGAGTCAGCGAGCCGAGCAGGTTGCGGCCGATGACCGGCAGCATCACGTTCAGCTCGAAGTTTCCCGCCGAGCCGCCGAGCGCGATCGCCGCGTCGTTCCCGACCACCTGGACGCAGACCTGGCTGACCGCCTCGCAGATGACCGGGTTGACCTTGCCCGGCATGATGGACGAGCCCGGCTGCAGGTCGGGCACCGCGATCTCGGCCAGCCCGGCCCGCGGGCCCGAGTTCATCAGCCGCAGGTCGTTGCAGATCTTCAGCAGCGAGATGGCGACCGTGCGCAGCACGCCGCTGGTGGCGACCAGCCCGTCGCGGGCCCCGGCCGCCTCGAAATGGTCAGGCGCCTCGGTCAGCGGCAGGCCCTGGCTGGCCGCCAGCCGCCCGATGACCGCCGCGGCGAACCCGGCCGGCGCATTCAGCCCGGTTCCCACCGCGGTGCCGCCCAGCGGCAGCTCGCCGGCCTCGGGCAGGATCGCGGCGACCCGGGCCAGCCCATGGCGGACGGCGGCCGCGTAGCCGCCGAATTCCTGGCCGAGCGTGACGGGCGTCGCGTCCATCAGGTGGGTGCGGCCCGCCTTCACGACGTCGGCGAACTCCCGTGCCTTGGCCTCCAGCGCGGCGGCCAGGGCGGCCAGCGCGGGCTGCAGGGAGCGGGCCAGCAGCGAGCAGGCGGCCAGGTGGATGGCCGACGGGAACACGTCGTTGGACGACTGCGAGGCGTTGACGTGGTCATTGGGGTGCACCGGCCGGCCCAGGCGGCGGGCCGCCAGCGTGGCGATGACCTCGTTGGCGTTCATGTTGGACGAGGTGCCCGACCCGGTCTGGAATACATCCAGCGGGAACTGGTCCAGGTGCTCGCCCGCCGCGACCTGCGCCGCCGCCTCGCTGATCGCGGCGGCCAGGTCAGGGTCGAGCACGCCCAGGTCGGCGTTCACCTGCGCGGCGGCGGCCTTGATCGCGCCGAGCGCCATGATCAGCTCGCGGGGCAGCGGCTCGCCGGAGACCGGGAAGTTCTGCACCGCCCGCTGGGTCTGGGCGCCCCACAGGGCCTCGGCGGGCACCTGAACCTCGCCCATCGAGTCGTGCTCGGTGCGGAACCCGGTCCCGGCCCCCGGCTGGTCACCATCCGGTCGTGCGTTCCTGCGCATCGCGCTCCTCGCCTGGCTCTTAGCTGGGCCGGGGCCCGATCGTCAGCAGCGGCGGGCCCGGGGTGGTGACGTCGGCGAAGAAGTCGTTGCCCTTGTCGTCCACCACGATGAACGCGGGGAAGTCACGCACCTCGATCCGCCACACCGCCTCCATGCCGAGCTCCGGGTACTCCAGCACCTCCACCTTGGTAATGCAGTCCTGCGCCAGCCGGGCGGCGGCCCCGCCGATCGAGCCCAGGTAGAAGCCGCCGTGCTGCTGGCACGCGGCGGTCACCGCGGCCGACCGGTTGCCCTTCGCCAGCATCACCAGCGAGCCGCCCGCTGCCTGGAACTGGTCCACGTAGGAGTCCATCCGGCCGGCGGTGGTCGGCCCGAACGACCCCGACGCGTACCCCTCGGGCGTCTTAGCCGGCCCGGCGTAGTAGACGGCGTGATCGCGCAGGTAGGCGGGCATCGGCTCGCCGGCCGCGAGCCGCTCGGCGATCTTGGCGTGCGCGATGTCCCGCGCGACGACCAGCGGGCCGGTCAGCGCCAGCCGGGTCTTGATCGGATAACGGGAAAGCTCAGCGCGGATCTCGCTCATCGGCCGGGACAGATCGATCCGGACCACGTCACCGGCCAGCTCGTCGTCGGTGGTGTCGGGCAGGTACTGCGCCGGGTTGGCCTCCAGCTGCTCCAGGAAGACGCCGTCACGGGTGATCTTGCCCAGTGCCTGCCGGTCGGCCGAGCAGGACACCGCGATGGCCACCGGGCAGGACGCGCCGTGCCGGGGCAGCCGGATCACCCGCACGTCATGGCAGAAGTACTTGCCGCCGAACTGCGCGCCGATGCCGACCTTGCGGGTCAGCTCCAGCACCTGCTGCTCCAGCTCGGTGTCCCGGAAGCCGTGGCCGGCGGGGGAACCGGCCGCCGGCAGCGTGTCGAGGTACTTGGCCGAGGCGTACTTGGCCGTCTTCAGCGCGAACTCGGCGCTGGTGCCGCCGACCACGATGGCCAGGTGGTAGGGCGGGCAGGCGGAGGTGCCCAGCGAGCGCAGCTTCTCCTCCAGGAAGGCCAGCATGCGTGCCGGGTTCAGCACGGCCTTGGTCTCCTGGTACAGGTAGGACTTGTTGGCCGAGCCGCCGCCCTTGGCCATGAACAGGAACTTGTACTCGCCGCCGCCGGCGGCATACAGCTCGATCTGGGCCGGGAGGTTGCTGCCGGTGTTGCGCTCCTCCCACATGGTCAGCGGGGCCAGCTGGGAGTAGCGCAGGTTGAGCCTGGTGTAGGCGTCGTAGATGCCGCGGGCGATGTGCTCCTCGTCGTCTCCGTCGGTCAGCACCTGCTGGCCGCGCTTGCCCATCACGATCGCGGTCCCGGTGTCCTGGCACATCGGCAGCACCCCGCCGGCCGCGATGCACGCGTTGCGCAGCAGGTCGCCGGCGACGAACTTGTCGTTGCCGCTGGCCTCGGGGTCATCCAGGATCGAGCGCAGCTGGCGCAGGTGCGCCGGGCGCAGCAGGTGCGCGATGTCGTGCATGGCCTCGGCCGTCAGCTGGGTGAGGACCGCGGGCTCGACCTGGAGGAAATCGCGTCCCAGCGCCTGGTGCACCGTGATCCCGGCGTCGGTGATCCGGCGGTACGGCGTGCTGTCCGGGCCGGTCGGCAGCAGCTCGGTGAAACTGAACTCAGGCATCCGGGCACATCCTCGTGACACAGGGTTTCTCTCATCGTAGGGGTCCGCCGGCCGGCCCAGGCCGGCAGGCGGGCGGCCCGGCCAGGGCGGCCCGGGCGCGCGGCGGCACAGGCGCGGCGGCACGGCGCGCGGCCCGGCATGACGGCGGCCCGGGCCGGCCAGCCCGCTCTGGCCAGCCGGTCCGGGCCGCAGGCCCCCGGTCCGGGTTACAGCTCGGCCGCGCCCTCCAGCTCGGCCTCGAGCTCGGCGTCGGCCAGCGGCGCCGGCGCTGCCTGGCCGGCCGGGCGGCCCGGCCGCTGCCCCTTGATGGCGAGCAGGATGACCAGCAGCGCGCACAGGTCGAAGATGGCTGCGACGGTGAACGAGGTGGCCATCCCGTGGATCAGCACGTGATGTGCCTGCGCCACCGGGCCGGCGTGCGCCAGCGGGTGCCGCGCCGCGGCCCGGCTCGCGCTGCCGAACACCGTCACCAGGATGGCCAGCCCGAGCGCGCCGCCGACCTGCTGGGTGACGTTGACCATGCTCGCGGCGGCGCCGGAGTCCTCCGGAGCCACGCCAGCCAGCGAGGCCAGCGTCAGCGGCACGAAGGCGATGCCCATCCCGCCGCCGAGCAGCAGCATCGGCCCCAGCACGCCGGACAGGTACGACGAGCTCGCCGACAGCTGGCCCAGCCACGCCATCCCGGCGACCGCCGGGATGAGGCCGGCCACCATCAGGCGCTTGGCCCCGAACCGGGGCACCAGCACCGGCGCCAGCCGCGAGACCGCGAACAGCGCCGCGGTCAGCGGCAGGAACGCGACCCCGGCCAGCAGCGGGCTCAGGCCCAGGACTTCCTGGACGAACTGCGTCAGGAAGAAGAACATCCCGAACATGCCGGCCACGACCAGCAGCCGGACCACGAATGAGGCCGAGCGGCTGCGGTCGGCGAACAGCCGCAGCGGGGTAACCGGCTGCGCGGACCGGGTCTCGACGGCGACGAACGCGGCCAGCAGCAGCGCGGCGGCCGCGAACGAGCCGACCGTCAGCCGGTCGCCCCAGCCGCTCTCGGATGCCTTGATGAAGGCGTAGACCAGGGCGGACATGCCAGCCGTGGAGGTCAGCGCGCCGGCCAGGTCCAGGCGGCCGGGCTGGCGCGGGGTCTCGGCGACAAAGCGGGGCGTGATGAGCAGCACGGCGATGCCGATGGGCACGTTGATGAACAGCACCCAGCGCCAGGTGAACCACTCGGTGATCATCCCGCCCAGGACCAGGCCCAGCGAGCTGCCGCCCATGGCCACGGCGCTGAACAGGCTCAGCGCGCGGGTTCGCTCCCGGCCCTCGGGGAACCCGGACACGATGATGGCCAGCACCGCGGGGGTGGCGATGGCCCCGCCGACGCCCTGGATGGCGCGGGCGGCCAGCAGGAAGCCTGGCGAGGTGGCCAGCCCGCCGGCCAGCGAGGCGGCGGTGAACAGGGCCAGGCCGGTCAGGAAGACCCGGCGGCGGCCGAGGATGTCACCCGCCCGGCCGCCCAGCAGCAGCAGGCCGCCGAAGGTCAGGGCGTAGGCGTTCAGCACCCAGGACAGGCTGGATGCAGAGAAGTGCAGGTCCCTGGCGATGGTCGGCAGGGCGATGTTTACCACCGTCATGTCCAGCACGATCATCAGCTGGGCGCCCAGCATGATGGCCAGGGTGATGCCGGGCCGCTGGCGCCGGGCCGCGCCCGGCCCGCCGCGCTCCGCCGCGGCCGGGGCGGATTCTGCAACGGATGAGGATGAAGAGGTACGTGGGGCTGATGGGACTGATGATGGAGCAGGCGAAGGCATGAATTCCTTCCCGGAGGCGTGCGACACAGAACGCGGGGCGATCGGGTCGCCAGCGCTTGCGCGATGAGCTAATCTCGGATTCGGAGGATCCCTCCGGTAAATATACGGAGGCAGCCTCCGGTTTGCAACTGAATTATTCGCCGCGTCGCACAGTGGTGCTGGGCACGGTGGTGCGGTCACGGGCGCCCGGGGCGCGCCGTGCCCGGCGCCGCCTGCTGAGCAGCGTGCTGAGCCGCCCCGGGCTGTGCACGGGGCGCCGCGGCGCAGGAAGCTGGGTGAGGTGAGGATGAGCGCGACCGGGCCGGGCGCCGCCACGGCGGCCCCCGCTGCAGTCAGGCCGATGCGCGCGGATGCCCGGCGCAACTACGAGAAGCTGCTGGCCGCCGCCGCCGCCGCGTTTGCCGAGCGCGGCGCCGATGATGTCTCCCTGGAGGAGATCGCCCGCCGTGCCGGGGTCGGCATCGGCACCTTGTACCGGCATTTCCCGACTCGCCAGGCGCTGCTCGAGAGCGTCTACCGGGATCAGGTGGAGCTGCTGGCCCGCCGGGCCGATGACCTGATGGCCGCTGACTCACCGGCGGACGCGCTGGCCGACTGGCTGGGCGCGATGGTCGCCTGGGGTGCCACCAAGCGGTCGCTGAGCACCACGCTGCTGGCGACTCTCGGCAAGGAGTCGGAGCTGATATCCACGTGCAGCCTGATGCTGCGGCACTCGATCGAGAAGCTGCTGCGGCGGGCCCAGGAGACCGGCGCCGCGCGGGATGACATCCAGCCCGCCGATGTCCTCCGGCTGGTGCACGGCCTGGTGGTCGCCTGCGGCCAGACGCCGGCCGATCCCGCCCAGGTCAGCCGGATGCTGGCCCTGGTGATCGATGGCCTGCGGCCGCAGCCCGCCGGCGCTGGGCATGACGGCGGACTGCCCGGGTAGCTCGGAGGCCGCGGCGGGCACCCCGGCCCGCGCGGCGGGACGGAGGACAGCGTGAGCATTCCGGAGACAGCCAGCGGCGCCATCGACCTGACCGAGGCCGGCCGGCAGCTCGAGCTGGCGATCCACGACGCGCGCGTGTCATTTGACTGCATCGCCCTGGGCGAGCTGGACCGGGCGCACACCTCAGCGATCACCGCGCGGGCGGCCATCGACGCAGCGGTCACGCTGCTGCAGGCCTCGCTGGCAGCCCGGCCCGGCAGCGACGCCTGAGGCCGGGCGCCCGGCCTCAGGCGCCCGGGGGCCCGCCGGCGCCGGCGGCGCAATCGATCCTTAATCGGCACGCAGTCGCGTGCTCATAACGTCGGTACTGGCTCCGCACCGGAGCCCGCCCGGCACCAGCCGGGCGCGAGGGAAAGAGTGCCGCGATGCCCGAGCAGCTTCATGAGCCTGGCCAGGCCTGCGTCATCACGGCAACTCCCGACGGCTTAGGGACTCTCGACCCGGCAAAGCCGCGAGCTGCGGGCCGGACCGGCGGGGCGGGCGGCGCCGGGGGCGCTGGCGGCACGGGGACGCTGGGCGAGATGGGGGGTTCGCCGGGGGATCCGGCCGCTGAGGCCGGCCCCCGGCGGACCGGCTGACAACCGAGCGCAGGCCGGCTACCCGGCCTGACCCGGATTCGAGTCCGGGCTGAATGCCCTCGCCAGAGCCGGCGAGGACCGGCGGCCACGGCCGGCGCGGCGGGGCGCGCCCGGCACGAGCCGGCGGTAGCCGCCCGCGAGGCTGCTCCTGCCTCGCGGGCG
>DASUBV010000338.1:0-4462 GCA_035763085.1 Streptosporangiaceae bacterium | reverse complement strand
TTCCGGGCCCTCCGGGCTGGCGGCTGGTCGTGAGAGGACACAATGACCACAGTTCACGGCTTGTCCCGGCGCCCCGCCGCGGCAAGCCCGGGACGGCCCCGGTGACGGCCCTGGCACTACGGGAGCCGCCGGCGAGACCCGCAGGACCGGCCGGGCGGCCAGCCTGGCGGCGGACCCCAGCCCTGTTCCTGCCTCCCGCCCTCGCGCTGACCCTGGCCCTGGGGGCCTGCAGCAGCTCGGGACCCTCGCCGGCGGCGGCCACGAAGAAGACCTGCCAGCAGGTCAGCGCCGTGCTGGCCGACGGGCCTGACCCGGACACCGACCCGGCTGGCTACGCCGAGGCCCAGATCCTGCCGCTGCGCCAGATCCACACCAGCAATGCGCGGCTGCGCACGGCCATCACCCGGCTCGACGCCGCCTACCGCCAGCTGTTCGACAGCAATGGCGCCAGCAGCGCGGCGGCTCAGGAGGTCGCCACGGCGACCAGGAAAATCAACGCGATCTGCCCGGGAGCGGCTTCATGAGGAACTGGTACCGGCCCGCGCGGCATGCGCGGCCCGTCCTGCTGGCCTGCGGCGCGCTGCTGGCCAGCGGCGCCCTGGCCGCCTGCGGCAGCGCATCGGCCGGCTCGGCGGACGCGGCCACGCTGACGCTGTACAGCGGCCAGCACGTGCAGACCACCCAGACCCTGGTCAGCGCGTTCGAGAAGCAGACGGGGATCAAGGTCGCCCTCCGCAACGATGACGAGGACGCGATCGCCGACCAGATCGCCACCGAGGGCGGCAACTCCCCCGCCGACGTGTTCTTCACCGAGAACACGCCGCCGCTGGAGAGCCTCCAGGCCAGGGGCCTGCTCGCGCCGGTGAAGGCGTCGACGCTCAGCCGCACCCCGCAGCAGTACGACTCGGCCAGCAGGGACTGGGTCGCGGTCTCGGGGCGGGTCAGCGTGCTGGTCTACAACCCGCGCCTGATCTCCGCCGGCCAGCTCCCGCAGCATGTCAGCGAGCTGGCGGAGCCGAAGTTCAAGGGCAAGCTGGCCATCGCGCCGCAGGAGACCGACTTCCAGCCCATCGTCACCGCCTACGCCAGGGCCTACGGCAAGGCCGCGACGCTGAAGTGGCTGGCGGCCGTCAAGGCGAACGCGGCCGGGCACATCTACCCCGACAACGAGACGGTCGCATCCGAGGTCAACCAGGGAGCCGTGGCGTTCGGAATCGTCAATCAGTACTACTGGTACCGGATGAAGGCCGAACTCGGGGCCAGCAGGGTCCATTCCCAGATAGCGCATTTCGCGCCGCATGACCCCGGCTACGTGATCGACATCTCGGGCGCGGCCGTGCTCAAGTCGAGCCAGCACCAGGCCGCGGCGCAGAAATTCCTGGCCTTCCTGGTCAGCAAGAAAGGCCAGGAGATCATCGCCCACCCCGGTACCGGGCCCGGGGAGTCGATCAGCTACGAGTACCCGCTCGACTCGGGCGTCACCACGCTGGCTCCCGAGACGCCATTCAGCCAGCTGCAGCCCTATCCGATCAGCATGAGCCAGCTGGGCACCGGGACCACGGCCATCGCGCTGATGCGCCAGGCCGGGCTGCTGTGACCGTGAGCAGGCCGTGATCACCCAGGACCTGGCCGAGCCGGCGGCCCGGACCGCGCCCGCCCCGGTGGCGCCGGCGGTCCGGCCCCGGCGCGCCCGGCGCCCGGCCGCGCTGATCGCGGTCAGCAGCGGCGTAGCCGTCCTGCTGGCGCTGCCGCTGGCGTTCCTGCTCATCGAGTCCGGCGGCGCCGGGCTGCATCAGGTGACCGGGCTGATCGTCCGGCCGCTGACCGGCGAGCTGCTGTGGAACACGGTGCAGCTCACCCTCGCCGTGACGGTCCTGTGCGCGATCATCGGCACGGCCGCGGCGTGGCTGGTCGAGCGGACCGACCTGCCGGGCCGCCGGGCCTGGGCGGTGCTGCTGGTCGTGCCGCTGGCTATCCCGGACTTCGTGGTCAGCTTCGGCTGGGCGTCGCTGTGGACCTGGGTGCACGGCTTCCGCGGCGCCGTCCTGGTCATGACCCTGGCGGTCTACCCGCTGGTCTACCTGCCGGTGGCGGCCAGCCTGCGGTCGGCCGACCCCGGCCAGGAGGAGGTGGCCAGGAGCCTGGGCTGCGGGCGGCTGCGCACGTTCGCGCGGGTCACGCTGGGCCAGGCCCGCGGCGCGATCCTGGGCGGCTGCCTGCTGGTCGCCCTGGTCCTGCTGGCTGAGTACGGTGCCTTCGAGCTGCTCGGCTACCAGACGTTCACCACCGAGATCTTCACCGAGTTCCACGTGTCCTTCAGCGTCGCCGCCGCCTGCGCGCTGTCCCTGGTGCTGGTCGGGCTGAGCCTGCTGGTCCTCGGCGGCGAGGGCGCGGCCCGGGGCCGCGGCCGGGCGTCGCGGGTGGGCGCGGGCGCGCAGCGGGTCAGCCCGCCGCTGCGGCTGGGCCGGGCCCGGTGGCCGGTCCTGGCCGTGCTCGCGGCCCTGGTCGCGCTCGCGCTCGGGATGCCGGTCTACTCCAGCATCTACTGGATCTTCGAGGGCGGCATCCCGTCGGTGACCGGCGGCACGGTGTCGATGCTCAGCGCCACGCTGCACACCGCCGCCTACGGCGCGGGCGCCGGGCTGGCGGACACGCTGGCGGCCCTGCCCGTCGCGCTGCTGGCGGTCAGGCACACCAGCGCGGCCCGGCACTTCCTGGAGCGCAGCACCTACCTGGTGCTGGCCATGCCCGGCGCCGTCATCGGCTTCGCGCTGGCCTACTTCACCGAGCACTACCTCGGCGGCCGCGGCTACCAGACCGCGCCGCTGCTGGTCCTGTGCTACGCGATCATGTTCTTCCCGCTGGCGCTGGTCGGGGTGAAGGCCGCCGTGGCCCGCGCCCCGGCCAGCTTCGATGAGGTAGCCAGGTCGCTGGGCATGAGCCGGCTCTCGACGCTGCGCCGGGTCACGTTGCGGCTGGCCGGGCCGGGCCTGGCGGCCGCGTTCTGCCTGGTGTTCTTGTCGGTGGTGACCGAGCTGACGGCCACGCTGCTGCTGATCCCGACCGGCGTGCAGACACTGGCCACGCAGTTCTGGCAGTACGAGACCGACTTGTCTTACGGCCAGGCGGCGCCGTTCGCCCTGGCCATGATCGCGATCGCGGCGGTGCCCAGCTATGTGCTCGGCCGCTTCTTCGATCGCTCGGCGAGCGCGCGAGGATAGCCGACGTGACTGAGCTGAAGGTGCTAGGGCTGCATAAGGCATTCGGCAGCCATCCGGTTCTGGCCGGGCTGGACCTGACCGTGCCCGCGGGCTCGCTGACCGCGATCCTCGGCCCGTCGGGCAGCGGCAAGACGACGCTGCTGCGGGTGCTGGCCGGGTTCGACCAGGCCGACGCCGGGACGGTGCGGATCGGCGGCACGATCGTCGACGGGCCGGGCGAGCACGTGCCGCCCGAGCGGCGCCGGATCGGGTACGTGCCGCAGGAGGGCAGCCTGTTCCCGCACCTGTCGGTGGCCGCCAACGTGGGCTTCGGCCTGCCCGCGCGCCAGCGCCGGGGCCCGAAGGTGGCCGGGCTGCTGGAGGCCGTCGGCCTGGCCGGGCTGGGCAAGCGCTACCCGCACCAGCTGTCCGGCGGGCAGCAGCAGCGCGTCGCGCTGGCCAGGGCGCTGGCCATCGAGCCGGCCCTGGTGCTGCTCGATGAGCCATTCGCCTCGCTGGACGCGCACCTGCGCGCGGCGGTGCGGGCTGACGTGCAGGCCATCTTCCGGGCCGCGGGCACGACCGCGATCCTGGTTACGCACGACCAGGACGAGGCGCTGTCGATGGCCGACCGGGTCGCGGTGCTGCGGTCCGGCCAGATCGCCCAGTGCGCTCCCCCGCAGGAGCTGTACATCCACCCCGCTGACCCGCACCTGGCGCGCTTCATCGGCGACGCCAACCTGCTGGACGGGGAGCTGGAGCCGGATCAGGCCGAGGAAGCCGGCCGGCCGGAGACCGTGGCCAGCACCGGCGGCGCGGTCACTGCGGACGGCCAGCTCGGCGCGGCCAGCGCGGCGGCCGCGGGCCGGGTGCGGACGATCTTCGGGCCGCTCCGGCTGGCGGCGGCGTCATCCGGCGCGGGGCTGACGCCCGGTCCGGTCACGGTGCTGATCCGTCCCGAGCAGCTGGAGATCCGCCCGGCGCTGCCGCCGAACGGCTCACGGCCGTCCGGCGAGGCTGCCGTCGCGGTGCCGGGACGGGTGGTCGCCTGCGAGTACTACGGCCACGACGCCGTGCTCCGGGTCCGCCCCGCCGGGCAGGATCAGGCCGGCCCCGCCGGCGCGGGTGCCGGGCCGGACGGCGTGACCGAGCTGATCGTGCGGACAGCGGGCGGACCGCAGCTGGCCGCGGGCGCCGAGGTCCTGGTCAGCGCCAGTGGCTCCGTCTTCGCCTGGCCCCGCTAGCGGCCCGGCTGCTAGCGG
>DASUBV010000337.1:0-7349 GCA_035763085.1 Streptosporangiaceae bacterium | reverse complement strand
CGTACGAGCACGAATCCGAGGAACACCGTGCCGTAGGGCGTTAGGAAAGTGAAGACCGACCACCAGATGCCTGCCACGGCCAGGCACTTTCGCGGCCCGTACTTGCGGGCGAGCATTCCTCCCGGTACCTGGAACAGCGCGTAGGCCCACGTGAAGGCGGTCAGGATGATGGACATCTGGGTGAGGCTGAAGCCGAACTGCTGCTGGACGATCGGCGCGGACACGGTCATGGCCGTGCGGTCGAGGCTCAGCACGAAGGTGATCGGGAGGATCAGGCCGCCGGCGATCCACCACCGGACAGACGTTGGCTTGGCCAGTTCCGCGGACAGCAGCGCGCCGCCCGCCGCTCGGTTCGCTGCCATGTCAGCCTCCGGTGCTCACGAAACCCGCGCGGAACGCTGCCGCCGCGCCGGACCAGTCAGATAGGCGCTTCCCCTCGTCGATCGCCTTCCGCAGCGGGATCTCGGCCTCCTCCTTCTCGCGCAGCACGCTCGCTATGCCAAGCGCCTCATCTGGAGCGAGGATGGCAACACCGTCGGAGTCCGCCCAGATGACGTCTCCGGGCTGGACGATCGCCCCGCCGACGGTGACCGGCACGTTGATGGCACCCTCGATGCCGAGCTGGCGTGTCGTGTGCGAGCTGATGCCGCGTGAGTAGACGGGGAACTCAGCCGCGATGATCTCGTCATAGTCGTTGACCGGTCCGTCAAACAAGCCGCCCGCCGCGCCGCGGGTCTTCGCGGTGTAGGCGACCATGCCTCCGAAGCACGACCGCGACCTGTCGCCGCAGTGCTCGACCACAATCACGTCGCCCGGACGCAGGTCGTCGACGGCCACATGGACCGCGGTTGAGTCCATAAACGGGATCCGGACGGTAACCGCTGCGCCGACAAACCTGGTCGGACGCGTCAGGGGCTGCAGGCCCTTGGCGAAGCCATAGTCCCGCAGATGCCCAAGGGTCGAGGTGCATACCTCCGAGAGGGCCTTGACGATCTCCGGCTCGATGGGGTCAGCGGCGGGCTGGTAGACGAACATGACCCTCCTTCGTAACGCATACGTTACGTATACGTAACGCATATACTGATTGATGCCGGACAGACGGTCAAGGCCGCGTTTGCAAGCAATTCGCGGATCGGCCGACGTCTGCCGCACTAGTTGCGGGTGTGCCATCCAGTTCCGCGCCGCGTTTAGATGCGAGCGGATCCCTGAAGGAGCGGGGCCGTGTCAAATGGGGGTTTGCGTGGTTCTGGCGGCTTGGCGAGGCCTGCGTGACTAGCGTCTCCTGCTGTCCCTGCCTGCAGGATCTCGGCGGCGGGGCGGCGGGCGCTCAGGCGCGCTGGGATGCTGGCCAGCACGGCCACCGCGACCAGGATGGCGAGCTCGGCGGCGATCAGCCACCAGGCCGGGGGCATGGTGACCCCGTGCACACCGCCGCTGGCCGCCGCGTATAGCCCGATGCCCAGCGAGAGCGGCGAGATGCAGCACCTGAATCGTCAGCTCGTCAGCGTCGTCGTGAATGCCACATGCACTCGCGTCTGCAGTTCTCCTGGCGCTCGCCCGGTCAGCCCGTCACCCGGGAGTAGGGGATGGCGGCGGTGGGCGCCGCGACCGTGAGCGACTGGCCCCAGCGGCCCAGGGTCACGGTCTGGCTGTTGCCGTTCGCCGTGGTTGTCTCGCGCACCGGCAGCGGCGTGCTGCCGGCGGTCAGGATGAGCCGCTCGGCGATCGGGCTGCCGGAGTCGCTGGCGGTGGTCTGCCAGTCCAGGATGTAGACCTTGCGGCCCGACATCGTGGCCGTGCGGATCCGGGCCGCGTCCGAGGTGCCGGGCAGCAGGCTCGCGGGGAGCGCGGCGATCGTGTCCTCGGCCGCCAGGTCGGAGTACTCGGCGGTCCCCTTCCTGATGGCCACCCACCGGGACCCGGCCCGGCTCGCGGCCGCCTTCGGCAGGCCGATGAACGTGGTCAGCCCGGCCGGGTTGCCGGCGAAGTACGCCATGGACCGGGTGACCCGGATCCGCGCCGTCGCCACGCCGGAGGTGATGGTCTCGGTCCCGGCGGTGGCGCCGATGTCGGCGACGATCCGCTCGGCCACCGCGGTGCTGCCCGGCTTGCGGCCGGTGATGACGATGTGCACGGTCTTCGCGGCGACGATGGCGTTGCTGGCCGCGGCGACCACCGACGCCTCGGCGGCCTTGCTGGCCTCGGCGGGGGTCAGCGCGGGAACGGGCAGCTTCCAGCTGCGCAGCAGCTCGTTCAGGCTGGTCCGGGCGCTGGACGGGCCGCTGATGTGGGTGACGGCGTACCAGTACAGCTTCCCGGCCGCGGCGGCAGCCGCGGGCACGCCGCGGATGCGGCCGTAGCTGTAGAGGAAGAAGATGAGCGGGGCGCAGGCAATGAGCTGGCCCGACTCGGCGGTCTGCGCCGCCGCGCCAGCCGCCGCGCCACCGCCAGCGCCGGTGCCGGAGGTGCACTCGCGCAGGATCGGCCGCCAGGACCGGGCCGAGTACTGGACGTCCTGGACGGTGAAGCTGCCGATGCCAGGGCGAGCCCGGTACAGCGCGGTGACCGCCTGCTGGACCTCGCCCAGCGATACCTGCTGCCGGGTCAGGAACACCCGCCCCGGGGCCGGCCCGGCCGCGGGCCCGCCCGAGCCGCAGCCGCCCAGGGCCGCGGCGAGCACCGCTGCCGCCGCGCCGCCCGCCACCAGGGCAGCAGCACGCGGCCCGGTCCGCGGGCCGCCCCGCAGCACGGCCCGCGAGCCGGAGCGCGCGCCGCCCCGGTCGCCTGGCCGCGAGCCGGGGGAGCCGGGGCAGTCAGGCGGACCGGGGGAGCCGGCCGGGGGAACGGCCCGGGGCCGCCGCGGGGAGCGACCCCCCGCGGCAGCCCGGCCGCGCCGACCAGCGGAAGCCGGCGCCGCGGTCAACGGGCGCACTGTCCTTGCGCGCGGCCCGTCACCTTGTTGCCGGACACGGCCAGGGTGCCGTTGCCGGCGCAGGTGAGGCTGCCGCCGACCGTGTTGCCGGTGATGGAGCTGCCGGAGGCCGCGTTCCCGGTAACGGAGACATTGCCCTTGATCGTGTTGGCCCCGCACAGCCCGAGGCTCCACGGCGCGGACACCGAACTGCCGTGCAGGTCGAGGTTGCCATTGATGGTGGAATTGCAGACCACGTTGGCGCCCGAGCTCAGCGGGTCAGCCGCGTCGCTGACCCCGGTGATCTCCAGGTTGCCGCCGATCGTGGACCCGGCGATCCGCACGCCGGTGCCGCTGACCTGGACGTTGCCGGCCACCGAGGTGTCGATCAGGTCGCACCAGGAGCCCGCCGGGACGGTCAGGCTGCCCTGCACCATCACGGCGCTGAGCTGCTCGTCGGAGCAGCTGATGCTGCCCGCGGCCGGGATGGTGACCGTGGCGTGCAGCATCAGGCTGGACGCCGAGTCGGCGTCCCCGACATAGACGGTCCGGCGGCCAGCGGCCGTGATCCACTGCTGCTGGTCAGCCGACCAGTACTGCAGCTGGCGCAGCGGCACGGTCATGGTGACGGTCGCGGACCGGCCCGGTGCCAGCGTGACCCGGTCGAACTGGGACAGCTGCCGGACGGCGAACTGGACGCCCGCCGGATGGCTGCCCGGCGCGCCCAGGTAGACCTGCGGCACCGCGCTGCCGGTGTCGTGGCCGGTGTTGGTGACCCGCACGCTCACGCTCAGCCCGCCGTCGCTGGTGCGGCTGACGTGCAGGCCGGAGTAGCCGAACCGGGTGTAGGACAGGCCCCAGCCGAACGGGAACAGCGGGGTGATGCCCTCCTTGTCGAAGAACCGGTAGCCGTTGTAGATGCCCTCGGTCTCGTCGGTCGTCCCGTCCGGGCCGTTGTTCAGCCGCTCCAGGTGCGGTCCGGTGGTGTCGCCGGGATAGAGCGGGACGCTCTCGTTGTAGCCCCAGATGGTGTCGGTGGCGCTGGCGGGCCAGGTGATGTCGGTGTGGCCGCCGGGGTCGGCCAGGCCGAGCAGCAGCCGCGCGGTGGAGGTGCCGCCCTCCTCCCCGGAGAACCACATCTCCAGCACCGACCTGACGCTGCCGATCCACGGCATCAGCACCGGGTTGGTGGAGTTGAGCACCACGACGGTGTTCGGGTTGGCCGCGGCGACCGCCTCGACCAGCTGGGTGTTGGCCGCGGTCAGCTGCTCGGGCGCCGAGATCGTCGCGGGCGAGGAACCGTACGGGTTGGCGATGGAGGTGGTGGCGTGGCTGTCGTTGAGGAACACCACGGCCAGCTTCTTGCCCCTGGCCGCGGCGGCGGCATCGGCGATGTCCCCGGCGGCGCGTGAGTACGCGAACCGGAAACTGGCAGGTCCGCCAGTCTCGTTATTGAAGGTGATCGTGACCTGGTGATACGTGCCGCCAGTCAGCGTCGCGGCGGACGTGGCCTCGTTGGTCAGCCCGGCCTGGGTGTAACCGGTGTCAGTCGGGGTGCCCGGCAGCGCCGCGCTGTGCGCGCCGGTCACGCCGGAGCCGTAGATGTCGGCCGGCGGGCCCAGCTGCTGGGCGGCGCCGTCCAGGCTGAAGGTGACGTCGGAGGCGGGCACGCCGCCGGAGAACTGGAACCGGAACGTGTAGCTGTCGGTGGCCGGCACATACACGTAACCGGTCCAGGTGTAGTCGCCGGCCGCGAGCTGGCCCTGGCCGGAGGCGGTGGTGTAGTCGATGGACGAGTCGGTCCCCGGCGAGCCCGGCCCGGTGGTGCGGTCGAGGTGCCCGGTTACCGACGAGCCGGAGTCCGAAAGCGCCGAGGACGGCACCGGCTCGCCGGACGGCGAGTTGGCCGGCACGTAGCTGAAGGCGCCGGGGTCGCCGCTGAACTGCCGGAGCTGCTCCAGCGGGCTGATCGCGTCGCGGTCGGCGAAGCCCACCGAGGCCTCACCGGTCGGGTCGGCGACGGTGTACTCGGCACCCGGCCCGGTGACCAGGATGCCGCCGTGCAGGTCACTGCGGGTGAGCGGCAGGGCGCTGTCGTCATTCTTCAGCAGGACGGCGCCTTCCTCGGACTCCTTCTCCACCACGGCCTCATCACCGCTCTTGGTGCCGAGGTCGGCGGACGGGGTGGCGCCGTGCGCCGGGCCGGCCGGCAGCGGGGCATTGCCGCTGCGGTCGCCGTTCACGCCGCCGGGATTGGTGCAGCTGGCGGCCTTCGGGGCCTGGTCGCAGCCCAGCTGCCCGAATCGCTGCTCCTGGTAGAGCATGGTCGCCAGCGCCTGGTTGAACACCGACAGCGGGACCGAGCCGTTCTCGACGGCCTGGACCAGCGTGCAGCCGGTGGCCGGGCAGCCGGCGCCAGGTACGCCGGCGACATGCACGGCGCCGGGCGCGGCGCACGACTCGGCGCTGCCGGAGGCGTCCGCGCAGGTGTCACCGGTGGCGTCGAAGGCGGACGGCGGGCCGCCGAAGCCGCCGCCGGAGGTGGTGGACAGGCTGTTGCTGTCGCTGAAGTAGCCGCTGGTGGTCGGCTGCTCCTGGTCCTCGCCCTGCGAGATGGCCGAGGTGGAGTGGGTGGCCGGGTAGTCCGAGCCGACCATCGCGTCCGAGCCCCACAGGTCACGGAGCGCGTAGGTCAGCGTAAGCGGCTGCTCGCAGGAGTAGTGCGACTCATTCAGCGGCCAGGTCCGCGGGCTCTGGCCGGCCCTGGCATACGGGCTCAGTGGCGCGGTGCTGCTCAGCACGGGCACCGTGGACGGCAGCGTCGTCGCGGTGTCCTGCCAGATCTGGTAGGAGCACATGGTCGCGGCGGCCCGGCCGCTGACGAACCCGGCCTCGTACGGGGTCAGGTAGATCTGGTGCAGCGCCTGGTCGGAGATCTCGGTGCTGGTGTTCTGGCTCTGCCCGTTGTAGACCGCGAAGTGCTTCATCTGGGACAGCGTGCCGGCGCTCTGGATGCCGTTGATCTGCGCCGCGACTGACTGGCCGCTGAGGTAGGGGTCCTCGCCGGTGGTGGTCAGGTTGCGGCCCCAGTTGGGCAGTCGGTCGATGTCGGTCTGCGGGCCGAACAGGCCGGTCACCATGAGCTCGCGGCTCTCGGTGCCCTCGGTCTGCCCCCACACGTTGGCCAGGTTCCGGTCGAAGGCCGAGGCCAGGTTCATCAGCGTGGTGGGCCCGGTGGTCATCTCAGCGTTCGGGCCGGAGAAGGTGTTGACGCCCTGCGCGTCGGTCCAGCACGGCGGCATGATGCTCGGCGTGGTGCCGGACGGGGCGGCCGTGGGGCCGACGTTGTGGCAGGTGGCGTTGGTGCCGCCGTGGAACAGGATGCTGGCGTTGGCCAGCTCGGCCTCGGTGGGCGGGCTGTCGGGCTCGAGCTGGGCGATGAGGCTCAGCACGGCCGGGGTGTAGGGGGCGTCGGCGGCGACCGGCGGGGAGCTGGTGTCGGCGGGCAGCTTGACCGGCAGCGCGTACGGCACGTCCGGGGGCGTGATGTCGCGGCCCGCGATGCCCGGCAGGGCCGCTCCGCCCCGCGTTCCGGCGGCGTGCGCGGTGCCGGTGGCGTGCGCGCTCGCGGTGGTGGCCTGGCGGGCCTGGCCGGGGCTCGTGACGCTGGCCCCGGCCGGGGCGGCGGCGGTGGCGACCACCAGGACGGTGGCCGCGCCGGCGACCGAGACGGCGGGCAGCCGGGCCAGGAAACGCCCGGGTCCGGTAGTCGAATGGCGTGCAGGTGGTCGGATACCCAAGGCGGCCTCATTCCTCCCGCTGCTGGACTGCTAGCAGGAACGTAAAGGCAGGTCCGTTAACGAACCGGAAATGTTGCAGCGGAATTTGTTAACAGGACATAAACGATGCTTCGCGACCGCTGGTCAGCCTGGCTGCGCCGGCCCGGCATCCGCGGTCCGGCAGCCCGTCCCCCCGTGCTGGCCAGCCCGGGGGCGCGCCGTAGCCAGCGCGGCGGCGGCCGGGTTTGCTCAGCGGCAGTGTTGCTCAGCGGGCGAGGGCCTGGTCGCGCTGGCGGGAGCGCGCCCGCAGGGCCAGTCGCACCTCGACCGCGGTCGGCGTATCAGCCCCGGGCCGCTCGCAGGTCACGCCCGCCACCGCTGCCGCCTGGTCCAGCAGGGTCGCGAGCTCGCGGCCCGGCAGCCCCTCGATGCGCCGGCCCGCCTGTCCGAGCACGTACAGCCGCCCGAGCAGCGCCGCGGTGAACGCGTCACCCGCGCCCGCGGTGTCAGTCACCTGCGCCGGGTAGGCCGGCCGGTGCAGCACCGACCCGGCGCCGCGGACGGCCAGCGCGCCCGCCGCGCCGCGGCTGATGATCACCAGGCGCGGCCCGAGCCGGAGCCACTGCCGGGCGACGTCCTCCGCGGCCCGGCCCGGGTAC
>DASUBV010000336.1:0-3702 GCA_035763085.1 Streptosporangiaceae bacterium | reverse complement strand
CCGCACCATGGGCAGGTAGCCGAGTGATGCCAGCCAGCCGCCCCAGTTCGCGACCCACGTGTCGGCGTCCTGGCGGTTGGCTAGCCAGGTGGAGGCGGGGATCACCCGCAGCGTGGGGGTCATCAGCCCGGTGCGGCGGTCCAGCACGATGCCGTAGTGCCCGCCGTATCCGTCCTCGCAGTCGAGCAGCGTCAGCGGTGCCAGCACCCCGGGCATCGGGAAGCCGGGGGAATGCTCCGCCACTACCGCGGCCCGGTAGCGGGTCCAGTTCCGCGCCGAGCCGTACTGCCAGCGGATTCGCCGCAGCACGGCCGTGGGCAGCGGCTCCCCGCCGATCCTGGCCAGGCCCAGCCCGCCGGCCAGCAGGACCGGGGGCGCGAGGTAGGGCAGCGCGGCGGCGTCAGCGGTGGCCGTGATGATCAAGATGAGCAGGGCGCCGAGCACTGCGGTGGTCCCCGCGGCGCCGAGCCCGAACATCCCGATGCCGCGGCGGCGGCGCCACCCGCCGTAGTCCCGGGGCGTGTCCGTGTCGTGGTTGCTCACTGGTCTGCTCCGGGGGTGCCGGGCGGCTGCATGGCCTCGGTTGCCGTGCGGCGGGCGCTGGCCGCGCCTGCCGCGAGCCCGGATACGGCGATACCGGCCGACCCGGCCGCGCTGGCTGCTGCGGCCGCCCCGGTGCTCGCGCGGGCGGCCGCGGCACCGGAAGCCGCCCCTGCCCGGGCAGCGGGGGCCGCTGCGGCCGATCCTGCCGCTGTGCCCGCGGGCGCGCCGGAAGCAGGGGCGGGCGTGGTACCTGGCCGGGCTCCGGTGCCGGACGGCGACACCCCGGCTGGCCCGGAACCGGCGGGGCCGAGCCGGGCGCTGACCATGCGGGCCTGCTCGGCCGGGCCCGAGCCGCCTGCCCCGCCGGACATCCCGCGCAGCGCGCCGACGGCTACCGCTCCCTGGAGCGCGGTCTGGAGGAAGCCGCCTCCGCCGGAGGCGTCCGCGACGTGCCCGGTGGTCCAGGTGAACAGCCGCATCAGGACGGGCAGCGCCAGCAGCGACAGGAACACCATCGTGAAGCCCATCAGCACGGTGCGCGGGTCCTTGCCGGTGCCGATCATGGTGAATGCCGTCGCGTATACCGCCGCGGCGGCGGGCTTGTAGAAGATCAGCGCGAGCATCCAGCCGGTGACGCGGGGGAACCAGCGGCGGGTGGCCGGGGTCAGCATCCCGGCCGCGGCCAGCGGCAGCACCCCCGCCAGGACGATCAGGGCGCCCTGCCGGAACAGCATGAGTACCGCCTGGATGGCGGAGATGAGGATGGCGACGATGCCGAGCACGACGACCACCGACGCGGTCGACCCGCCGAGGGTCAGCACGTTGACCAGCCGCTGGGTGAACTGCCCGCCGGTGGATGCCTGGAGCACCCAGGTGGACCAGGCATCGCCCGCCTTGATCAGCAGCGAGGGCAGCAGGACGCCCACGGCCGAGGTCGCGGCGATGACGGCCAGCCCGGAGCCGGCATCGATGAGCGGGTTCGCGCGGCGGGTCAGCGTCATCTTCCCGCCCGCGATGATCAGCCCGAGCACGGCGACCGCGACGGTCAGCGGCAGCATCCACCGCTGGAGCTGGCCTACGGCAGGCTCGCCGGCCAGGGCCGGGGACGGGATCTGGACCCACCAGGTGGAGGTCTGGGTCACCATCCAGCTGATCCCGGACTCGATCGCGGCGGCGATCCCGTTGAGCGCGCCGGAGGCGGCGCTGCCCGCCACGGCGCCGACGACCTTGCCGGCCACGACGCAGGCCGGGGAGATGAGCACGGGGCAGGCCATCAGCGTCCGCCTCCCTGCCCGGGGAAGGCGGTGTACCCGGCCAGCGAGGACAGCTCAGCGGCTGAGTTGCCCCAGTCACCGCCCGGCGGGGCGACCACCTTCCAGTCGCCGCCGTCCCAGACGACCTCCACCTGGACCGAGGCGCGTACCGTGGCCTCGCCGTCGCCGGGTCCGGCGCTTACCAGGTCGAGGATGGCCGCTGCCGGTGTGTAGGTGATCCAGCGGAACGCCTGCTCGGTCACGTGCACGGTTCCCAGCGGCTGCCCGCCGGCTACCTGCCTGGACTGGGCGGCCTGGTCGTAGGCGGCCTGGCAGGCGGCCAGCAGCGCGGCAGCATCAGGCCCGGTGACCTGGCGGCGGATCACCGCGCCGAATATCCGCGGACCCCACTGCGCGTTCGCGCGGACCCCGATGTTGACTGCGGCCAGCAGCGCCCCCAGCGGGGTGTGCGCGAAGCCCGCCGCGATGCCCCCGCTGGTGCCGGACGGTCCCGCCTGCGCGGAGACCGGCAGTTCGACCCCGTAGAAGCTGCTCCACCGCACGCTGGCCAGGCTCACCCGGGGTACCTGGGGCTGGCCCTGGCCGCCCGGGCCCGCAGCGCCTGCCCGACCGGCCGGCGCCGATGCCGTGACGGCCGGATTGCGCGGCGAAGACGGACGGCCGGTCAGGGCGAACGCCAGCCCGGCGCATAGGAGGATGGCCGCTACCGCGGCGGCCGGGAGGATCAGGCGCCGGGCGCCGGTCACAGGAACACCCCGGCGATCGCGGCGGCGACCGCGGCCAGGCTCAGCCCGGCCAGCACCCACGGGACGCCGGTCGCGCCGTCCGCGGCGAAGGCGGCCCGGTTCCGGTGCCCGATCGCCATCTTCCCGCCGCAGATCAGCAGGCCCGCGACGCCGCAGACCAGGACACCCCATTTCCCCCAGCCGAGGATCGTGTTGACCGGGGCGGTCAGCCCGGGCGGTGCCTGCGCCGGGGGGTTGGGGGCCCCTCCGGCGAGGTACTGCCAGGCCCGGTGAGCGGTTAGGTAGCCCGCCATAACGGCGTGGGCTGCTGCTGCCTGGAGGATGAATCGCATCTGCTTCTCCTTACGGTCTTGTTAGGGATTCGCTTAGGCCTGCTGGCCGGCGAGCACGCGGATCTCGGCGAGCGCGTGCCGCGCCCGGCGCGGCAGGGTGACCGACGCAGGGTCGGCGGCCAGGCGGAACGCGGGGATGAACGGGACACGGACGACCGCGCCGAACCGGCCGTCCAGGACGCGGAACCGGTACCTGGCCTCGGCCGGCTCGGGCAGCCCGTCGCCGATCACGGCCAGCACCGTGACCTGCACGCCCTGAGCGGCGAGCAGCCCGGTCGCGGTCACCGCGCGGCCTGCGGCGGTGGCCGTGCTGCGGGCAACCAGGACCACCGGCCTGCCCGCGGGCCGCAGCGGGCCCTGGCCAGGACCGGGACGCCTGACTGCGCCCATGTCCCAGGCCGGGCGGAGCAGCCCGGCCAGAGTGGTCACCCCGGCGCCGCCGTGCGCCCCGACGAGGACGACCTCGCCAGGCGGGGCAGGCCGGGCCGCGGGCACCGGTCCGGCCTGCCGAGTCCGGGAATCAGCCGTCACCTGGTGCACGGCGCACCTCCTCCGCTGACTGCGAGCTGCGCCGATGCCAGGCCGTGGCCTGGCCGGGCCCATCCAGCCCTGGCGGTGCAGGGACCGGCGGCCGGTCGATCACATTAAGATGATTCACAGTTCGCCGATGAACAACATGAGTTGAACCTCGCGGGCAGCATATGCGTACATACGGGTGTGCTGTCAACTTCAGGAAAGAAATATGAGGTTCGACATTGACTCGACGCAAGACAGTGCCCGCACATGGCCAGCGACCCGAAACGGCCG
>DASUBV010000335.1:0-7457 GCA_035763085.1 Streptosporangiaceae bacterium | reverse complement strand
GGGCACCCGCGACGTAGACGGTCGGCTTCCTCGTCCGGGGGCCAGCTGCCACGGTGGCCGTTGCCACGATGCCGCGGGCGTTCTTGCACCTGCCGTTTCTCCCGGGCTCCTGGTAGTCGAAGGTGCGCTTCCACACGAGCTGGCCAGTCGACTCCCGCAGGGCATAGAAGTCCCCGTCCTGGGAGCCGATGAAGACCATCCCGTCCGCCACCGTCGGGCTCGCGCTGAAGCCGCCCGGCGGCTGGGTGCTGCTCGCTGGCGGCTGCTCCTGGAACGTCCACGCAGCCTGGAGACTGCCGGCATTGCCCGGCGTGATCGTCGCCGGCCCGGTCGTGGCCGACGGATGGCGGGCCCCGAACAGGTAGGCCGGCCAGCCCTGCGACGCCGCGGCCGGCGCCAGGCGCTGCTGTGCGGCCGCCGGCCGCGCGGGCGCGCTGGCGGCCGCCCGCGCCGGGCCGGCCTGCGGTGGCAGCATCGCGACAACGGCGAGTACCGCGCCGGCGCCGATGGCAAAACCAGCTGAGCGGCCCGCTAAAAGGCGCATTCCAGGAACAACTTGCTTTGCTCGCACAATGCCCCCCGGCGGAACTGAATGTCAAAGGTTCCGCCGCAGAACTATAGCCTTCCGGCCGGGAGCCACGCTCGGCCAATAACCCTTTGCAGCACGGGTTTTCGGCAGGCTGAGGCCAGGACTGCGCGGGAGGGTCCTGGCGGCTGACGCTGAGGGTGGCGTGCACCGCTCAGGTCATGATGGTGCTGGATGCCCTGATCGTGAGCGTTGCCCGGCCGGCCCATGCAGTGCGAGCTCCGTCTTTCGCCTGCGGGCCTGAATGGCTGGTGAGCGCCTGCGCCGTGGCCCTGGCCGCCCTGATTCCCCGGGCGGCCATTTCGGGCACAGGCCCATTTTCATGGCGGGCGCCATCGTTTACACGCTGGCGTCGCGAGCTGCGCTCTCCTGGCAGGAATCCCGGACAGCTAGGCAGAGGCCAGGAACAGGTAGCGGTTGAGGCTGAAGAAATAGTCCCGGCCGAGGCTGATCAGGTCATCCGCCCATGCGGCCGCCTCGTCGGGCGTGATGCCGCCGTGGCCGGGGACGAACTCGCTGATCATGCCGATCATCGACGCGCTGTAGCTGTTCTCGGAGCAGCTGGTGTTCAGCAGCGGGACCACCTGGCAGTCGGTGACCTGCAGCCCCGCGTCGGCCAGCAGCCCGGCGAGCCGGCGCGGCAGGTGCGGGTCAACGAGGTGGTCGTCCCAGGCGCTCAGCACGCGGCGCATGCGGTCGTCGTCGGAGGACGCCCACACCACGGAGTCCCAGTCGGTGTCCATGATCAGCAGCCGCCCGCCGGGGCGCAGCACGCGCCGCACCTCGGCCAGCGCGCGCGGCATGTCGGCGACGTACTCATACACCTGCGTCGAGGTGACGACGTCGTACGCGCCGTCCTCGACGGGCAGGCTGGTCGCCTCGCCGGGCCGGAAGCTGACGTGGGCGGGGGCCTGCCGCCCGGCCGCCAGCATCAGCATGTGCTCGCTGGAGTCCAGGCCGGTGACCGAGCCGGACGCCCCGACGGCCGCCGCCATCTCACAGGACAGGAAGCCCGGCCCCGAGCCGATGTCCAGGACTCGCTCACCTGGCTGCAGCGACAGCGCGCCGATGATGATGCGGCGCTGCCCGGCGACCTCCGGAGTGGTGTACGTGACTTCGACCCGGCGCGACATCGCCGCATCGAACTGGACGGCCGGCATGGAGGTCCTCCCTGTGCTGCGCAGTGTGCGGGCTTCGGCACGATTATCCGCCGCCCTGGCCGGCCCGTCTTTCTCCCAGGGTAGGCGAGGCTGCCCCGGGCGGCCGGGACGGCCGCGACCCGGCCCCTCCGGATCGCGGCTGTCCCGGCCGGTTCAGCAGCCGCTCCAGCGCGGCGGCGTAACGGTGATCGGTGGCCGGGACCGGCTGTTGCTCCCACATGGAGGTTGCATTCTGCAAAAGTCAGATTCCGGTGCGTGATGAGTCTTATGCTCAGCGTTGAGATCCTGGGGGGGACCCAGGTCTCGGGCCCAGTGTCCGCGGCCGCAGCAGCCCGCGGACGGCAGCCCAGAGGCATCCGAGGGGGATGGCCAGATGTCGCAGGCGAGCTCATCCGACACACCGGTCCGGCACGGCAAGCAGCTCCGGCAGGCCCGCCGGATCGGCGCCGCGGGCGCGGCACTCGTGGCGGCATTAGCCGGCATGTCGGCGGCCGGGGCGCCGGCTGCGTCCGCGGGCGTCACCGAGAACGTCATCGTCACCTCCACGGGGGTATTAGGCGCGGCCACCGCGGTGCTCGGGCTGAACGGCACCATCCTGACGACGTTTCACCTGATCAACGGGGTCGAGGCGGCGCTTGCCCCGGCCCTGGTGCCGCTGCTGGACGCGCTGCCGGGCATCTCCGTGACGCCCGACGCCCAGGTCAGCGTGCAGTCGACGACCGCTGCCGCCGGGTCCGCCGCCGCCGCCGGGCCGGCCGGGTCCGCCGATGCGCCCGCTGAGTCCACCGGGCCGCACACGCCGTCGGATGTCTTCCGCCAGGAGACCGGGGCGGACCAGCTGGCCGCGGCCGGCGACACCGGGCAGGGCGTCACGGTCGCGGTGATGGACACCGGCATCGACAGCCTGCCGGACTTCGCCGGGCGGCTGGCCGGCGGCGCTGACCTGACCGGCGCGGGCGACCCGTTCCGGGACAGCTACGGGCACGGGACCTTCGTGGCCGGCCTGATCGCCGGGAACGGCGCCTCCTCCGGCGGCCAGTACTCCGGCGAGGCCCCCGGCGCCCGGCTGGTCTCGATCAAGGTGGCCGGCGCGGACGGCACCACTCACCTGAGCACGCTGATCACCGGCCTGCAGTGGGCCGTCGACCACCGCAGCCAGTACGGCATCAAGGTGCTCAACCTGTCGCTGGGCTTCCAGTCCAGCCAGCCGACCGAGACCAACGCGCTGGACCAGGCGGCCGAGGCGACGTGGAACTCGGGCATCGCGGTGGTGGTCTCGGCGGGCAACAGCGGGCCGTTCAACGGCACGATCCTGTCGCCCGGCGACGACCCGCTGGTGATCACGGCGGGCGCCCTGGATGACATGGCGACGCCTGACCCCGGCGACGACGAGATGAATGACTTCAGCGCGGCCGGCCCGACCGCGGCTGACGGCTGGGCCAAGCCGGACCTGGTGACCTCGGGCCGGTCGGTAGTGAGCCTGGCGGCGCCCGGCTCGACGATCGACACCAGCTATCCCTCGGGCCGGCTCGGCACGGCGACCTTCGTCGGCTCGGGCACCTCGTTCAGTGCCGCCATCACCAGCGGGGCAGCGGCCCTGGTCCTGGCGGACAACCCCGGGCTGACGCCGAACCAGCTCAAGGGCCGCCTGCTGGCCACGGCGAGCCCCGGCCCGCTGGGCAACCCGTTCGTGGACGGCCACGGCGCCCTCAGCGCCCGGGCTGCCGCCCACGCCGGCCCGGTCAGCTTCAACCAGTCCGCGGCCGGCCTGCTCCCGGTACTGGCCAGCCTGCTCATCTCGCTGGACCCGGCCAGCCGCCTCAGCAGCTGGAACCTGAGCCTGTGGTCGGGCATGTCGGTGAGCCTGCCGTCCGGCACCGATCCGCGCGACGGGCTGAACTGGGACGGCGGGGACTGGGACGGCGGCGCCTGGACCGGCCGGGCCTGGAACGACGGCTGGTGGCAGGGCGCGCTGTGGAACGCCGGCGGGTGGACGGGCCGCGCCTGGAACGACAGAGCGTGGGCGGGCTCATCCTGGAGCGGCGCGGCCTGGTCCGGGGGTGCCTGGTCCGGGTCAGCCTGGAACTGACCAGGCCGTATCGGCAGGCGGGCGATGAAGATGCCCCGTGCTACCCGGGCGATTATCGCCCTGGCCATCGCGGGCGGCGCGCTGACCGTCGTCCTGGCCGGATGGCGGCAGCCTGCCGCCGCGCCCGTCAGCCACGGCCAGTGGGTCATCGCCTGCGTGATCGGCGTGCTGGCCCTGGGCAGCTGGCTGTGGCCGGTCGTGGTCTACCGGGGCGGCGAGTCCGAGGCGTTCAGCCTGGACGAGGGCTTCTTCGTGATCCTGGCCCTGCTCGTCCCCCCGCTGGTCACCCTGGGCACGCTGGCCCTGGCCACCATCGCGGCGCAGGCCGGACGGCGCCGTCCGGTGGTCAAGTCGGCGTTCAACGCCGGGCAGGTGCTGGTCGCGGCCGGGCTGGGACTGGCCGCGAGCCGCGCGATCGCCGTGCCGGCCCAGCACCTGACCTGGGTGCCGGTCGCTGCCATGGCCGCCGGCGTGGCCACCTACCTGGCCGTGAACACCAGCCTGGTGGCGGCCGTGGTCCTCTCCCTGGGCACCACCTGGCGGGAGTTCACCGCCGACCTGCCGCTCCAGGTGACCTTCGCCGGGACCGGCGCGCTGGTGGGTGTGATCGCGGCGGTGGCCATCCAGGTCCACCTGTGGACGCTGGCGCTGGCGGTCCCCGGCCTGGTCCTGGAGCGCCAGCTGATCAGCGCCCGGTTCGCCGCCCTGTACGACCGGGCCCGGATGGAGGGGCTGTACGAGGTCACCCTGGAGGCCAACCGGTGCCTGCGGCAGCCGGCCGTGCTGGACACCATCCTGGGCGCGGCGCGGCGGCTGCTGCGCAGCCCGGCGGCGGCCCTGGCCGGCGGCGATCCGGGCCCCGGCCAGCTGGCCGCGCCGATGGTGGTGGCCAGCGTGCCGCAGTGGCTGGTGGCGGCCGGCCGCCGCCGCGACGAGCCCTTTGACCAGGCCGATCAGGGCCTGCTGCGGGCGCTGGCCGCGGTGGGCAGCGGCGCGCTCCGCAATGCCGAGCTCTACCAGCAGGTGCACGTCGAGCGCGAGCGGCTGTCCGCCATCACCCTCAACATCGGGGAGGGCGTCTGCGCCATCGACGCGGCCGGATTGCTGACCTTCGTCAACCGCGCCGCCGCCGACATGATGGAGCTCGCGCCGGTCAGCATGGCCATCGACGCCCCGGTCACCGAGGCGACGGTCGCCGCCCCGGACTTCCTGCTCGCCCCGGCCCGCGCGGCGATGCGCACGGGCACCACCATCCGCGAGGAGGACGCCTGGTTCCGCGGCCGGGACGGCAGCGCGGTCCCGGTGGCGTACACGGCCACGGCCATCATGAGCGGCGGACGGCCGTCCGGGGCGGTGATCACCTTCCGCGACATCACCGAGCGCAAGGCCTTCGAGGACCAGCTGCACCGGCATGCGTTCTACGACAGCCTGACCGGCCTGGCGAACCGGCGGCTGCTGGTAGAGCGGCTGGAGCAGGCGTTACGGCAGCCGGCGGCGGGCAGCCGGGCGCACGCGCTGATCTTCGTCGACGTGGACCGCTTCAAGAGCATCAACGACAGCCTGGGCCACGTCACCGGCGACGAGCTGCTGGTCGCGATCGCGGCCCGGATGAAGACCGCGGTGCGCAGCCGCGACCTGCTGGCCCGCTTCGGCGGCGACGAGTTCGTGGTGCTGCTGCGGGACGTGCCCGGCATCGACGTGGCGGTCGCGGCGGCCGAGCGGATCTGCGCCGCGGTGGAGAAGCCGCTGATCCTGGCCGACGGCTACGAGCTGGTGGCCCGGGTGTCGGCCGGCATCGCCCTGACCGAGCCGGGCAAGACCGCCGACGACGTGCTGCGCGACGCCGATGTGGCGATGTATGACGCCAAGATCAGGGGCGGCGGCGGCAGCTACCGGGTCTTCGACCAGACGGCCATGGGCAGCCGGTCGTCCGAGCGGCTGCAGATCGAGGCCGAGCTGCGCAAGGCGCTGGAGCGCAGCGAGCTGGAGGTGCATTACCAGCCGTTCTATTCCCTCAGCGAGCAGCGCATCGTCGGCGCGGAGGCACTGGTCCGGTGGCGCCACCCGGTGCACGGGCTGATCAGCCCGGCGCGGTTCATCCCGGTGGCCGAGGAGACCGGGCTGATCCTGCCGCTCGGGCGGTTCGTCCTGGACCAGGCCTGCCGCCAGGCGCGGTCGGTCCGCGAGCGGCTGCACGCGGACCTGCCGGTCAGCGTGAACCTCTCACCCCGCCAGTTCCAGGAGAACGGCCTGCTGACCCAGGTCACGGCGGTCCTGGAGGCTAGCGCGCTGCCACCGGACCTGCTGGTGTTCGAGATCACCGAGTCCATGGTCATGGAGGACCTGTCCGGTGCCCGCGAGGTCATGAAGAAGCTCAACCGGCTGGGCACGCGGCTGGCCATCGACGACTTCGGCACCGGCCACTCCTCGCTGGCCTACCTCAAGCAGTTCCCGGTGGACGAGGTGAAGGTGGACCGTGCCTTCATCCAGAGCGTCGCCGAGAACGCGGTGGACTCGGCCATCGTGCGCGCCATCATCGACCTGGCCGGCGCCCTGGGGATCGCGGTCGTGGCCGAGGGCGTGGAGACCGAGGACCAGGCCACCGAGCTCAGCCTGCTCGGCTGCCACGTGGCCCAGGGCTTCTTCTTCTCCCGGCCGCTGCCCGCCGCTGACTTCGACGCCCTGCTGACCGCGGACCTGCTGGCCCGCGGGGAGGGCCCGGCACCGGGTGCGGCCCCGGCCGGCCCGGCACCGGACCCGGTGCCCCGGTGACCCGTCGCCTTGCCTGGAGGACTGCGGGTTGCGCCGCTCCGGCGCCGCGCGCCGGGCAGTCGCAGGATGATTCTGCCAGGGCGGTGCGTTGATATAAGGGACACGTCATATCGTGTTGTTTAAGCGGGCCTGACCTTGACGGGCTCCGGCCATGAGAGGTGAGCGTGATGTCCGGTTGGTACGCGAAGCGGGCGGCGGACAGGCCGGCCAGGGCCATGATGGCCCTGACGCTGCTCGCGCTGCTGCTGGTGGCGGCCGTGCCGGCAGCGCTGCTGGCCGCAGTCGTCATGATGATGCTGGGATACGTCGTCGGCGGGCTCGCGCTGTTCGGCGGCACGGTCCTCGCCGCCGCCATCGCTGTCGCGATCGCGGGCGTGAGCGGAATGCGGCACCTGCGCAAACTCCTTTCGGCGGGCAGCTTCCGCGCTGGGCCGCTGAACGACGGCCAGTCCAGTGACGCGCCCGAGCCGGAGGGCAGCGAGTACACCAACCTCGTGCAGCTGGATCGCAGTGAATACACCGAAGTTCGCTGACCCCGCGCCACCGCTGTACTGGCGCGCCATGCCCGTGACCGGCGGCGGCGACTTCGGCCCGGATCGGGCAGGTCCAGGGCTCCGGATTTGACCCGGTCAGCCACCAGGTGACCGACGTGCTGCTGCGTGAGGGGCACATACTGGGCCGCCGGATGGTGGCCATCCCGTCTGGCAGCGTGACCGGGTTCGGCGACGGCATCCGGCTCGACCTGACCCGGCAGCAGGTGCGGGACCTGCCGCCCGCGGAGACCTAGCCTGCTACCGGCAGGGCCCGCCGGCCGCCCGCGCTAGGGTGCCGGTCTATGGCCAAGATTCAT
>DASUBV010000334.1:0-2411 GCA_035763085.1 Streptosporangiaceae bacterium | reverse complement strand
CCCTCAGCGCCGAGTGGGGCAGCTTCCCGCGCGGGCCGTACGGGAAGGTGGTGTGGGCCGTGGTCACCCGCGATCCGCCAGTCCGGCACAGTGGGTCGCTGAGATGATGCTGTCGTGGACTTCCTGATCGTCGGCAACGGGATGTTCGGCGCTGCGATCGCCCGGCACCTGGCGCCGCATGCCACAGTCACGGCCATCAGGCCAGCGGCGGGCGCGGACGGCTCCGGGCCGTACGGCGCGCACCATGATGAGGGGCGCATCATCGGGGACCTCAGTCAGGATGCGGTGTGGTCCGGGCTGAACCGGCTGGCCCGCGACGGCATGACGGAACTAGACCCGACGCTGATCACGGGTTGCGGGGCGCTGACGGGGACTCGTGACGGCACCGGCGACCTCAGCGTCGCGGCCGGTACTCCCGGCCGGCCCGGCGCTGACGTTCAGGCCCTGGCGGCGGAGGCGGCAAATGCCCGGTTCCCGATGGTCCGGTTCGGCGCGGACGAGACGATCGCGTATCAGCCGGCCGCCGGCTTCTTCAGCCCGCGCCGCTACGTCGACCTTGCCACGCAGTCGGCGCAAGCCAGCGGCGCCACGATCACCTCCGGTACCGTCCGGGCCCTGCACAGGTCCGCCACCGGGACGGAAGCCGAGCTCGACGACGGCCGCCGGCTCCGCGCCGCGGCAGTCATCGTGGCCAGCGGCGCGTTCGCAGCCGGCTCGGACCTGCTGCCAGTCCCGGTAGCGCTGCGAGCCAAATCCGAGGTCTACGTCATGGCCGAGCTCGACGACCAGCAGGCAGCGGAGCTGCACGCGATGCCGTGCATCAACACCGCGATCGACCACCCGCAGCTGGCGGACTTGTACGTGCTGCCGCCGATCCGCTACCCCGACGGGCGCACCTACCTCAAGTTCGGCGCCAACACGATGATCGACCGGTGGCTGCCCGATCCGGCCGCCGTCCGCGCCTGGTACGACCGCGGCAGTGATGACGGCCCGCTGCCCGCCCTGCGCGAGGTCCTGGCCGGCCTGCTGCCCGGCGTGCGCGTCCGTGCCTGGCACGTCCGCCGCTGCGCAGACGCTTACACCGCCCACCGCCGTCCCTACATAGACATCATCGAGCCCGGTCGCCTCACCATCGCCCTGGGCGGCAACGGCCGCGGGGCCCAGGCCGCCGACGCCGTCGGCCAGCTGACCGCCGGCCTTGCCCTGACCGGCCGCTGGCAGTCCGATCTTCCCCGCGACGCCTTCCGCCACGTTCCCGGGCACGGCCCCTGGAACGGCATGATCCTGCTCCGCGACCAGGCCACCGGGAATCAGCGGAAGACGCCGCTGTAGGCGTTGAGTGCGGGCTGGCCGCCGAGGTGGGCATAGAGCACGTTCGAGTCTTCCGGTATGTCGCCGCTGCGCACCAGGTCGATGAGTCCGGCCATGGACTTCCCCTCATAGACCGGGTCGAGGATCACGCCTTCCAGGCTGGCGGTGAGCCGGATGGCGTCCAGCGTGGACTGGACGGGAATGCCGTAGGCATCGCCGGCCCACCCCTCCAGCACCGTGATCTCCTCGTCCCGCAGCCCGCGGCCCAGGCCGATGAGCTCGGCGGTGTTGCGGGCGATCTTCTCGACCTGGGCGCGGGTGTCCGCAAGCTTCGCGGAGGCGTCGATGCCGATGACCCGGCGCGGCCGGTCCTGGCCGGCGAACCCGGCGATCATCCCCGCGTGGGTGCTGCCGGTGACGCTGCACACCACGATCGTGTCGAAGAAGACGCCGAGCTCACGTTCCTGCGCCTGAACCTCGTAGGCCCAGTTGGCGAAGCCCAGGCCGCCCAGCCGGTGGTCCGAGGCGCCGGCCGGGATGGCGTACGGGGTGCCGCCGCGTCGCCGCACGTCGTCCAGGGCCTCGTTCCAGCTGTCCTTGAAGCCGATGCCGAAGCCCGCCTCGACCAGGCGCACCTCGGCGCCCATGATCCGCGACAGCAGGATGTTGCCGACCTTGTCGTTGACCGCATCGGGCCAGTCGACCCAGCTCTCCTGGACGAGAACGGCCTGCAGCCCCAGCCGTGCGGCGACCGCGGCAACCTGCCGGGTGTGGTTGGACTGCACCCCGCCGATGCTGACCAGCGTGTCCGCGCCCTGCTGAAGAGCCTCGGGGACCAGGTACTCGAGCTTGCGGGTCTTGTTCCCCCCGAAGGCCAGTCCGCTGTTGCAGTCCTCCCTCTTGGCCCAGATCCGGGCGCCGCCGAGGCGACCGCTGAGCCGGTCCATCGGGTGCACGGGGCTCGGCCCGAACAGCAGCGGGTAACGGTCGAAGTCGGTGAGGGACACGAGTACCTCCCACGAGCGCCGGTGTACAGGTGGTCGTCACGGAGCGGACCTCAGCGCTGCCCCGGTTGTCAAGGTGGTGGCCCCCCCCTGCGG
>DASUBV010000333.1:0-13263 GCA_035763085.1 Streptosporangiaceae bacterium | reverse complement strand
GAACCCGGCGCAGCCGCCGGGAGTGTGGCGCGCCCACCTGGTCAGCCGGGCGGCCGAGACGCAGCGGTACGTGCTGGCGGCCAACGTCGCCGGGGATCAGCAGCACTGCCCGACGATGATCGTGTCACCGCAGGGGGACGTGCTGGCCGAGGTCCCGGACGGGAAGCCGGCCGTGCTGCGGCACACCATCGACCTGGCAGCCGTCAGCGACGGCTACCTCCGCCAGCAGCGGGCCGACGTGGTGAGCCTCAGCTATCCGGCGTCCTGAGCCGCGGCAATGTGGCCCCAGCCGCGGGTAGCGGGTTGTCCGCTACCCGCCACCGGACCTTAAGGCACGGTTATGCCTGGCCAGTACTCCGCGGCAACCGGTGAAGATATGTGGTCACCGCTTTAGCGCGCGGCGAGTACTTCGGCGATCTTGGCCGCGGCGCCGGGCGGGTCGCTGGCGTCGTGCAGGGCCTCGCCCCACGACCAGCGGTAGTACCAGAACAGGCGTCCGTTGTCGTCGGTGCCTGGCATGCAGTCGATGGACTCGGCGAGCATGGATGCGCCCGGCATGAATACGTGCAGGGCCGGCGGGTAGGTAGTGCGCACCGAGGCCGGGAAGCCCTGGGTGTCCAGCGCCGCCGCCAGCCGGTGCAGGTAGTAGCTGCGTGCATGCTCATGAGGTCTGTGCTGCATATCACCTGCCTCACGCGGGGGGTCTAGGCCAAAGTCCCGCGTCAGCAGACCAGCCTGATAAGGCCTGCGGTGCGCGTGCAGTCAACTTCGGTCCCTTAGTAGCCAGGGTAACCGCCATAGGCGTCCGAGCCATAGCCCGGATCCGGGGAACCGTAGCCGCGCTGGTCGTGCTGGGCCGGCCCGGAGTCGGCCGGCGGGTAGGCCGCCTGCTCGTAGGGCTGGGACCCGTAGCCGGCCGCGGGGTACTCGGGCTGAGCCGGGTAGCCGGGCTGCTGACCGTGGCCCTCCGGGAGCGCTGCGTGGCCGTTGCCGTTGCCGTGGCCGTTGTGCCCGTTGTGGCCGTTGTGCCCGTTGCCGTTGCCGTTGCCGTTGCCGTGGCCGTTGCTGTAGCCGCCGGCCGGAGCACCGCCGTAGTAGGCGCCGTTGCCGTTGCCGTACTGGGCCGGGTCGGCCACCGGGGCGGCGTGCAGGGAGCCGGAGCCCGCCGGCAGCGCCGGGGCGGACGGCACGGGCGCCGCGTGCATGGATGAGGGCGCCAGGTGCCGGCCGGCGGGCTGGGCGTAGGCCTGGCTCTCCTGGTAGCCGCTGCCGCCGTAGGGTGCCTCGTACCGGGGCTCGCCGCCGGCCGGGGCGGCGCTGGCCGCCGGATAGGAGCCGGCGGACGGGGTGACGTAGCTGCCGTACGGGTTGCCCGACGCGGGCGGCTCGGCGTAATCGCGGTAGCTGGCCGCGGCGGGCGCGGGCGCCGGGGCAGCGGGGTGGGCAGGGGCAGCCGGGAGCGCCTGTTGCGGCTGCTGTGCCGGGCGGTAGCTATTGGGCCCGGTGCCGTTCGCCGCAGCGTCGGGCTGGCCGTAGCGGCCGGCCCAGTCGCCCTGGTCGCCGCCGGACAGCAGGCCGTTGCCCTGGCCGTTCTGGCGGCCGCCGGACAGCAGGCCGTTGTCGCCGGCGGGCACCAGCCCGCCGCCAGGGGCGCCGCTGGCCCGCGAGCCGCCGTGGCGGCCGCCGTTGAGCTGGCCGTTGGAGTGCCCGCCGCTGGCGCGGGACCCGCCGGAGTGCGACCCGGTGCTGTGCGCGCCGTTGGACCGGGCGCCGTTCGAGTGCCCGCCGCCGGAGTGGGCACCGCTGGAGTGCGCGCCGTTGGAGTGCGCGCCGTTGGACCGGGCGCCGTCCTCGGGCCGCCCGTAGGCGGCCATCGGGTCGGCGGCCACGGCCGGGTACGGGCCGCTCGGGTAGCCGTCACTGCCGCGCCCGGAATCGGACCGGCCGCCGCGGTAGGACCGGCTGTCGGCCGCGCTGACCGCCGGGAAGGACGGGCTGGTCAGCGGGTCGTCGTTGAGCGGGACAGGCTGGCCGGAGCCGTTGGCCAGCCGGGCCAGGGCCGCAACGCCCGCATCGGCGGGCTGGCCGCGGCCGTCGCCGTAGCCGGCGGCGGGCATGTCCCGCGGGTCGCGCATGTCCCGCGGGTCACGCTGGTCACGGGACCGGCGGCCGGGCAGGCTGCCGCCGTCGGGCCGGGAACCGCGCGAGGGCTGGCCGGGCATCGCGCCGCGGCTGGCATCGGCCCCGCCCCGCCCGCCAGCAGCGGCGGGCATCGGGCCGGACTCGGCCGGGCCCCGGCTGCCGGGCCGCCGGCGGGTCGGCAGCAGCGCGGTGGCTTCCTGGGCAACAGCATCGCGGGCGGCAGCATCGCGAGCCGCTCCGTTTCCGTGGCCCGGCCGGCCGCCGCGGGAGTCGGCGGGGCGCTCCGGGCGAGACGAGCGCTCCGGTGGCGCGTCGGTGACCATCGTCTTCTCGGAGGCCAGCTCGGTCCAGTAGTCGACGTCCGACAGGGAGTCCCAGTCCGGCTCGCCGGGACCGGACTTGCCGCGGCCGCGTGAGCCGGATGCCGCCGGGCGGCGCTGCGCGGGGGAGCGGTCAGCGTCGCGCGAACTGCCGCGCGCCGCGGCGGGACGCTCGAAGTTGCGGCTGTCGAAGTCGTCAAAGCCCCCGGTGCCGCCGAAGCCCCCGGTGTCGAAGCCGGGATCGGCGTACCCGCGGTCGCCGCGCGGCCGCCGGTCACCGGCAAAGCCGTCGCGGGCGGGCTCGCGTTCCGGCCGCCCGCCGAACCCGCGGCGCGGCTCGGCACTCAGGCGCGGGCCGTCACCGGTCAGCCGGGGTCCGTCGCCCTGGCCGTCGCGGGACCGGCCGCGGGCGGGCCGCCCGCCACCGCGGTAGTCCCGGTCATCGTCATCGCGCGGCATGCTGCGAGGGCCGGGCAGTTCATCGAAGTCGGCAGCGGCAGCGTCGTCCGCACGCAGGTATCTCAGCGCGAAGAACGCGATAAGCACGACCACGAGGATCACGGCCCCGAGAGGGATGAGTATCCCGGTCATCACACCATCCACCACGACGGCCTTGGGGGTTGGCGCCGCCAGGCACGCGCGGCCATCGGCGCGGGCCTCCCCCGGTCGTGCGAGCACCCTGATCTGTTTGCCCTGGAGCGTCCAGGGCTGTGCTGTGTGCTGAGCTGTGCAGTGCCGTGCTGCCCTGAGTACTGCCTGCCCGGAGCCTTGCGCGGTCCGGATCCCCCGACTGCGGCCGGGGTCCTTCCTGCCCCTGAGCCTGCCCGGGCGGCCCCGGTCCGGCTGGCTGCCGGTCCTCTGCTGCCTGAGCTGTGCCTGCTCCGTTATGAGGTGGTAATCGCCCTCTGTTATGAGGAGGATCGCCTGATCACCGATTGTGTCGGAGCACTATGGCCGTTGTCATGCATTTCGAGAAGTTTGCCAACCGTGTTGACGGCTGCGATGAGCCTATTACCAGCGGCAATCGCGGCGCGGTCGTTCCGCGCAGCCGGGTGCCTTACGGCCGGGCGGTCGCGACGAACCGGCCGCGGGCGATCGCGTGCGCAGCGATCGCCTGCCAGGCCTCCCGCAGCCCGGTGCCCGCAGGCTGGGCCAGCACCCGGTTGAGTGCGTACACGGTGAACCGGTACCGGTGCGAGCCGCCCGCGGGACAGGGCGGCTCGTAGCCGGTGACCCCCTTGCTGTTGCGGGCCTGCAGCGCGCCGGTGGGCAGCGCGCCGGCCTGCAGCTCGCTGGTCGCCGGGTTGATGTCGAACACGATCCAGTACACCCGCGGGCTGATCGGGGCGGCGGCGTCATCGACAACCAGCGCGACGGACTTGGTGCCCGGCGGGGCGTCCAGCCAGGAGATCGGCGGGCTCTCGCCGCGGCCGCCGTTGCTCTTGCAGGTGTAGCGGGCGGCGATCGCGCCCTGGTCCACCATCGGGCTGGTGACGGTCATCAGGTCCGGCGCGTCCTGGTGCAGCGAGACCGGGCCGCCGACCAGGCCGCACCCGCTGACCAGGCACACCACCGCAGCGGCGGCTGCCCTGCCGGACCGCCCCAGCCACTGGCCCACGGCCGTCGCCCTCCTCGCGGCTGAAGTTCCCGGCCGCCCCTGGCGTGCCCGGCTTGCGTGCATGCTACGCCGGCCGGGGCGGTGTTCCGCCCGCGCGCGCGGGGCCGCCCTGACGCCGGCGGCGGGCCGGGCTGGCCTACTCGCGTGAGTTGCCGAGCATGATCTCGTCCCAGGACGGGACCGACGACCGCCGGTTCTTGGCCGACTTGCGGCCGGGCCGGGCCGGGGCAGCCGGGGCCGGCCCGGGAGCGGGCGCCTGGGCGCTCTCCTCCTGGGTGGCCGGCGGGGCGGTGGCAGCCGCGCCCTGGGCCGTTCCGTTCTGGCTCACTCCCTGCTGGCTGGCGGCGGCGGGCGTGCCGCTCGCCGGCATGGCTGGGGCGGAGCTGGCGGGGGCGGCGGCGGCCGGGCTGGCCTGCGCGGTCTCCCGGGCGGGAGCCGGGCCCACGGCCGGCGCCGGGTCGCGGGACCACTCCAGGGCCGCCGGGCGGGGAGCCTCGGGCCGCGGCGGCTCGGCCGGCCCGTGCTCGGGACGGGCGTGCTGCGCGGCGGGCGGGCCGGCGCTGGCCGCGTGCGCGGCACGGGCGGCGGCCCGGTCGGATGCCGCGCGGTCGGAGTCGGCGCGCGAGTCGCCGTGGTGGGCGTTCAGCCGCGAGCCGATCGGGGTCACGGTCGCCGTCGCGGCGCCGAGGCCGCCCAGGCGGCCAGCGGGCCAGTCGACCTGCGGCAGGCACAGCCGCCGGGCGATGTCGTCGGCGGGAATGACGTGCCGGCGCCGCTGGTCGAAGACCCACTCGGCGATCTGCGGCCGCCCCTCGAGGGTGAACTGCAGCTGGACCTGCCAGCTGCCGTCGGCCCGCTTGCGCGAGTCCCAGGCCAGCTCCTCCGGGCGCGCGCCGGCCTCGGCCAGCCGCTCGGTGACGATCTCGCCCAACCGCGGGCCGGGGCCGGACTCGGTGTGCCCGCGCACGGTCGAGCGCTGGGCCTCCTGGGCCCGGTACTCCCGCTCGGCGAGCACCGGCCCCTCGAACCGGCGCACCCGGTCGATGGGGATACCGGCCGCATCGGCGATCTCGTCGGCCGTCTCGCCAGCCCGGATGCGGTCCTGTATCTCCTTTGGTCGCAACGGATTCTCCACTTCGATCTCGTACTGGGCCAGCCGCGAGAACTGACCGCGCACGACGGTTCTCAGCCGGTCATCAATGGGCAACGAGAATCTTCCGCCCCGCCCGGGCACAGCGAGGACCGCGTAAGTGCCGTCCTCGCTCACCGCGACGAGGCGCAGCTCCTGCATAGACGTCCCTTCTGCGCGCTGCCCATCCGGCTGCCCGGCCGCGCAGGGGCGGAAATCGGACCTCCCCTGGGTAGGAGTCTGCCCACACTCAACCCGCCAGGCCAGCACCGCGCCCGGCATGTCCCGCACAAGCCTGGCAGTAATTGTTCCAGCACTCCAGCCTGCCGCGCTGGCTATCCTGATCGCCATGCTCGCGAGCGATGGCCGGGCCGGCCCGGCGGACCCCGAGGGGCTGGCGGTCGCCGACGTGGTGTCCCGGCTGCGCCGGGCGATGCGCCGCGCGGCCCGCGCGCAGGGCAGCGGCGGCCGGCCGGGCAAGCTGCCGGGCGGGCTGTCGGTCGCTCAGCTGGAGTTCCTGTCCTGCCTGGCCGAGAACCCGGGCGCCCGGCCGGGTCAGCTGGCCCGGCTGCTGCGGCTGGCCCCGAGCTCGGTGGCCACGCTGGTCAACGCGCTGAGCCGGGCGCAGCTGGTCGAGCGCAGCGGCGGCGTCGCTGACCGGCGCACGGCGGTGCTGCAGCTCACCCGGGCCGGCGAGCAGGTGGTGGCCAGCTGGCAGCAGGTGAACGCGCAGATCGTGACGACGGCGCTGGCCCGGCTGCAGCCGGCCAGCCGGACGACGCTGGCGCTGTCGCTGCCGGCGATGGGCGAGCTGACCGCGGCGGTGGACGCGCTGGCCGACGAGGAGCCGGGGGAGCCGGCCGGCCTGCCGGCGGACCCGGCGGAGCCGGGAGCCGGGTCAGGGGCGCCGCCGGGGCCGGCGGAGGGTTAGCATCCGGACACGAGTTCCCGGATCGGCGGAATTTCGCGGGACGCGAATCCGCCCGGCGCGTCGGGCACTCGCGTTCGTACGCGTCCGCAGCGGGCAATAGGCTCCTTGGCCATGCACATCGACGCGATTTTCGGCGCTATCGGGCGCTGGTCCGTGCGGCTGCGCTGGCTCGTCGTGCTCGCCTGGGTCGTCGGCGCGGTCGCGGCCGTCACCCAGCTGCCGTCGCTGTCGAGCGTGACGCAGAGCAACAACGCCAAGTTCCTCCCGGCCAGCGCGCCCAGTCAGCATGCCCTTGACCTGGCCGCGCCGTTCGGCAACGCCAACCTGATCCCGGTCCCGGTCATCGCGGCCACCTCGTCCGGGCCGCTGACCCCCGGTGACGTCCGCGCGCTGACCTCGCTGCAGCACACACTGACCCAGGTGCCCGGCGTCAAGCGGGTCGCCGACGTGGGCCGGTCGGCCAACGGGCAGGCCGAGCAGCTGCTGGCGCTGGCCTCCATGGCCAGCAGCGGCAACCCCAACTACGCCGAGGACCTCGTCGACGGGCTGCGCGCCAAGATCTCCGCCGCCGGGCTGCCGTCCGGGCTGCGCGTGCACCTGGCCGGCGATACCGCGGTGCAGGTGGACGAGGCCAAGGCGTCGGGCAGCACCGGCAGCAAGGTGCAGAACCTGTCGCTGATCTTCATCATCGTGCTGCTGGTGCTGATCTTCCGGTCGCTGACGCTGGCGCTGACCACGGTGGCGCCCGCGCTGATGGCGGTGGTCATCTCCGGGCCGCTGGTCGCCGAGGCGGCCAAGCACGGCCTGCAGGTGTCGCCGCTGGCGCAGTACCTGATGATCGTGCTGGTGCTCGGCGCGGGCACCGACTACGGGCTGTTCCTGGTCTTCCGGACCCGCGAGGAGCTGCGCCGGGCCGGGCACGACATGACCGGCATGGACGGCGCCCCGCAGCGGGGGCTGCTGCGCACCCTGGCCGGGGACGTGGCCGGGTCCCGGCCGGCGGCCCGCACGGCGCTGGTCGAGGCGGTCACCCGGGTCGGCGAGTCGATCACCTTCTCGGCGGCGACGGTCATCGCGGCGGTGCTCACCCTGCTGGCCGCCAGCTTCCCGTTCTACTCCAACCTGGGCATCCCGTTCGCGATCGCGATCGGCGTGACCCTGCTGGCCGGGCTCACCCTCCTGCCCGCGCTGCTGTCGATCCGGCTGTCGATCCTGGCCATCAAGCGGACGCTGTTCCAGGCCGTCTTCGGCCGGCCCAAGCTGCTGCCGTGGAGCATCCAGGGCAAGGGCGGGACGACCGGCATGTGGGGCCGGGTCGCGGGCCGCATCGTGCGCAAGCCCGCGGCGACGCTGGCCATCGGCGTGATCGGCTTCGGCGCGCTCGCGCTGGGCGTGCTCGGCTACACCGCGGCCGGCTTCGGCGGCAGCACCGCCCCGCCGTCCGGCAGCGACTCCGCGGCCGGGTCGACGCTGCTGACCAGGTACTTCCCGGAGTCGGCGGCCAACCCCACCACGCCCATCTTCAGATTCAGCCAGCCGGTCTGGACCGACCCGCAGGTGCTGGCCAGGGCGACCGCCGAGCTGCAGCACAGCAGCGAGTTCACGCAGGTGGCCGGGCCGCTCAACCCGGCGGGGGCGATGCTGGCGCCGGCCACCTTCGCCAGCCTGCACGCGGCGCTGGGCCCGGCCAAGCTGCTGCCGCCGGCGCCGCCGCCGGGCAGCACGGTGCCGCCCGCGCAGTACCAGGCCTACCGGGCCACGGCGAACTTCATCAGCCAGGACGGCAGGACGGTGCAGTTCTCGGTCGGCCTGCGCGCGGGCGACCCGGGCAGCACGGAGGCGCTGAACGCGGTGCCGGCCATCCGCGCCGAGGTGACCCGGATCGGCACGACGGCCGGGGCGGCCGACTCGGCGGTCGGCGGCGAGGCGCCGGCGCTGTATGACATCAGCTCGGTGTCCAACTCCGACCTGGCCAAGGTCATCCCGATCGCGATCATCGCCATCGGCATCCTGCTGGCCCTGGTGCTGCGCAGCCTGGTGGCGCCGCTGTACCTGATCGCCTCGGTCGGGCTGTCCTACCTGGCGGCGCTCGGGCTGTCGGTGCTGGTGTTCATCGAGATCGCCGGCGACAAGGGCCTGGTGTTCTTCCTGCCGTTCCTGATGTTCATCTTCCTGCTGGCGCTGGGCGAGGACTACAACATCCTGGTCATGACCCGGATCCGGGAGGAAGCGCACCGGCTGCCGCTGCGCGAGGCGGTCACCCGCGCCATCGGCGTCACCGGAACGACGGTGACCTCGGCGGGCCTGGTGCTGGCGGGCACGTTCGTGGTGTTCGGCCTGGTGGCCGGCGGGCAGTCGGGCGGCAGCCAGTTCCGGGACATCGCGCTCGGGCTGGCGCTGGGCATCCTGATGGACACGTTCCTGGTGCGCACCCTGCTGGTGCCCTCCACGGTGGTGCTGCTGGGCCGGTGGAACTGGTGGCCGTCGCGGCTGCGCGGGGCCGGCCAGGCGGGCGCGCCGGACGAGCCGGCCGGCGGGCTGGTTCCGGGCTCGCTGGCGGCCGGGGCCGGGGGCCGTGAGGCGCGGGGCCCTGAGGCGCTGGGCCCCGAGACCCTGACTCCCGAGCCGGCGCCCGAGCGGCCGTGATCCGCCCATGCCCGGCTCGCCGCTGATCAGCGTCATCATCCCGGTCTACGAGGTCGAGCAGTACCTGCCCGAGTGCCTGGACTCGGTGCTCGGGCAGGACAGCCCCGACCTCGAGGTGATCGCGGTCGACGACGCCTCGCCGGACCGCAGCGGGCAGCTGCTGGATGAGCGCGCGGCGGCCGACCCGCGGCTGCGGGTGGTGCACCTGGAGGCCAACGCCGGCCCGGGCAACGCCCGGAACACGGGCCTGAGCATGGCCGCGGGGGAGTACGCCTGGTTCATCGACGGCGACGACCGGCTGGCGCCGGGGGCGCTCGCCGCGATCGGCGCCCGGCTGACCGCCGCGCCGCCCAGCCCGCCGGACATGCTGCTGATCGGCTGGGAGAGCAGCTACCCCGACGGGCAGACCGAGCCGAATCCGGGCGCCGCGGTGCTGGCCGGGGTGCCGGCGGCCGGCACCACGCTGGCGCAGCAGCCGCGGCTGATCGAGCTGACCATGACGTCGTGGAGCAAGCTGCTGCGCCGCGAGTTCCTGGTCAAGCTGGGCGTGTCGTTCGCGGCCGGCATCCACGAGGACGTGCTGGTCTCCTGCGCGGCGCTGCTGGCCGCCGAGTCGATCGCCGCGGTGGACCAGGTCTGCTACCGCTACCGGCGCGACCGCCGCGGCTCGTTCATGGCCACCACCAGCGCCGGGCATCTGGCCATCTTCGCCTCCTACGAGCGGGTGATGTCCCTGGTCGCGGCCCAGCAGGCGGCCGGCGTCGTGGTCACCGACGAGGTGCGCGCGGCCATCTTCGAGCGGGCCATCTGGCACTACTCCACCGTGCTGGACGCGGCCTCGTCGTCGGCGGGCGGCCTGGTGCCGCGTGCCGAGCGGCGCGCGTACTTCGCCCGGATGCACGAGGATTACCTGGCCTGGCGCCCGCCGGGCTACCAGCCGCCGCCCGGCGCGCGCGGGGTGAAGTTCCGGCTCATCGAGCGCGGCTCGTACCCGCTGTACGCGATGGCGGGCCCGGTGAACCGGGCGCGGCTGGCCGCTGCCCGAATTGCGCGGCGCGGCAGGGGACGGGCGTGACAGTATGTGCCTACAGGCAGTCGGGGGACTGTTCGGGGTGATGCGGCATGGATCCGGTGTTGCTGGTTGTCTCGGCGCTGGACGCGGGCAATTCCCGCCGGCCGCCTGACGCGCCAGGTCCGGCGGCGGGCGGCTGCGCGTCCGGCGGCTCGCGCCCGGCGACCGTGCAGGCCGCCTACGCGCGCCTGTGGTCACGCGTGCGCCGGGCGCTGGCCGGGCGCCCGGCCGGCGCGATGATGCTGTCCCGGCACGCCGACGCCCCGCTCACCTGGGCCGCGCCGCTGACCGCCGAGCTGCGGGCGGCGCGCGCCGGCGAGGACCCTGAGCTGGTCGCGGCCGCTGCGGACGTGCTCGCGATGATGAACCAGAACGGGTTCCACGGTGCTGGTCACAACCCGGCCGGTCACTGCCCGGCCGGCCAGGGCTCGCCCGCCGTCCAGGCCTGAGCCCGCTTTCGCGCACTACCCCAAATCGCCCATCTGCCGCGATCAGGCGGCTATGGTGTGTGGCTGGCGTAACCGAGCGCGCGGCTTCGCACCGAGAGGGCATCGCAGTGCGGCATGTGATCGGGATCGTGCTCGCCGCGATCATGGCGGGCGTGGTCTTCGGCGGCTCCGGATGGGGCGTCTGGGAGATCAGCAGCGTCCGTGCTGCCGGTCAGAGCCTGACCAGCAGCCATGGCATCGCGGCGCTCGCCGTGCTAGCCGCGGTCGGGCTGCTCGTGGGCATCATGCTGGTCGCGCCGGCGGTGTCCCCGCTGGCCACCGGCCTGCCGGGGCTGGGCCTGCTGGCGTGGTCGGCGCTGATGCTGGTCAGCGCCACCCGCGCGGACCGGCTCATCCCGGTGCACTCGCACGCCGTCGAGGTCGGATTCCGCACGCTGCTCAACGGCGGCATCCTGGCGCTGCTCGGCATGGTGATGGTGCTCCCGCTGTTCATGCCGTCGCGCTGGCGGCGCCGCCGCCGCGCCTATGACGACGACTTCACCTATTCCGACCCCACCGGCCTCCTGGGGTAACGCCTCCCCGGGCGGGCAGCTGGGCCGACAGCAGCAAGCAGAAGAGTCACCGGCCGACCGTGACCGGTGACTCTCCCTCTTACTTACCAGGGAAGGACCGCTGGTGATCATCTGGCTCAACGGCACCTTCGGCGCAGGCAAGACCACCACGGCCAGGCAACTGGTCACGCGGCTGGAGAATGCCCGGCTCTTTGACGCCGAGCTCGTGGGCTACCTCCTGCTGGAGGCGCTGGACGATCACAAGGTCAGGGACTTCCAGGATCTGCCTCCGTGGCGCGAGCTGGTCCCTGTCGTCACCGAGAAGATCGCCCGCTTCACCGGGCAGCACCTCATCGCCACCCAGACTGTGCTGAGCCAGGACTACTGGGCCGAGCTGACCTGGGGCTTCAGCGCGACATCACTGGACATCTTCCATGTGCTCCTGCATGTCGACTCGGATGCCCTCACCGCGCGGATCAAGGCAGACGACATGTCGCCCCAGGTAGGTCAGTGGCGCCTCGACCACGTCGGCGAGTACGAGCAGTCACGGTCCTGGCTGGAATCGGCGGCTGATCTGGTCATCGACTCCACCAGCCTTCCGGCCGCTGACGTAGCCGAGCAGAGCGCCGTCGAGGCCGAGAAGCGCATCGCCCTGACCAGCCTCGGCTGACGTCCGGCCTGGACGTTCAGGCTAGCGGCACTAGCGAGCGCTCAGTCAGGACAGGGAGCGAGCGGGACCGTCATGCGCGCCCCGGATGTCCGGGCCCGGCTTGCAGCCCGGCAGGTACACCTGCCAGGCTGGCGACGGCGGGAAGAGCGACCACTCTGCCGGCCCGCAAGGGCCTGGCTCACTGCCGCACAGACGGCCTCGTGGCGCTCTTCCCGCCTCCAGATCACCTCTTGCTCAGGGCCTCTTAATGGGCGGCGGCGAACTGGGCGGCCTCGGTGGAGCCGGCCAGCGCCGTGGTCGAGGCGTCGGGGCTGATGGCCGAGGTGACCAGGTCGAAGTAGCCGGTGCCGACCTCGCGCTGGTGGCGCGTCGCGGTGTAGCCGGCGGTCTCGGCGGCGAACTCGGCGTCCTGCAGCCGCACGTAGGCCGGCATGCCCTCCTCGGCGTAGCCGCTGGCCAGCTCGAACATCGACTGGTTCAGCGCGTGGAAGCCGGCCAGCGTGATGAACTGGAACGCGTAGCCCATCTCGCCCAGCTCGCGCTGGAACTTCTCGATGGTGCCCTCGTCCAGGTGCGCGCGCCAGTTGAACGACGGCGAGCAGTTGTAGGCCAGCAGCTGGTCGGGGTAGACGTCCTTGATCGCCTCGGCGAACTCGCGGGCCACGGCCAGGTCGGGCGTGGCGGTCTCCATCCACAGCAGCTCGGCGTGCGGCGCGTAGGCCAGCCCGCGGGCGATGCACGGGCCGATGCCGCTGCGCACCCGGTAGAAGCCCTCGGCGGTCCGCTCGCCGGTCACGAACGGCGCGTCGCGCTCGTCGATGTCGCTGGTGATGAGCGTCGCGGCCTGGGCGTCGGTGCGGGCCACGATGAGCGAGGGAACCCCGCACACGTCGGCGGCCAGCCGCGCGGCGTTCAGCGTCTTGATGTGCTGCCCGGTCGGGATGAGCACCTTCCCGCCGAGGTGGCCGCACTTCTTCTCCGACGCCAGCTGGTCCTCCCAGTGCACGCCCGCGGCGCCGGCCGCGATCATGGACTTCATCAGCTCGAAGGCGTTCAGCGCGCCGCCGAACCCGGCCTCGGCGTCGGCCACGATCGGGGCCAGCCAGTGCGGCGCATCCGCGTTGCGCGACTCGGCCCAGGTGATCTGGTCGGCGCGCAGCAGCGCGTTGTTGATCCGGCGGACCACGGCCGGGACCGAGTTAGCCGGGTACAGGCTCTGGTCGGGGTAGGTCTGGCCGGCCAGGTTGGCGTCGGCCGCGACCTGCCAGCCCGACAGGTAGATGGCCTGCAGCCCGGCCTTGACCTGCTGCACGGCCTGGTTGCCGGTCAGCGCGCCGAGCGCGTTGACGTAGCCGCCGGAGCTGATCAGCGTCCAGAGCCGCTCGGCGCCGAGCCGGGCCAGGGTGTACTCCTCCTGGACCGAGCCGCGCAGCCGGATCACGTCCGCGGCGGAGTAGGTGCGCTCGATTCCCGCCCACCGCGGGTCAGCCTGCCACTGCTGATCCAGCCTGGCGGCCTCGGCGTCAATGTGCTGTGCATCCTGTGTGCCCTCGAGGCGACGGTCAGTCACGGAACCCTCCTCGGTGTCGTCCCCGGGTTGTGCTGCCAGGCTGCAACAGGCCGGGTGGGCGCGCCAGCCTCGTGGCGGATGAAAGTTAAGGAAAGTTTCGCTAGAGTGAAGAAATGAACATCTTCACTAATGAAGATCGCGAAAGCTTGCCGGAATCAGCGCCTG
>DASUBV010000332.1:0-3614 GCA_035763085.1 Streptosporangiaceae bacterium | reverse complement strand
ACGCCCGTAGGACCCCGGTCGGATATCGCATGACCGGAACCAGCCGGGCTGGCCGGGATCGCCGGCGGTGCACTTAGGGTCGCTGCCGCCGGCGCCGGCGCGACGACTAGAACCCGTATTTCCTGCCGTCCAGGGTCTGAGCGGCGGGCGGCGGGCGCAGCGTCACCGGGGCGCCATAGCCGGTGAAGTCGAGCGTGCCGCCGTTCGGCCCTGGGGAGACGATCCGCAGCAGTTCCGGGGAGCTGGTCACCGACACGTAGGCGGCGGCTGAGTCTCCGCTGTCTGTCAGCTTGATGGCGTGCTGGCCGTCAATCGTCGTGGCGGGGCCCTTGACCAGGCCGGTCCCCTTGTTGTTCTCGAATGCCCGGGCCAGCGCGCTGGGATGGCAGAGCTGTGCCAGCCCGCCCAGCGTGCTCGACAGCGTCGTCTTCAGGTACTTGCCGGACAGGATCTTCAGCACGGCGGGGTTAGTGCCGCCGAAGCTGCGCCAGAACCTGCTGTCCGGCTTGAGCCAGACCGTCTTGCCGATCAGGACCAGGCGGAACGAGCCCTTGCCGGCCAGATTCATGCTGCCCACGCAGCCGTGAGAGCGCAGGAGCCGGAGGTTCAGCCCGATCCGCTGACCGGAGTCCGACACCCGGCCGGTGACGTGAACTGACCTGGCCTTGCCCAGGTTGGCGACGGCCCGGTGGCCGATCTGATCAGCGCTCAGCGCGGCCAGCGGGTCCGCCTGCGCGGCCGCCGCGGTGCCGCTGCCGCTGCCCGTGCCGCTGCTGGCGGTGCTGCAGCCGGCCGCGCCGGCGGCCATGGCCGCCGCAGCCAGTCCGGCCGCCATCAGTCGCCGCGCGGCGGGGGTCACCGGCCCCGGTCTCGAACGAGTCACTGTCGCTCCTCCTGTTCGGATAGTCCTTGACGGCGGCCAGCCTGGACAGGGCTTGCTTCCAGGTCAGGGCATCGGGCGCCGGGCTGCGGCACCGTAGTGATCACCATCTTGATCAGTCCCCGCGGCCAGCCAGCAGGGTCAGGCGGGCTGCCGTGAGCAGGCCGCTGGCCAGGCTGGGCGGGGCTGGCCGCGCCTGCCATCAGGTCAAGGCCGCCCCGCGGCGACCGCGAGCATGCTGCGCCTCGCGCCGTGATACCGCTGCCATCGCGGCGACGCTTCAGTCTGACCGGCTATCGCCTGGACCGGCCAGGCTTGCACCAGACAAACATCGTCCGATTCGCGCCAGTCCGCACCAGGCCACCCTGCCTCCTGCCGAGTCTCTGGCCTCGCCCGGCGGTCAATACGGCCGGGCGAGGCCAGGCGCAGCTGTGTCCAGCGTGCCCCGGCCCTGCCGGGGGAGGCGCAGTCGCGCAGGCGCAGGGCAACGGCTTCCCCGGGGCGCAGCGCTGGCCGCAGCCGGCCCCAGCCCGCGCAGCCGGGCCGGACGCCTGGCGGCCGGACGCCTGCCGAGTTCACCGAGGTTCTCGCGGCGCTGCGGCAGGGCCGCAAGCTGACCCGGGATGGCGGGCCGTGCCGGAGTGATCGGACGAATACCGGGGCTGACCATGAGTTTCAACTCAACGGTTGACACCTGTGATGAGGCAGCCTAGGGTTAGTTTCAACCAGAAGGTTGAAAACTGAGGAACGATGACTACGGACACGTTGTCGCGAGTATTCTCCGCCCTCGCCGATCCGACCCGCCGCGACATGGTGGCCCGGCTGGCCGAGGGTGACACGACCGTGAGCCGGCTGGCCGAGCCGTACCGGATGACGCTGCAGGCCGTCTACAAGCACCTGCGGGTGCTCGAGGATGCCGGGGTGGTCAGCCGGCCGCCGGGCCCGCAGCCACGGCCGGTGCGCCTGGAGACCGGGGTCTTTGACCTGATTGACACCTGGGTCGAGCGCTACCGGCGGCAGGCTGAGCAGCGGTATCGCCGGCTTGATGCCGTCCTCGCGGCGATGAGCGAACCAGACAGGGAGGAAGCTGAGCATGACGAGGATCATGGAGACGGTCATCGAGGCTGACCCGGAGCTGCCGGTCATCCGCATGGCCCGCGACTTCGCGGCAACGCCCGAGCAGCTGTTCCGCGCCCACACCGATCCGGCGCTGTTCGCCCAGTGGGTCGGTCCCGACGGCATGGACACCCGGATCGACCAGTGGGACGCGCGCTCGGGTGGCAGCTGGCGGTACACCGCGGAACGTGGCGGCGAGGTGTACGCCTTCCGCGGCTGCTTCCACGATGTGCGCGGGGACCGTATCGTGCAGACGTTCACCTACGAGGGCGAGCCCGACGGTGTCGCGCTGGAGACCTTGTGGTTCGAGGACCTGGGCGGCGGCTACACGCGGCTGCGTACCCAGTCGCTGGTCGGCAGCTTCGAGGACCGCGATGCGTGGCTGGCCAGCGGCATGGAGTCCGGTGTCAACCAGGGGTACGCCAAGCTGGACAGGATGCTCGCCGATGGCGCTGTCTGATCACCCCGCCGAGCGGCACCGGCAGGCGGGCGGCCTTTTCACCGACCGGGTGCGGGGAACCCGGAACTGGGATGCGGCGACCCCGGTCGCCGGCTGGGTCGCCCGCGACGTGGTCGGGCACCTGACCGGGTGGTTCGCTGCGTTCCTCGCCGCCGGCGCGCACATCGACCTGCCCCGCGGGCCGTCGGCCGGCGAGGACCCGGTGGCCGCGTGGCAGGTCCGATGCGACGCCGTGCAGGCGCTGCTGGACGACCCGGCGACCGCCCGGCGGGTACTGACCAACCCGCACATCGGCACCCTGCCGCTGGACCGCGCGATCGACCAGTTCTACACCGCAGACGTCTTCATGCACACCTGGGACCTCGCCCGGGCCACCGGGCAGGACGACCGGCTGGATCCTGACTTCTGCGGCGAGCTGCTGGCCGGCATGGAGCCGATGGAGGATGTCATCCGGTCCTCCGGCCAGTACGGCCCGAGGGTCGAGGTGCCAGCCGACGCGGACCCGCAGGCCAGGCTGCTGGGTTTCATAGGCCGGGATCCCTGGTGGGCTCCCGGCCGGTCTTCGCGAGCTCGCTGAGAGCCAGGCCGCCTGGCCTGCCATTCAGCTGCCGCCGGCCGGGATGGTGGTGGGGTGCAGCGGGCTACATGGGCGGGTGGCGGTCCTGGGGTCCGCCGAAGGCAACCCAGCCCTGCGGCCGGAGGGTGGTCAGGTCGCTGGCCCTCGCGCCGGCTGCCGATATGGTCCACAGAGTCTGGCCGATGATCAGCGAGCGCTCGATCGGTGCGTAGCCGGGGTAGCCGGCCGGGCTCGCGGCGTCCGGCTGCGTGACGAATCCGACTCTGGTGATGCCTGAGCTGCCGATCCGCAGCACCAGCGCGCCTGACTGCGGCGCGCCCGGCGGCTGAGCCGTGCCGTCTGCAGGCACGGGCGAGCCCGCGATCACGCCCGTTGCCTGGAGTGGCACGACCATCAGCCGCGCGGCGGGCCAGTAGAGGAAGGCATGCGGATCAAACTCGGCATCCGACACCGCCGCGGTCAGCGAGAACCTAGCCAGGCGGGCCGGCGCGGCCAGGTCGGAGACGTCGAACAGCGAGACTTGCATGCCGCCGACATGCCCCATCCGGTCTGCCTGGCGGCCAATGCCGATCAGCCGCGTC
>DASUBV010000331.1:0-35074 GCA_035763085.1 Streptosporangiaceae bacterium | reverse complement strand
GTGCAGGACCTGGCCCGACGGCGCACCTAGCCGGACGCCGCTCGTTACCCGGCCGACGTCACGAGACGAGCCACTAGCGGGTTTCGGGGCCGAGCAGGTGCCGGGAGATCACCACGCGCTGGATCTGGTTGGTTCCCTCGACGATCTGCAGCACCTTGGCCTCGCGCAGATAGCGCTCGGCCGGGAAGTCCTCCACGTAGCCGTAGCCGCCCAGCACCTGCACCGCGTCGGTGGTCACCCGCATCGCCGCGTCACTGGCGAACAGCTTGGCCATCGCCGCCTGCTGGCCGAACTCCAGCCCGGCATCGCGCCGCCGCGCCGCGCTCAGGTACAGCGAGCGGGCCGCCGCCACCGCGGTGGCCATGTCGGCCAGCAGGAACCCGATCCCCTGGAACTCGATGACGGGGCGGCCGAACTGGCGCCGCTGGCGCGCGTAGCTGACCGCCGCGTCCAGCGCCGCCTGGGCCAGGCCGGTCGCGCACGCGGCGATGCCCAGCCGGCCGGAGTCCAGCGCCGTCAGCGCGATCCGCATGCCGCGGCCTTCCTCGCCGATCAGGTGGCCGGCCGGCACCCGCGCGTGGTCGAAGCGCATCTGCGCGGTGACCGACGCCCGCATGCCCATCTTGTGCTCGGGCTGGCCCGCCGACACCCCGGCCGTCGCGGCCGGCACGTGGAAGCAGCTGACGCCGCGCGAGCGGTCCGGCCCCTGCGGGTCGCCCGAGGTCCGGGCGAACAGCGCGTAGAAGTCGGCCGCGCCGCCGTGCGAGATCCACGCCTTGACGCCGTCCAGCACGAACTCGTCGCCGTCGGCGGTGGCCCGGGTCGACAGCGCCGCGGCATCGGAGCCGCTGGCCGGCTCGGACAGGCAGTACGCACCGAGCTGGTCGCCGCCGAGCATGCCGGGCAGCCAGGCCTCCTGCTGCCCGGCGGTGCCGGCGGTGGCGACCGGGAAGCAGGACAGCGTGTGCACGCTGACGCCGAGCCCGACCGCCAGCCAGGCGCCGGCCAGCTCCTCGATGACCTGCAGGTAGGTCTCGTACGGCTGGCCGCCGCCGCCCAGCTTCTCGGGGTAGGGCAGGCCGAGCAGCCCGGCGCCGCCGAGCAGCCGGAAGATCTCGCGGGGGAACCGGGACTCCCGCTCGGCCGCCTCCGCCGCCGGCCGCACCTCGCGCTGCGCCAAGTCGGCGGTGAGGTCCAGCAGGGCCCGTGCAGTGTCGTCGCGGAGGTCCCGCTGCGCGCCTGGCATCAGGACTCCACGACAACCAGGTCGCGGGTGCCGTTATTGAGCCGCCGTCCCCCGGATCCGGTGCAGACCACGATGTCCTCGATCCGCGCCCCGTGCGGCCCGGCGTAGATGCCCGGCTCAATCGAGAACGCGTGCCCCGCGGCCAGCGGCTCGGCGTTGCCGGACACGATGTAGGGGTCCTCGTGCGTCTCCAGCCCGATGCCGTGCCCGGTGCGGTGCACGAACAGCTCGCCGTAGCCGGCCGCCGTGATCGGCTCGCGGGCCGCGGCGTCCAGCGCCTCGGCGGTGATGCCGGGCCGGACCGCGGCGCAGGCCGCCTCCTGGGCCGCCTGCAGCACCGCGTAGTACTCGGCGAACTCCGGCGCCGGCGCGCCGATGGCGTAGGTCCGGGTGCAGTCGGAGCAGTAGCCGCTGGGCATGGTGCCGCCGATGTCCACCACCACCGCGTCGCCGTGCTGCAGCACCCGGTCCGACGGGGCGTGATGCGGGCTGGCCGCGTTCGGTCCCGAGGCCACGATCGCGAAGTCGGCGCGGGCGTGCCCCTCGGCCAGGATCGCGTCGGTGATGTCGGCGGCGACCGCCAGCTCGGTGCGGCCCGGCCGCAGCCAGCCCGGCACCCGGGCATGCACCCGGTCGATGGCGGCGCCCGCGGCGGCCAGCGCCTCGATCTCCGCGTCGGTCTTGCGGGCCCGCAGCCCGCTCAGCGCCGCCGAGGCCAGCTCCTGCCGGGCGCCGGGCAGCGCGGCGCGCAGCCGCAGCACCATCAGCGCCCACATCCGGTCCGACAGCCCGACCACCGCCGGGCGGCCCAGCCGGGCCGCGACCTGCGCGTAGGGGTCGTCAGTCTCGTTACAGCCGGTGATCTCCAGTCCCAGGCCGCCGGCCGGGGAGGCCAGCGCGGCCGGGTGCTCGAGCTCGGGGACCAGCAGGAACGGGTCGCCGCCGCCGGCCGCCGGCACGGCCAGGCAGGTCAGCCGCTCCTGAGCGTGCGCGTCATAACCGACCACGTACCGCAGGTCCGCGCCCGGCGTCAGCAGCAGGGCATCCAGGCCCGCCTCCCGCGCCGCCGCCGCTACCCGGGCCAGGCGGCTGGCCGGGTACAGCTCCCCGCTCATCTCGCCTGTGCTCTCGACCCTGACACTCACTGGCGCCTCCAGTCATCGTTGACTGCGCCCCCGCAGTATTCACTCGCCCGCCGCATCATCTCATGGCAGCGTGGCGGAGAATTGCGTCCCCATCTAGACACGGGTGCCTAACATGCCTCACGCTAGGTGCACAACAGCTGACCTGATGTGAACCGTGATGAGTTCTGAAATTGTCGAGGTTCCTGCCCCCCACCAGGGCAGCGCTGCTCAGCAGCACGGCCGCCTGGAGATGGCGCGGCCCGAGGCGGTCCCGCTGCGCCCGAATGAGCGCAGCCGGGTCGTCGAGGCCAAGCTGGCCGCCGAGCTGGCCCAGCAGCGGCACGTCACGGTCGAGCTGCAGCACGCCATCCTGCCGCTGCACGACGAGCCGTTCGACCTGCCCGGGCTGCGGGCCGTGGTCCGCTACCTGCCCGCCTCCTACGACAGCCGGGTGGGCGGCGACTGGTACATCACCGCCGACATGCCCAGCGGCCAGGTGCTGATCGCGCTCGGCGACGTGGCCGGGCACGGCCTGGCGGCCGCGGCCGGGATGGCCCGGCTGCGCGGCGCCCTCGCGGGCCTGGCCATCACCGGCGCCGGGCCGCAACAGCTGGTCGGCTGGCTGAACAAGCTGGTCCGGCACGTAGACCCCGAGCACACCGCCTCGGTGGTGGCCGGCTATTTCGACCCGGCCACCCGGACGCTGCGCTGGGCACAGGCCGGGCACCCGCCGCCGGTGCTGGTCCGCGGCCCGCGCGCCTGGGCGCTGCCGCAGCCCGAGGGCATCCTGCTCGGCGCCGGCGATCGCGGCTACCAGGTCGCCAGCCAGCAGCTGCACCCCGGCGACCTGCTGCTGCTCTACAGCGACGGCCTGGTCGAGCGGCGCGACTGGTCCATCGACGACGGGCTGACCCGCCTGGTCGGCGCCGCCTGCGGCGCGCGGGACCCGGACGGCGTCATCGCGGCCGTCCTGGATGCCATGGGCACCACGCACACCGACGACGACACCTGCCTGGTGGCGCTCCAGGTGCTCTAGCGGCACCCGCCTGCCTCCTGGCCCCCCTACGGTGGGGGATCACAGCAGACAGGCGGAAGGAAAGCATTTCGTGATCGGCACTACTCCCCTCGGCAGCCAGGGCCTGACCGTGTCCCGGCAGGGCCTGGGCTGCATGGGCATGTCGGAGTTCTACGGCGCCGGCGACGACGCCGAGTCGGTCGCCACCATTCACCGGGCGCTGGACCTGGGCGTGACCTTGCTGGACACGGCCGACATCTACGGGCCGTTCACCAACGAGGAGCTGGTCGGCCGGGCCATCGCCGGCCGGCGCGACCAGGTCGTGCTGGCCACCAAGTTCGGCCTCGTGCGTGACCCGGCCGACCCGGCGGCGCGCGGCGTCAGCGGCCGGCCGGAGTACGTGCGGCAGTCCTGCGAGGCGTCGCTGCGGCGGCTGGGCACCGACCACATCGACCTGTACTACCAGCACCGGGTCGACCCGGACACGCCCATCGAGGAGACCGTCGGCGCCATGGCCGAGCTGGTGACCGCGGGCAAGGTCCGCTACCTGGGGCTGTCGGAGGCCGGCCCGGACACTCTCCGGCGCGCGCACGCCGTGCACCCGGTCAGCGCGCTGCAGACCGAGTACTCCATCTGGGCCCGCGACCCGGAGACACAGATCCTGCCCGCCGCCCGCGAGCTCGGCATCGGCTTCGTCGCCTACAGCCCGCTCGGCCGCGGCTTCCTGACCGGCACGCTGGGCAACCTGGACCAGCTCGAAGCGGGCGACTTCCGCCGCGGCCAGCCGCGGATGCGCGGCGCGAACCTGGATGCCAACCAGGCCATCGTCGAGCGCATCCAGGCCCTCGCCGCGGCCCGCGGCGTGACCGCGGCCCAGCTGGCCCTGGCCTGGGTGCACCACCAGGGCGCTGACATCGTGCCCATTCCCGGCACCAAGCGCCGGACCTACCTGGAGCAGAACCTGGCCGCCGCCGACATCACCCTGAGCAGCGACGAGCTGGCTGCCCTGACCGCCGCGGGGACCGCGCAGGGCGACCGCTACCCGGACATGTCCAGGATCAGCGGCTAGGTGCCCGCGGGCGGCAGGAACCTGCTGCCGCGCAGCGGCTGAGGATTTGAGCAGGAACGAGGCTGCCGCGCCCCGCCGTGGCTCACCGGGCCGGTCTCGCCGTCAGCGGCATGCCGGTCGGCGGTGGCTGGCAGGATGGCGGGGTGGGCACCTTGATGCTGCTGGACTCGGCCTCCATGTACTTCCGGGCGTTCTACGGCGTCCCGGAGACCATGACCGCGCCCGACGGGACGCCGGTCAACGCCGTCCGCGGCCTGCTGGACATGATGTCGCGGCTGATCCGGGCCCGGCACCCGGGCCGGCTGGTGGCCTGCATGGACGCCAGCTGGCGGCCCGCGTTCCGGACGGCCGCGCTGCCCAGCTACAAGGCGCACCGGGCCAACCCGGACGGCAGCGAGCAGGTGCCGGACGCGCTGACCGCCCAGATCCCCGTCATCGAGCAGGTGCTGGCGGCCGCCGGGGTGGTGATGGCCGGGGCCGACGGGTATGAGGCCGACGACGTGATCGGCACGCTGGCCGCCCGCGGTCCGGGCCCGGTCGAGGTGGTCACCGGGGACCGGGACCTGTTCCAGGTCGTGGACGACTCCCGCGGCGTCCGGGTGCTTTACATCGCGCGGGGGCTATCCAGACTCGAGGAGATCGACGAGGCCGCCGTGACCCGGCGCTACGAGATACCCGGCCGGTCATATGCCGCATTCGCGGCACTGCGCGGCGATCCCAGCGACGGCCTGCCCGGCGTGAGCGGCGTGGGCGAGAAGAAGGCCGCGGCGCTGGTGCGGGTGTTCGGCACCGTGGCCGCGATGCTCAGCGCGCTGGACAGCGGGCACGGCGGCTTCCCCGTCGGCACCCGGGCCCGGCTGGTCGCCGACCGCGCCTACCTGGAGGCATGCGTCCCGGTGGTCCAGGTGGCTACCGACGCGCCGATCCCGGCGATCGGCGGCGAGCTGCCCGTCAAGCCGGCCGACCCGCAGGCCCTGGCCGCGCTGGACGAGCGCTGGGACCTGGGCTCGTCGCTGGGCCGCCTGCTGTCGGCCCTCGCGGCCTCCTGACCCGCGACCTCCGCCCGTCGCGGCCGCCTGACCAGGACCGCCGGCCGCCCGGCGGCAGCCGACAGCAGCCCGTCCACGCCGGCGTCCTGCAGCGCGGCCAGGTGCCGGCCGCGGCTAGCCTCGCCGCAGGAGGACTACCTGACGCCGTAGAGGTGCTCGAGCGCGAGCTGGTCGAGCCGCTCGAAGGCCATGCCACGCTCAGCCAGCGCCGCGATGCCCGGCATGAACCCGGCGACCTCGCGCCAGGTCTCCCCGTCAGCCAGGGTCGGCACGGCAAGCTGATCCACCCGCGCATCGGCCAGCGCCTGCTGTACTTCCGGATCGGCGCGGAACGCACGCACCTTCTCCCGCAGGATCAGGTAGTTGCGCATGCACGCAGCGGCCGAGTCCCATACCCCGTTGTCGTCCTCGGTGCGGGGCGGCTTGTAATCGAAGTGCACCACGCCGTCGTAGCCGCCGGCCTCCAGCGCGTCGACGACCCAGAACGCGCCGCGCGCGTTGCCGGCACCGAACCGCAGGTCCTGGTCGTACCGGGGCCCGTTCTGGCCGTTCAGGTCGATGTGGAACAGCTTGCCGTGCCACAGCGCCTGGCTGATGCCGTGCGCGTAGTTGAGCCCGGCCATCTCCTCGTGACCGACCTCCGGGTTGATGCCGACGAGCTCGGGGCGGGCGAGCTCGTTGATGAACGCGAGCGCGTGCCCCGCCGTCGGCAGCAGGATGTCGCCGCGCGGCTCGTTTGGCTTGGGCTCGATCGCGAACCGCAGCGAGTACCCGTGGTCGATGACGTACTGGCCGAGCACGTCGAACGCTTCCTTGTACCTGGCCAGCGCCGCACGCACATCCTTGCTGGCCCCCGACTCCGCGCCCTCCCGGCCGCCCCAGCATACGTAGATGCTCGCGCCGAGCTCGGCGGCCAGGTCGAGATTGCGCATTACCTTCGCCAGGGCGAACCGGCGAACGTCCCGGTCATTAGCCGTGAACGCGCCGTCCTTGAATATCGGGTGGCTGAACAGGTTAGTCGTCGCCGTCGTCACCACCAGCCCGGTGTCGGCCAGCGCCTGCCGGAAGCTGGCGATCCGCTTGTGGCGCTCGGCGTCGGTCGCGTCGAAGTCAAACACGTCGTTGTCGTGGAAGTTGACGCCGTAGGCACCCAGCTCGGCCAGCTTCCGGACGGCCCGGTCGGCGGGCATCGGCGGGCGTACCGCGGGGCCGAAGACGTCTACCCCCTGCCAGCCCACAGTCCAGATGCCGAACGAGAAGCGGTCGGCGGGCGTCGGCGCGTACCGGTCTGCGGTCATGATCGTGATTCCTTCCTCTCCGGCGGCGGCAGGCCGCCGGCGTATCAATCGAGCACCGAGACGGGGGTGAAGAGCACCCGGCCAGCCCCGACGGTGCGCTCCGGCCCGTGCAGCTCGAGCTCGCCGTGCAGTCTCAGGTCTGCCGATGACGATCCGATGGCGACCTCGATCAGCCCGGACTCCACCACGCGCTCGCCCGCCAGCCCGCAGAACGCGGTGCGGTCAGCGTGCAGCCGGAACACCACGCGCCGGGACTGTCCGGGCCGCAGTGTTACCCGCGCGAAGCCGGCCAGCTCGCGGACCGGCCGGACCACCTGAGCGACCGGGTCACGCAGGTACAGCTGGACGACCTCGGTCCCGGTGCGCTCGCCGGCATTGCGCACGGTGCAGGCGATCTCGGCGGCGCCGTCGGTCCCGATGCTGACCCGATCGCCGCCAGTGCCCGCGCCGCCGGGCGGGCCCATCGACAGGTCGGTGAACTGGAACGTGGTGTAGGACAGGCCGTGCCCGAACGGGTACAGCGCCGTGGGGTCCGCCGAGCTGACCTCGCTGCTGGTGCCAAGAAGCGGTGCACGGTAGGCCAGCTGAGTAGCGTTCGTGTGCAGCGGCAGCTCGATGGGCAGCTTGCCGCTCGGCACCACCCGGCCCGCCAGCACGCCGGCGATCGCCCCGCCGCCTTCCTGACCGGGAAAGAACGCCTGTACCACGGCGGCGAGCCGTCCGGCGACCGGCCCGATGGCGTACGGCCGGCCGGTGATGAGGACCAGGACCACCGGCTTGCCGGTCGCCGCGAGCGCGTCGAGCAGCTCACCCTGCACGCCCTGCAGCCGCAGATCGCTCGCGTCGCTCCCCTCGCCCGAGCTGCCGCGGCCGAATAGGCCCGCCTCGTCACCGAGAACCGCGATGACGGTGTCCGCCGCGGCCGCGCACTCGAGCGCGGCCGTGAACCCGGACCGGTCGCTGCCGCGCACGTCGCAGCCCGCCGCGTGCTCGATCTGCGCTCGAGGCAGTTCCTGCGCCAGCGCCGCGAGCAGCGGCTCGACGGGCACGCCGACACTCGTGCCCGGGTGCGCATGCACGACGTGCCGGGGGAAGGTGTAGCAGCCGAAGTAGGCCAGCGGGTCAGCGGCGAGCGGGCCGACGACGGCGAGCCGGCCGGCGTTGCGCAGCGGCAGGATCCCCGCGTCGTTGGCCAGCAGCACGACGGATTCCTCGGCCAGCTGCCTGGCCAGCGCCCGGTGCTCCGGCGGATCGAGGTCGATGTCCGAGACGGCCGGGTCCGTGCCGGCGAGACCGGCCGCGAGCGACCCCGTTCCCGCCTGCATGTCAGCGGCGCCCACGCCCGTGCAATCGAGCAGGCCCAGCTCACATTTCTGCCGCAGTACCCGCACGACTGCGCGGTCGACGAGGTGCTCGGGCACATCACCGGCACTGACCGCAGCCGCCAGCGGCTCGCCGTAACAGCGCACCGTGGGCAGCTCGACATCGACGCCTGCCCGCAGCGCCAGCCCGGCCGCTTGCGCCGGCGAGCCAGCCACGCCGTGCAGCATCTCCAGGAATGAGATGCCGTAGTAGTCGGCCACCACGACGCCGTCGAAGCCGATCTCGTCCCGCAGCAGCCCGGTGAGCAGCTCGCGGTCGGCGGCCGGGGGCACGCCGTCGAGAGCGGCATAGGAGTGCATGACGGAGCGGGCGCCGCCGTCACGGATCGCCATCTCAAACGGCGGCAGGAACACGTCAGCCAGTTCGCGGCGCCCGATGCTCACCGGTGCCATGTTCCGCCCGGCGGCAGATCCGGAGTAGCCCGCGAAGTGCTTGAGAGTGGCGATGATGCCCGCCGACTGCAGCCCGCGCACGTACGCCGTTCCGATCACGCCCACCAGGTGCGGGTCGGCGCCGATGGTCTCCTCCACCCGGCCCCAGCGCGGATCACGGGCCACGTCGAGGACGGGCGCCAGGCCCTGGTGGACACCGACGGCGCGCAGGCTGCTGCCGACCGCCGCGGCCATCTGGCGCACGAGCCCGGGGTCGAAGGTGGCGCCCCAGGCCAGCGGGGTGGGAAAGATCGTCGCCGTCCAGGTGGCAAAGCCGGTCAGGCACTCCTCGTGCGCGATCGCGGGAATGCCGAACCTGCTTTGGGCCACGATTTGTGCCTGAAGATGGGCGAGGGCGGCGACGCCTTCGGCCGCATGCAGCGGACGAGTGCCGAACACTCGGGTCAGCTGTCCGAGCCCGCTGCGGATCAGGTCGGCGAACGGCGGCAGACCGGTGGTGAAATCACCGTGCAGCGGCGCGACGTCGTTGCCGTCCGCCGGACCGCTTAGCCACACGCCTTGCAGCTGGGCGAGCTTCTCGGCGAGGGTCATCCGCGACATCAGGTCGGCTGCCCGGTCCAGAGCGGGCAGCGTCGGGTCACGCCAGGGGTCCAGGGTCTTTGCCGCCGATGCGGCCGGCGCTAGGTCCTCGCTGACTGGCCTCACGCGCGGAGCCTGGCGGTCGACTCCCGGACGATGAGCTCCGTCGCCAGCTCGACCCGCTTGCTGCGCAGCGCGACGCCGTCGATCAGGTTGCCTAGCATGTCCGCCGCCATCCGGCCCATGTCCGCCAGCGGCTGGCGGATCGTCGTCAGCGGCGGGGACACCCACCGCGCCGTCGGCAGGTCGTCGAATCCGACTACCGACAAGTCTTCAGGAATCCGCAGGCCGCGCTGCCGGGCCGCCTCATACACCCCGAGGGCCTGCTGGTCGCTGCCGGCAAAGATCGCAGTCGGCGGCTCGGCCAGGTCCAGCAGCTCACCGCCGCGCTGGAAGCCGCCCTCGTGGTGGAAGTCACCGTTGCGGACCATGGATTCGTCAAAGTTCCCGCCGGCCCGTTCGAGCGCAGACCGGTAGCCGTCGACGCGAGCTCGACTGCACAGGTAATCGGCCGGCCCCGTGATAGCGGCGATCCGATGATGCCCGAGACTGAGCAGGTGGTCGCAAGCAGCGAGGCCGCCCGCCCAGTTGGTGGCTCCGACGCTCGGCACGTCCGGGTCCGGCATGTTGGCGGGATCGACGACCACCAGCGGGATGGACTCCTCCCGGACCTGGTGTAGCTCCGGCATCGTGAGCTCGGAGGTCACCAGGATCACGCCATCGGTGTCGTGGCTTGCGAGCGCGCTCGTCCAGCTCGCCGGGCGCGCGCTGCCGTGGCGGATGGCGGAGACCGCGGCGCCCATGGAGTGCGCGGAGCACCAGTCCTCGATGCCACGGAGGATCTCGACTGCCCACGGGCTGTCAAGACCGTTGAAGATCACGTCGACCAGGCCCGCGCCGCGGCCGCGGCGGCCGCCGGGCCGCTGGTACCTCAGCTCGTCGAGCAGGCGCTCGACGCGGGCACGGGTGCCAGGCGCGACGTCCGGCCGCCCGTTGACAACCTTGGAGACTGTCGGCAGCGACACGCCGGCCTCGGCGGCGATGGTCGCCAGCGTCGGCTTGCGCCGCTGGGCAACGTCCCGTCCGTCCGCGCTGCTCACCGGCTCAGTCGGCACGGCACCATCCAGCCCCTCTCGACGCTCAGCCTGCGGCGCTTCCATCCTGGCCCTCCCCCTGGCGGCGGCTTGTCACCGGCCGCGCAGATTATGCTGGCGTGTCGCCGCCATGAGCAGACGCCTGGCGATCGAAACTAATCGACCGTTTTATCGTAGCGCAGTTCCACGCTCTCGCAGGCCGCCTAGTGCCCCAAATCATGCCGAAATGGGCAGCGGCTACCTGCGATGACAAGGCAGCGCGGACGGATCCGCGGAGCGCCTGCGACCACGTCGGCATGACGGCCGGCCGCAGCTGGCGGCCTTTGGTGCGGCGGCTCGACCGAAATATTCCTGAAAATCTCCTCGGCGCTTTCGAGGCCGTGCACTCCGCCGGCACCGTGCACTCCGCCGGCGCTGTGCACAGTGCCGACACGTTCCCTGGCGACAAGCGCCATGCAGTGAGCGACCTGGCCCCCTTCAGTTGCCGCTTACCACACGCGGATGCGGGACTTGCCAGGGGTGAGGCCCGCGATCGGGCCAGCCGGGTAGTCCCGGGCAGGATCCTTGGTCTGGCCGAGAAGGTCGATGTCGGCAACGGCCGGGGCGCCGTCCCGATCCTCGAAATCCGCGTCGACGAGGCGGGGGCGGGGGAGGTCGGCGCCGGTAACGACGCCCACGCGGGCGCCGCTGAAGGCCTCCGGCAGCCGCGCCTCCAGGTAAACCTCGCCGCCTTCCTCCACGACCTCGAACGACACCTCACCGGTGAGCGCCAGCGCGGAGGACTCACCGGCGCAGGCGCTGGCGCCCGGCGCGTAGACGTTGTCGCGCAGGTACGCCGGCTCCTTTACGCCGGGGATGCGGCTGTCGCTGCCTTCGGGCAGGCCGGCCATGCGGTCAATGAAGTCCTCGATGGAGGTCGGGCTGCCGTCGTAGGCGGCGGTGCCGTAGCCTGCCGGCGGATGGATGCCCTGCGTGGTGTCGTACCCGTATGCCTTCGCGATGTCGCCGCCGAGGAACACATTGCCGACCCAGCGGTCGTCGCCGCTGTAGATCACGGCGAAGCCCGCGACCTGGGTGCTGTGCGGCCGGTGGTAGGGCGTGGCCCGGTCGTGGACGGGCACCAGGCGCACGGTGCCGCCGATGAGGTTGTGCACGAAGGCGCCGCCCTGGCTGAACGACTCGAACGAGGCGTTCGAGGCGAGGACGTTGTGCTCCACCAGGTACGGGCCGTGGCTGACCTCGACGAACAGGTCCCGGTGATTGCGGTAGTACAGGTTGCGCGAGACGCGGGCGCCCTGGGCCTGCCAGTCGAGCCAGGTGCCGAGCGAGCAGTCATGGATGCGGTTGTGCCGGATCTCGACGTCGATCGCGGCGTGCAGCTTGATGCCGGCGATCTCGTGGCCGTAGAACTCGCGCTTGATCGCGATGTTGTAGATGTGGTTGTCCTCGATCGTGGAGAAAACGCAGCCGAGGTGGCCGACGATGCCGTTCTGCCCGCAGTCGAAGATCGTGTTGCGCCGCACTAGGTGCGACCCGATGTGCTCGCGGTCCCAACCGATCTGGCGGGCGGCGAAGACGCACTCGATCTGATACTCGTGGCCCTGCTTATCACCGCGCAGCGTCGCGTAGTTGTGGCCCGTCGAGGCCTCCTTGCCGAGCGAGACGGCGGAGCACTTCGCGTCGTGGATCACGTTGTCCTCGATGATCCAGCCCTTGGCCCAGTTGGGGCCGATCAGCCCGGGCTGGTCGGCGGTGGGCGGGGTCCACGGGCATGCGGCCTGCGCGAGCTCGAAGCCGCGCACGGTGATGTAGTCGAGGTGGTGGCCGGCGGGGAAGAACACCGACCGGCGCACGTTGATCTCCACGAGCTCGCCATTCGGGTCCGCGCCCTGGAAGTTCGCCCAGATCGTCGTAGCGTCCGCGCCGACCTCGGCGTACCAGACGAGCCGGGTCTGCTCGGGGTTGCGCACCCGGCTGGTCGTGCGGGTCCAGTTGTCGGTCATCTCGGTGCGCAGCGGCGGGGCGGTCACCTCGTCGCGGGTGCTCACCTCGTAGAAACTGAGCCCGTTCAGGTAGACGTCGCCGAGGTGCCTGGCCAGCGGCGCCCCAGGCTCGACGAGCCAGTCGCCCGCGACCTCCTGAGCGTACGGGTTCCAGTCGCCGAACAGCGCGTTGGGCACCGACACCCGCCACACGCTGCCTTGCTCCCGCTCCCAGCCGGTGACCCGCTCTGACCCTTTGATCACGACGTGCTCGCCGGGCGCGGCCTGGTAGGTGATGCGCCGCGCGTCGCTCAGTCCGCCGCGCCGCGGCCGCACCCACTCCCGGTACTCGCCCCCGTGCACCAGCACAGTGTCGCCTGGCCGGGCGAGCTCCGCCGCGCGGCTGATCGTGCGCAGCTGGCGGCCCTCGGAGCCGTCCGTAGTGTCCGAGCCGTCCATCGCCACGTGCAGGATCGTCATCGTCCGCGGTCCTCTTTCGTTTGGTGTTCGGTAAGCCCAGCGCGGGCGCCGTCCGGTTGCCGCCTTGTGCCTAGCCCTTCACCGCGCCGGTGAGGCCGCCAACTATGCGGCGCTGGAAGACGGCGAAGAACAGCAGCGCGGGCACCATCGATAGAGAGGTGAACGCCAGGACCCTCGCCGTGTCCGTCGAGTACTGCGTGGCGAACGCCTGCACGCCGAGCGGCAGGGTGTAGGTCGCCTGCGAATTCAGGACGTATAGCGGCAGGACGAAGTTGTTCCAGCTGCCGATGAAGGCGAGGATGCTGACGGTGATCACACCGGGCAGCGACAGCGGAATAGCCATGCGGAAGAGAAACCTGAGGCGGCCCGCGCCGTCGATGGCCGCGGCCTCTTCGATCTCCCTCGGAATGGCGCGCAGGAAGGGCACGAGGATGATGACCGTCGTCGGCAGGCCGAAGGCGATCTGCGGGATGGCGACGCCCATCAGGTTGTCGACGAGGCCTAGGTCCTTGATCATGATGTAGAGCGGGGTGATCGCGATCACCAGCGGGAACATCAGGCCTGCGGCGAAGAGCGAGTACATCGCGCCCTTGAACTTGAAATCGTAGCGTGCGATCACGTAGCTCGCCATGAGGCCCAGCAGGACGACGCCGATCGTGCTGACGGCCGCCACAATCACCGAGTTGGCGAATTCGCCCCAGAAGGTCACCGACTTCAGGACGTTGAGGTAGTTGCTGACGACCCACGGATGCGGCAGGCCGGCCGGGCTGGTCGTAATCTGCGAGTTGGTGCGGAAGCCGCCCAGGATGATGTACAGGACGGGCCCGAGGCTGACGGCGATGAGCAGCATTGCGATGAAGTAGGTAGCCGGATTTCCCCACTTCTGCGGCCTGTCGCTGCGCTTGGCGGATCGAGTCCGCATGGCCGGCGCGCCGGACACCGCGCTCATCAGTTAACTCCCTGGGTGACGGCGCCCCGCATGTCGCGGCGAAGGACGAAGCGCTGATAGAACAGCGCGACGATGAGCGAGATCAGGAACATGACCACGGCGACCGCGTTGCCGTAGCCGTAGTTTCCGGCATCGCGGCCGTTCGCGACCATGTAGGTCGCCATGGTCGAGGTTCCGGCGGTGCCGGCGATGTACTGACCCCAGACGATGTAGACGAGGTCGAACAGCTGCAGTGCGCCGATGATCGACAGGAATCCCCAGATGCGGATGGTCGGGCCGAGCAGGGGCACGATGATGCGGCGCTGGATCTGCCAGTAGGAGGCACCGTCGATTTGCGCGGCCTCGGAGAGCTCCTCGGGGATCGACTGGAGGCCGGCGAGCATCAGGATGACGGCGAAGCCGATGTACTTCCACGTGAGGATGCCCATCAGGGTCCAGATCGCGAAGCTCGGGTCGGCCAGCCAGTCGGCGCCAAGGAAGCCGAGGCCGACGTGGTGGAGCAGGTCATTCATGGCGCCGGTGCTCTGCAGGATCAGGCTCCAACCGGTGCCGACGATGACCTCGGAGATGACGAAGGGAACGAAGATCAGGACGCGGATGATGGAGCGCCCGCGGATTTTCTTGTTCAGGAGCAGCGCGAGGAGGATGGCCAGCGGCCCCTGGATGACTAGGGACAGCACGACGATGATGCCGTTGTGCAGCAGCACCTGGTGGAAGGCGGGGTCCGTGAGGATCAGCTTGTAGTTATTCAGGCCGAACCAGTCAGTGGGCGCGCCGTAGCCTTGCCACTTGTAGAAGCCGTAGTACGCGGCGAGCGCGACCGGGAAGATCACCAGCGCCACGAACACGATGATCGCCGGGCCGGTGAGGAGCGCGATCTCAAGCCGCAGGCGCCCTCTGCCGCGGCGCTCGCGCGTCCGCGGCGTCGGGGGCGCGGCGCGGGCCGCGCCCCCGACCTGGGGTGCGCCCTGGCGGCTGCGGCTGATCGCCGCGGTGGCCGGGGTGTCGCTCATTGTTACCGGTCAGCCCTTCGCCGCTGCTTCCTTGGTGCGGCTGACGATGTCGGCGGCCGTGCCCTTGCCCGCGAGCAGGTTCACGACAGCGGTGTTCATCGCGTTGCCGACATTCTGGCCGTACTGCGTGTCGAGGAACTGCATTGTGTAGGCGGCCTTGTTGAAGGCACGAAGCGCCGAGATGCTGTATGACTGGGTCACGACCGACTGCGCGGCCTTGTTGACCGGGATGGTGACAAATGCCTTGGAGTAGGCCTTCTGCTGGGGTGTGGTCAGGAGGAACTCAAGGAACCCGAAGGCCTGCTTCGGGGCGTGCGCGGACAGCGAATAACCGTCGACGCCGCCCATCATCGCGCTCGGGTCGCCCTTGCCGCCGGGAACCGCGGGGAAGGGGAACCAGCCGAGGTCGGGCAGGGGCTTCTGGTTCGGGGTGAGCGTCTGAATTGTACCCGGGTCCCAGGCGCCCATGAGCTCCATCCCGGCCTTGTGATTGGCAATCAGGCCCGCGGAGGAGCCCGCGCCCTGCTGGGCGGGGGTAGTAAGGAAGCCCTTCTGGAACGGGTTGACCTTCAGGAACGACGCCAGGTCGTCACCCGCCTTTGACCAGCACGGGTCGGTGAACGTGAGGCTCGTGCCGGCCTTATTCATCGTGGCCTGGCTGCACTCGCGGAGGGCGAAGTTGTAGTACCAGTGGGCGGCAGGCCAGGCGTCCTTGGCACCAACCGCGATCGGTGCGACGTTGATGGCCTTCAGCTTGGCGACATCGGCCTCGAGTTCGGGGATGGTTGTTGGCGTCGAGGAGATGTGTGCCTGCGCAAAGAGGTCCTTGCTGTAATAGATGCCCTCGGGCTGGGTGTCTTCGGGTATGGCGTAGACCTTGCCATTCAGGCTCTCGCTGGCGAGCGCGGCTGCACTGACATTGGCCTTGTCCGCGGCGGTGAGGTTCAGTGCCTGGACCTCACCCGCGTTGACCATGGCCAGCATCTTGCCGCCGCCGCGCTGGAAGAAGATGTCCGGCGCGGAATTTGAGTTCAGCGCGGTCTGCAGCTTGCCGTCGAGGTTCTCGTTCTGGATGGCCTGGATTTTGATCGTCACATTCGGGTGAAGCGTGTGGTAAGTCTTCACGGCTTTCTGGTAATACGTAAGGCCGGGACCGGGGGTGGCGTTTGTCCAGAAACTCAACGTGACCGAGCCGTTGGAGGACGATCCGCCGCCGCCGCTGCCGGCTCCGGCGCAGGCGGAGGCGCCCAGAGCGACGCCAAGGCCGAGCGCGGCGATCCCCGCAACGCGGGTTCTCTTCGCCATCGAAACTCTTGCTGCCGCGCCAACCGTCAGCCAGGGACGGCGGGCGAGACCTGTGTGACCCATGTGCCCTCCTGATATATTTCGGCTACTTCCAGCGCTACGTTAAGAAACTTTTTGGAAACTTTTCGAAAGATGCTGACATACTAGGCAGTGCCTGGGGAGCCGGTCAACTCCCGAAAGTCCGCGTTATGGTCACAAAAGGACTACGTCGCCGCACCTGTGCCGGGCACGCCGTCCGCTGGATCATCGCCGCCCTGCCTCCTTTCGGGCGCCGTGTCACCAATCCGGCCTGGTAGACCCGGTCTTCGATGGCGCTAACGGATCGCCGACGGCAGGAATCAGCCGACACATCGCCGTTCCGAAATGTTTCATCAGCCTCACCGGTCACAGGCGGACGTGGCGGTGAGTCCGGAGGGCCCTGGGCGCTGCGAACGCGAGGGCGCTACCCGGCTAACACCAGGGCGCCGGCCCACTGCGGCTGGGCGTGCGGGCCGAAGTTGCGCTATCGCCCTGCTGACGGCAAGAACGGCGAGCTGCCCGAGCCGCTGCGGTGACCGGCGTCCAGCGAGAGTTGGCGCGAATTCTCTCTGCATAGTTCGTTAGGCGCCGCCGCTGCTCTGCGCCACCTGGCCGGCGCGCCCGGGCCAGCGGCTCAGCGCCGGAGTCCAGCTCATCCGCGCCCAGGGCGCCACCGCCGTCGCGAAGAAGGTGACGGGAACCTCGAACTCATCGAAGATCCGCAGCAGCCGCCAGGCCAGGACCGCCGGCCCCCGGACCGGGCTCATAGCCAGCCTCTATCGGTGCCATGGATCATTGGCATTGGATCACGGCGCCGCTGCCTCCCTAGGCTGAGCACATCCAGACCGGGCCAGCTGGGAGGTTAGCAATGAGCACGATAAGCCCCGTTCGCACCCGATGTCCGGGTGACCTGCTGGTGGCCATCCGGAGCGCTACCGGCCAGCACGCCGACTGGACGCAGACCGCCGCCCTGGTGGCCGGCCAGCTGCGCCGGCACCTGCCCGGCCCGGAGATCCTGACCCCGGAGGAGATGGCGGGCGACCCGCACGACTACCAGTGCCATGTCCTGCACACCGAGCCCGACGGCTCGTTCTCGGTGACCGCCATGGTGTGGCGGCCCGGCCAGATAACCCCGATCCACGACCACGTGACCTGGTGCGTGTTCGGCGTCCTGCAGGGCACCGAGTACGAGGAGCTGTACGCGGTCACCGGGGACGGCACGGCGCTGCGCGAGGTCGGCCGCAATGAGAACCGGGCCGGCGAGGTGAGCGGCTTCGCGCCGCCCGGTGACATTCACCGGGTGCGCAACATCGGCTCCGGCGTGGCGGTGTCGCTGCACGTCTACGGGGCCGACATCACCCGGCTGGGCAGCAGTGTCCGGCGCGTCTATGACCTGCCGGTGACCGCGCCCCAGCCGGCCTGACCGGACCGGGGCGCCCGGCCCGGCGGGCCGGGCTCGCCTGAGGTCAGGCCACCGAGGAGTAGGCCACAACCCCGCGGCGCAGCCCGCTGATCGCCTGCCGTGCGGGCGCCGCCAGCGGGTCGTCCCCCGCCGCGACCGCGATCTGATCCAGCAGGTCGATCAGCTGCTTGACGGCCCGCACGAAATCGCCCGGCGTCAGCTCGCCGAGCGACTTCTCCAGGTCCGCGCCGCGGGCCCAGGCGTGCGCATTCCACGCGAAGGCCAGGTCAGGCTCGTGCTCGCCGAGGAACCGCAGCCGGTGCCTGCTCTCGGCCTCGGTCAGCTCGCCCCACAGCCGGACCATGCCGGCCAGCACCTCCTTGACCCGGCCGGGCGGCAGCCGGGGCGGGCCGGCGTCATCCGGCCGCCGTGCCTCGAAGGTCAGCGCGGACACGCAGGCCGCCAGCTCGGGCGCGGACAGCCCGGCCCAGGTGCCGCGGCGCAGGCACTCGGCGGCGACCAGGTCCAGCTCGGCGTACAGGCGGCAGAGGCGCCGCCCGTCGGCGGTCACCGCGTCACCGCTGATGTAGCCGAGTTCCTCCAGCATCGCGCACACCCGGTCGAAGGTCCGGGCCAGCACGTGCGAGCGGCCGGCCACCCGGCTCTCCAGGGCCGCGGCCTCCCGCTCCAGCCGCGCGCAGCGCTCCGCCGCGCGCAGGTGCGCCTCCCGGTCGGGGCACTGGTGGCAGGGGTGGCCGCGCAGCGCCCGGCGCAGCCGGGCGATCTCGGCGTCCTCCCCGCCAGCCCCGTTCCCTGCTGACCCGCCGTCCGCCGCAGCACGCCGGGGCCGGGGCACGTCGCGGCCGGCCAGCTTGTTGCGGACGGTGGCGGCCAGGTCCCGGCGGTGGTTCGCCGAGCGGTGGCTGAACGACGGCGGGATCCGGATCCGCTCCAGGGCGTCCACCGGGACCGGGAAGTCGGCCACCGACAGGCGCCGGACCTGGCGGCCCTCGGTCAGGACCAGCGGCAGCGGCGCGCCGTCGGCGGCGGTCGGCTCCAGCACCACGGCGATCCCGGCCCGGCGGCCGCCGGGGACCTGGATGATGTCGCCGCGGCGCAGCCGGCCCAGCGAGGCCAGCGCCTCCTCATGCCGCGCTGCCCGGCGCATCCGGGCCAGGCTGCCCTCATAACCGGACAGCTCCCGGCGCAGTGCCGCGTACCCGGCGATGTCGCCGCGGTCGCACTGCGGCGCGAGCCCGGCCAGCTCGGCCCGCAGCGCGCTGGCCTGGCGGGCCAGGCCGACGACGCTGCGGTCGGCCTGGAACTGGGCGAACGATGACTCCAGCAGTGCCGCGGCGCGCTGCCGCCCGACCTGCCCGACCAGGTTGACGGCCATGTTGTAGGACGGCTTGAAGCTGGAGTTCAGCGGGTAGGTCCGGGTGCCGGCCAGCCCGGCGAGTGACGCCGGGTCCAGGTCCGGGTGCCACAGCACCACCGCGTGCCCCTCCACGTCGATGCCGCGCCGCCCGGCCCGGCCGGTGAGCTGGGTGTACTCCCCCGGCGTCAGGTCGGCGTGGGACTCGCCGTTCCACTTCTTCAGCCGCTCGATGAGCACCGTCCGGGCCGGCATGTTGATGCCCAGCGCCAGGGTCTCGGTCGCGAACACCGCCCGGACCAGGCCGGCCTCGAACAGGTCCTCGACGACCTCCTTGAAGGTCGGCAGCAGGCCCGCGTGATGGGCGGCGATGCCGCGCCGCAGCCCGGCCAGCCAGGAGTCGTAGCCGAGGATGGCCAGGTCGGTGTCGGGGATCCCGGCGGTGCGCTCGGCGGCCAGGGCGGCGATCTCGTCAGCCTCGGGCGGCGTGGTCAGCCGCACCCCGGCGTCCAGGCACTGCAGGACGGCCGCGTCGCAGGCCGCCCGGCTGAAGATGAACGTGATCGCGGGCAGCAGGCCCGCCGAGTCCAGCCGGGAGATCACCGCGGGCCGGCTAGGCGGCCGGACCGCGAGCGGCCGGCGGCCGCCGCGCTGCGGGCGGCTGTAGCCGCCCCGGCCCGCGCCCTGGCGCTGCCGGCCCCAGCCCTCCCGCTGCGTCACCCGCAGCAGCTCCGGGTTGACCACGGCCCGCCGTCGCGCCGCCGGCGACCCGGCCTGCTGCTTGCCGGCCCCGTACAGGTCATACAGCCGGGTGCCGACCATCATGTGCTGCCACAGCGGCACCGGGCGGTGCTCGTCCACGATGACCGTCGTGCCGCCGCGGACCTGGGACAGCCAGTCGCCGAACTCCTCGGCGTTGCTCACCGTCGCCGACAGCGCGGTCAGCTGCACGGACTGCGCCAGGTGGATGATCACCTCTTCCCAGACCCCGCCGCGGAACCGGTCGGCCAGGTAGTGCACCTCGTCCAGCACCACGTGGCCCAGGCCGTCCAGCAGCGGCGAGCCCGCGTACAGCATGTTGCGCAGCACCTCGGTGGTCATGACCACCACCGGCGCCTCGGCGTTGATGCTGTTGTCGCCGGTCAGCAGCCCGACCGTGGCGGCGGAGTAGCGCCGGGCCAGGTCGCTGTACTTCTGGTTGGACAGCGCCTTGATCGGCGTGGTGTAAAAGCACTTCCGGCCCTGGGCCAGCGCCAGGTGCACGGCGAACTCGCCCGCTACCGTCTTGCCCGACCCGGTCGGCGCGGCCACCAGTACCCCGTGCCCGGCGTCCAGCGCCCGGCAGGCAGCCAGCTGGAAGTCGTCGAACTCAAAGTCGTAAAGCCGCCGGAACCCGGCAATCCGCGCCCCGTCCGCTGCCAGGCCGGCCGCCCGGCGCCGGGTGGCCGCATACCGATCCGCGGGGCTGGCCGATGTCGACATGTGCCCCAGCCTAAGCGGGGCCCACCCCCGGGCGGCCCGGCGCTAGTCCTTCTGGGTGGCTCCGGCGTCGACGGCCGCGGCGGCATCATCCTGCTCCAGCGCGGCGGCCTCCTCCGGGGTCAGCCCGGGATAGGGGTCGGCGGCCAGCAGCCGGGCCCGGCGCTTGTCGTTGAAGTAGGCGAACACCTCAGCGAGCTCCACCAGCGCCACGCACGGGACGGCCAGCAGCAGCATGCTGATCGGGTCCGGGCTGGGCGTGGCCACGGCGGCGAACGCGAACACCAGGAAGATGATCATCCGCCGCCACCTGGCGAACCGCTCGTGCGTCAGCACGTGGGCCAGGTTGAGCAGGACGAAGACCAGCGGCAGCTCGAAGGCCAGCCCGAAGATCGCCAGCATGGCCAGCGCGTAGGACAGGTAGGTGTCGATGGTGATGATCGGCACCACGTTGCTGGGCACCAGGTCCAGCAGGAAGTGCAGGCCCTTGGTCATCGCGAAGTAGGCCAGGCTGCCGCCGATCACGAACAGCGGGATGGCCGAGCCGGCGAAGAAGTAGGCCCAGCGGCGCTCGCGCCGGTACAGGCCGGGCGCGATGAACGCCCACAGCTGGTACATCCACAGCGGCGAGGTCATGATGACCCCGGCGATGATCGCGACCTTCAGCCGCAGGAACAGCGAGTCGAAGACGCCGGTGACATACAGATGGCAGCCGCCCTGCTTGACCTGCCCCGGGACCGCCTCGGTCGGCAGGTGCAGCCGGCAGTACGGCGCCTCGATGAAGTGCCAGATGTGCGGGTACAGGTACCACCCGGCGATCGCGCCGATGGTGGCGAACAGCAGCGCCTTGAACACCCGGTTGCGCAGCTCCCGGATGTGCTCCATGAGCGGCATGCTGCCGTCCGGGTTGCTGCGGTTGCCGGGCAGCCGGATGCCGGGCCGCGGCGCCGGGGAGTCTCCGGCCGGGCCCGCGGCCCCGGTCTCCTGCATGGCCATATCAGCAGGCCGGGGCTAGAACGGCTGCTGGCCGCGCTGCGCCTCGGACAGCGGTGCGCCCGTGCCGTTCAGGGCGGCACCGTCGCTGCCGGAGTTCTGCTTCTGCATCTCCGCGACCTGGCGCTGCAGGTCGGCGAGCTGCTGCTCCTGGGTCGGCTGCGGCGCCGCGGGCGGCAGGGCGGTCTGCTGGACCACCTGCTGCTGCGGGGCCTGCTGGCCGTCCTTGGCGTTCTCGTCGGTGCTGTTGCCGGTGACCGACTTCTTGAAGATGTGCATCGACTCGCCGAGGGACTTAGCCGCTCCCGGCAGCCGCCGTGAGCCAAAGAGCAGCAGGACCACGATCAGCAGGATGATGATGTGTGGTGCGCTGGGATCGAACATGTCAGCCCCATTCAGCGGGAGGTAATCCGCAGGCCTATCTTTCCGAGCCTGAGTCTACACGCGCCACCTCGGCAGGCCCGCCGAGCTGGCGCGCGGGAATACCGACGGTAACAACGGGATGAACAGGACGTAGCGTACCGGGCCCGGATGACGGCCGTGCAGGTCAGGACGGTGACGTGACGCACATCACCCGTACTGCCGCAAAGCCGCCGCGGCGTCCGCGGCGATCATCGCCACCACCTCCGGCGGCTCGGTGACCCGGCCGTCGGGACCCAGCCGCAGCGCCAGGCGGCGCACCCACTGGGTGTCGGGGGTGCGCAGGCTCACCCGCAGCCGCCCGTCGCCCAGCTCCCGGACCTCCTCGCAGGGGTAGTACTCGGCCACCCAGCGGCCCGGCCCGGCCAGCTCCAGCACCACCCGGGTGTCGGCCGCCGAGGGCCGGAACAGGCCCTGGTCCACGTCCCGCGGCACGGCCTCGGGCGGGACCTCCGCGGGCACCTCCAGGAGCTTGATCGACAGGATCCGGTCCAGCCGGAACAGCCGGACCGCGCCCGCCCGGCGGCACCAGCCCTCCAGGTAATTGCGGCCCTCGACCAGGACCAGCCGCATCGGGTCCACGTCCCGCTCGGTGGCCTCGTCCCGGCCCGGCACGTAGTACGACAGGTGCACCCGCCGAGCCTGGGCCAGCGCCTCGGTCACCTCGGCCAGCACGGCCTGGCCGGGCTGCTGGTCCAGCTGCACCGCGACCTGGGAGCTGGGCCCGGCCGCCGCCCCGGCCGCGGCCTCCAGCTTGGCGATCGTCCGGCCCAGCGCCGACCGGTCGCCCATGCCCGGCAGCTCGGCCAGCATCCGCAGCCCGACCAGCAGCGCGCTGGCCTCATCGACGCCCAGCCGCAGCGGCCGGTCGATGGACTCGGCCTCGCTGACCACGATCTCGCCGCCCTCATAGGACAAGTCGATCGGGCAGTACGGGTCGGGCGAGCGAAGCTCCACGCACCACAGCATGTTGAGGTCATCCATGAGCTGCCGCTCGGTCACCCCGAACGCCGCGGCCGTCTCGGCCATGCCGACCACCTTGCGGCTCACCACGTACGGCACCAGGGCCAGCAGCCGCTGCAGCCGGTCGGTGGCCGTCGGCGGCCGGGCCGGGACGCCGGCGCCGCCGCGCCCCGCTATGTCGGTCACGTTGTCATCCTCGCTCGCCTCCGGGGCGCCCGGTGGCACCGCCGTCCCTCGTCGCCGCGCTCCCGGGTCCAGGCGGCGCCGCGCCCCTCCGGCGCGCTCACGCCAGCACCCCCTTCAGCCGCGTGATCACGGCCTCGCGCAGGTCGGGCGGGTCCAGGACCACGACGTCGGCCCCTAGGGAGGCCAGCTGCTCGGCCTGCCAGCCGGTGTCGGTGAACGGCACGGTGATGGTGTCCCAGCCCGGCTGGCCGGCCGGCTCGGCGCTGAGCGCGTGCCGGCGCAGCCCGTGCCCGCGGCCGCTGCGCACCCGCAGCACCCCGGTCCGGTTCTCGGTCGGGTCGAAGTCCCAGTTCCGCACCGCGCCGCGGACGTCGGCCCCGTCCGGCACCACGACCGCGCCGGGCGGGCCGGTGAAGGCGACCGGGCCCTCGATCCGGCTGAGCCGGAAGACCCGCTCGGCGCCCCGGTCGCTGTCCTGGCCCACGACATACCAGCGGCCGTTGCGGTTCACCACGCCCCACGGCTCCAGGTGCCGCTCCTGGACCTGGCTGCGCCCGGCACCGCGGTAGCCGAAGGCGACCGCCCGCCGGTCCCGGACCGCCTCCCACAGCGGGCCGAACGCGGCTTCCCCGGTGGACAGCCGCGGCTCGATGCCCGGCTGGCTGGCGTCCTCGGCCTCGATGCCCGCCGCCCGCAGCTTCAGCAGCGCGCCCTCGGCGGCCCCGGCCAGCTCGGCCCGCCGCCATACCCGGGCGGCCAGCCCGAGCACGGCCGCCTCGTCCGGCTCCAGCCGGATCTCCGGCAGCACGTAGGCCTGGCGCGGGATCCGGTAGCCCACCTCGTCCCCGTCGCCGGAGTTGGAGCCGGTCTCCAGCGGGATACCCAGCTCCCGCAGCTCGTCCTTGTCCCGCTCGAACATCCGCTTGAACGCCTCGAACGAGTCGGGGTAGCCCGGCACGGCCTCGCGGATCTGCGCCGCGGTGAGGTAGCGGTTGGCTGACAGCAGGCACACCACGAGGCTCAGCAGGCGCTCGGTCTTCCGCCTCGACATGGTGCCTCACCTTTCCCCGCAGGCGGCCCCGGCCCTCAGGCCCGCCCTCCCCGGCACCGACGCTACCCTGCCGGAGTGATCAGGTGGCGCAGTGGCGAAGTTTCTGCCCGGCGGCGTTCGTGGAACGGCGCCCTCGAGCTGACCGTAGACGTGGCCGGGACCGCGGTCCGGGCCCTGGCCTACCCCGAGCTGACCGGCGCTCCCGAGCCCGGTGACCGGGTGCTGCTGAACACCAGCGCACTCGACATGGGCCTGGGTACGGGCGGATATGCGCTGGTCATCGCGGTGCCCGACCGGCTGCCGCCCGACCCCGGCGGGCCCGGCCACCTGGTCAAGGCCCGCTACACCCCGCTGCAGGCCACCGTGCTCGGCGCCGACGAGCAGGGCTCGCCTTATCACGACGCCCTGCGCGACGCCGATGACCTGGGCGGCATCCCGGTGGTGGTGGCCGACCTGCATTCCGCGCTGCCGGCGGTGCTGGCCGGCTATTACGCCGCCCGCCGGCCCGGCGGTGCCGGATCCGGATCGCAGCCGGGGAGCCTGCCGCCGGTCGCCTACGTCATGCTGGACGGCGGCGCGCTGCCGGCCTGGTTCTCCCGCACCGCGGCTGCCCTGCGCGAGGCGGGCTGGCTGGCCGGGACCGTGACGGTGGGGCAGGCGTTCGGCGGGGACCTGGAGGCGGTCACCGTGCATACCGGCCTGCTCGCCGCCCGGCAGGTGCTGAGTGCCGAGATGGTCGTCGTCGCCCAGGGCCCCGGCAACCTGGGCACCGGCACCCGGTGGGGCTTCTCCGGGGTGTCCTCGGGCGAGGCCGTCAACGCGGTCGCCGTGCTGCGCGGCCGGCCCGTCGCCTCGCTGCGGGTCAGCGAGGCCGACGCCAGGCCCCGGCACCGCGGGGTGTCGCACCACAGCCTGACCGCCTACGGCCGGGTCGCGCTGGCCCGCGCCGACGTGGTCGTGCCCGCGCTGCCCGGCGACTTCGGCGCCGAGGTCGCCGCGGCCGCGGCACCGCTGTCCAGCCGCCACGACCTGGTCACGGTCAGCACCGACGGGCTCTACGACATCCTGCGCGACTGCCCGGTGCAGCTGTCCACCATGGGCCGGGGGCTGGATGCGGACCTGGCCTACTTCCTGACCGCCGCCGCGGCCGGGCGCCATGCCGCCGCCCTGGCGGACCGCGCCGGCGGCGCCGCCAGCCCGTAAACGGGCCGGCGGCGCCGTGCCGCGCGCCGGACGCTCAGGTGGCCTGCGGCCTCTTGCTGTTATCACCCTTGCTGTTCTCGCCGGCCTGGCCGGCGAGGTCGCGGCTACGCCGAGGCGGCCGGCAGGCCCGCCAGGATGTCCACCACGAACACCAGCGTGTCGGTGCCCTTGATGCCTGCCTGCGGCTGGCCGCTCTTGCCGTAGCCCTCGGCGGGCGGGATCACCACCATCATGCGGCTGCCGACGTTCGCGCCGGTCAGGCCCTTGATGAAGCCCGGGATCGCGCCGCCGCTGCCCAGCGTGAAGCTGAACGGCGTGCCCGCCGACTGGCTCGACGGCCAGGTGGAGTTGAAGACCTGCTTGGTCCGCCAGTTGACCGCGACGTACTGGGCCACGACCGTCTCGCCGGGCTGCAGCTTGGGCCCGGTGCCCTGGATCAGCGTCTTGGACACCAGCTTGCCGGGCGGCGTGCCCTTCTTGGGGATGGTGACCACCGGCCCGGCCGCGGAGTTCTTCACCGACGGCAGGCTGCCGCCGCCCGAGGACACCGTCTTGCCGGACGCCGCCTGCGTCGGGCTGAACGGCCTGATCAGGTCGATGACCCACACCGTGGTGTCGGTGCCGGACACGCCGATCTGGGAGTTCCCCTGCTTGCCGTACCCGTCAGCGGGCGGCACCACGGCGACCACCCGGGAGCCGATCTTCTGGCCCTTGACCGCCGCGGCCAGCCCCTTCAGGCCGATCTGGGAGGGCAGGATCTGCGGGATGGTCTTGAAGGTGGAGTCCAGCAGCTTGTGCTTCGTGCCGCTCCAGACGTAGATCGCCAGGTTGGCCAGCACGTCGTCACCGGTCTTGAGGGCCGGGCCGCTGCCCTGGATCGGGGTGGTGATGTCCAGCTTGGAGCCCGCCTTCTCGGCCGGAATCGTCACCTCGGGCGCCTTGCCGAAGGAACCGGTGACCTTGACGTCCGAGTTCGGGTTCGAGGCTGACGAGCCGGAGGAACCGGACGAACCGCAGCCGGCCATCGTCAGGGCCGCTGCCACTGGAACCAGGAGCGCAGCCGAAATGCGTCGCATGAGAATCCTCAGGGGTCGAGATCAAGAGGCAGCCAGCCTACCGGCCGAAGCTGCGGGTAACCCGAAAGTAGCCGGCTGCCGGCCATGCTGGGCCCGCTCAGGTGGCGGGCAGCTCGGCGAGCAGGTTCTTGCCGTAGATCAGCACCGTGTAGGGGCCCACGGTGCAGATCCGGGCGGGCTGGCCGAATGTGGCCTGCACGTTGGTGACCGACGGGAACGGCGGCGCGCCCGGCTTGCCCGGCGACAGCACGATGAAATTCGCCTGATGCAGCGCCGGGTCGTACCAGTCCGGCCGGGTCTCCCAGTTGTCCCGGATCACCACCGGCCCGGCCTGCAGCACGGCCCGGACCCGGACCTTTCCGCCGGTGTCCAGCGTCACCACGTTGGACTGCCAGTACCCGCCGAGCCCGTAGTACAGGTGCTCGCGGGACAGCCACGCGGCCAGCTGGCTGGCCTGCGCGGGGGCCGCCGGGACGGCGGCCACCTGACCCAGGCTGAGCAGGTAGGCGGTCAGCACGATCGCGGCCGCCGGGATCAGCCGCGCGGCGGCCAGGCGGCCGGCCAGCAGCCGCCCGGCCAGCGCGGCGCCCAGCGGCAGCACGGCGGTGAACTCGCGGGTGCTGTGCAGGTCCAGGGCGTTGCGGCCGAGCAGGTAGGCGGCCAGGCTGACCAGCAGGGCGGTGACCGTGAGCTGGACCGCCAGGTCGGCCCGGCCGAGCCGGCGCAGCGCCGCCCCGACGGCCCAGGCCGCCAGCCCGATGCCGGCCAGGTGCAGCATCGCCAGCACGGCAGCGTAGCCCAGGTTGCGGCCGAAGAAGTCGGCCCCGAACAGCAGCAGGATGCCCTGCAGGGTCAGCACCAGGTTCTTGCCCAGCTGGGCGAAGTCGGCCAGCTGGTTCCCGGCCGGCCAGACGTGGAAGCCGCCCGACGCGCTGATCAGCTGCAGGATCAGCCGGGCGCCCTCGGCGGCCGCGGCGGCGGCGAGCACCAGGCCCGCCTCGAACCAGGCCGACCGCAGCCGCTGCCGCTGCTGCACCACGACCCGGTAGCCGCGCGCGGCGCCGATCGCGGCCAGCGGTGCCACCCCGCTGATCGCCACGATGGGATCGGCGATCAGCCCCCAGGCCAGCAGCACCGCGGCGGCCGGCGGCACCCACCACCGCCGGGGCGCGCGGTCCAGCAGGATCCAGGTGGCCAGCACCGGCACCGCGCTGCCGAAATGGTCGGGCGACAGCATCAGCACGTACACCCCGCCGGCCTGCTGCGGCGCCGCCATGATGCCCATGGCCAGCCCGGCCCGCAGCACCCCGGCCCGCCCCGTCGCGCGGCCCCTGGCCAGCAGCCCCGCGAGCACCACGACCACCGTGTAGGTCATCGCCCCGGCGACATGCACCACGTCCGGCCCGAGCCCGCGCACCAGCTCCACCAGCGCGTACTGCGGCAGCTCGGTGGTGTAGAACGACACGTCCGACAGCTGCCAGCCGCGCAGCAGCGGGTTCCCGTGCAGCATTGCCCACGCCTGCAGCGCGTTCGACGCCCCGTCGGAGTTCACCGGCGCCGTCCGCGACGCCGCCAGGTACACCGTGAACAGCGCCGCCGCCACCACCAGCCACGCCACCCCCGCGGCCAGGCTGGCGGGCCGCACCCCCCGCGGCCGCGGCCGCCGCAGCCGGGGCAGCGGCAGCCCGGGCCGCGGCACCCGGACGCGCGGCCGGGGCACGTGCACCCGCGGCAGCCCCCGCACCCCGTCTGGCAGGCCCGGCCACGCCACCCCCCGCCGCGGCACGAACAGCGCCAGCCCCGCCATCTCCCCGGCGCTCCCGGTCCCGCTGAAGCCGGTGACGCCACTGCGGCTGGCGTGACCAGCGGCACGCGAGGTGGTGCCTGATGGGGTGCACGCGGCGCGCGGAGGGAGGGCGGCGCAGGCGGCCGGCGCCGTGCGCATGGCGCTGGCGACGCTGCCCACGGGGATGACGGGCGCGGTGACGCAAGCAGTGCGGGGGGCGACGGCCCGGCCGGCGGTCGCGCGGGCGGTGCCGCCGCGCAGCGCCCTGGCCGGGTGGCCGGGCCACAGCAGCAGCGCGGGCCCGGCCACCCGGCGACTCACCTGGTCCATGTGCCCCAGCACCTCAGCCAGCCGCCGGACCGCCCCCGTTAACCCGTCCCCCAGCCCCGCCAGCACGACAGCCAGGCTCAGCGCCCGGACCGGGCCTCCCGCCCGGCTGCCCAGCCGGCCGACCCGCCGCCCGGCATATCCCCCGCCAACAACGTCCACCGCCACAACCCCCCGAAACCACCGACGACCCCGTTGCTTCCGCCCGGCCCCAGTCCCCTCTGGGGGCCAGGTGTCTCGTCCGAAAGCGTTCAGCGTCGGACGAGATCTCCTGGCCTCCAGACCCCTGACCAGCCCCGGGCTCCTTAAATGGCCCCCGCCTCCATGGCATCAGCCGTCCAGGCGATGACCTCATCGAGCATCTCCTCCAGCGGCGTCTTCGCTCGGAACCCCAGCACTCGCGCCGCCTTCTCCACCGATGGCACCCGCCGCTGCACGTCATGCTCGAACGCCGCGTCATGCGCCAGCCGCACCGGCACGTCCGGCCCCCTGATCTTGCGCCAGATCACCCCGGCCAGGTCCGCCACTGTCGTCCCCGCCGCCGTCGACAGGTTGAAGTCCTCCCCCGCCGCATCCGGGTGCTCCATCGCCGTCACGATCCCCCGCGCCAGGTCGCCCCCGTAGGTGTAGTGCCGCACCTGCTCCCCCGACCCCAGGATCCGCAGCGGGTCCTGGCCGCGCAGCACCTTCTGCACCAGGTCCGGCACCACGTGGCTCATCGCCAGCTTGATCTCCCCGGAGCTGACCACCCCGCTGCGCAGCGCCCGCCGCTCCCCGGTGCCCACGCAGTTGAACGGCCGGACGATCGTGAACGGCAGCCCGTGCTGATCGAAGGCCGCCCGCGCGAAGTACTCCACGGCCAGCTTCTGGAACCCGTACGCCGACCGCGGCGGCGGCACCGCCAGCTGCTGTCCCTCCGCCGACGGCCAGGCATCCGCGGACTCATAGACCATCGACGACGAGAGGTAGGTCACCTTGCGCAGCCGCCCCTGCCGGTGCGCCCGGATCGCCGCGTCGCACGAGCCGGCGATGATCCGCTCGTTGGCGGCCAGCAGGTCGTAGGGGAACGCGTGGAAGTAGGAGATCCCGCCGATCATCGCCGCGCCCGCGATGAAGTGATCGCAGTCCGCCAGCAGGTCCGCCATCAGGGCGGCGTCGGCCGCGTCCCCGCGCACGAAGCTGAATGCCGGGCTGCCCTCGTGCGGCGAGCGCACCGGCCCGTACTTGGAGAAGTCGTCGATGCCCAGCACCGCGTACCCGCGGCGCAGCAGCTCGGTGGTCAGGTACCCGCCGATGAACCCCGCGCAGCCGCTGACCAGGACCCGTTCCATCAGCCCGGTCCCGCCATCAGCCGGGGCCGGCGATCCGGCCGGGTGCCGCCCCGCCGGGCGCACCGGGCCCGGACCTGCTCGGCGGTCAGGCGGCGCCCGAAGCTGAACCAGTACCAGCGCAAGTAGCGCGGGATCCACTGGCGGACCCGGAAGTGCGACTGGCCGGCCGGCCGGTCCAGCCAGATCGTCGGGATCTCGGCCACCGGCAGCCGCAGCCGCCGGGCCTTGGCGGTCAGCTCGATGCCGATCTCGAAGCCGTGCCGGGAGTCGATGCCGACCGAGCGGGCGAACCCCGCCGAGTAGGCCTTGAACGAGTTCGTGGCGTCCCTCGTGCCGGCCCGGGCCAGCAGGTGCAGCGACACCCCGGCCAGCCGGGACAGCAGGCCCTTGACCCGCGGGCCGCCCAGCTGCTGGCCGCCCGGCATGTACCGGGAGGCGGCCGCCACCGCGACCCCGCGCTCGACCAGGGCGGCCAGCTCGTCGATCTGCCGCGGGTCGTCGCATCCGTCGGCCATGGTGACCACGATGACCTCGCCCCTGGCCGCGTCCATGCCGAACCGGATCGCGCTGGCCGGGCCGCGGCCGTAGCCCGACACCAGGCAGGCCAGCCGCGGCTCATGGCCGGCGTACCACTGCACGACGTCGGTGGTCGGGTCGGCGGCGCTGTCCACCACGACCAGCACCTCGCAGGGCAGGGTGACCGCCTCGAACAGCCGGTCCAGCACCGCGGTGATCAGGGCGCCCTCGCCGTAGGCCGGCATGATCACCGACACCCGCGGCGTGCCGGTCACAGCGGCACTCCCGCGCCGGTCACGCCCCAGATGTCGGCCACCGGCTGGCGGGCGGCCAGCCCGGCGTACTGGGGGTGCGGGGTCGCGATGACCAGCAGGTCGGCCGCGGCCAGCACGCGCGCCAGCGGAACCAGGCCGGGCTCGCAGACGTACGGGTCGGTGCACAGCACCCGCGCTCCCTGCCCGGTCAGCAGGCGGGCTACCGGGTAGGACAGGCTCGCCCGTGAGTCATCCGAGCCCGCCTTGAAGGCCATGCCGAGCACCCCCACGGTCATCTCGCTGAGCGGGTAGCGCTGGGCCAGCTTCGCCACGACATAGCCGGGCAGGCCCTCGTTGGCGCCGATCGCCGCGGCCCCGAGGGTGAACCGGCGGCTCGCGGCGGCCAGCCCGGCGGTGTCCTTGAGCAGGCACGGGCCCGCGGCAAAACCCGCCGGGGGCAGGTCGGCGGCGCGCGGGTAGTCCCGGCTGACCGCCGCCCGGATCCGCTCGAAGTCCAGGTTCCGGTCGCTGGCGATCATGAACATCTCGTTGGCGGCGGCGAACTTGATGTACCGCCAGGCGTTGCTGAACAGCTTGGCCAGCTCGGCCTCCTCCGGCGACAGCTCGATGAGCCCGGCTGTCAGCCGCCCGAACAGCTCCCTGGCCCGCTCCAGGCCGCGGGCCGACCGGCTGGAGATGATCTGCGGCAGCTCGAACAGCTCGGTCATCGCCCGGCCCTCGGCGATCCGCTCCGGGCAGAATGCCACGTCCGCGTCGATGCCCAGCTCGGCGGTCAGCTTCTCCAGCACGGCGGTCGCGCCGGGGCTGACGGTGCTGCGCAGCACCAGCAGCTGGCCGTCGCGCAGCCAGCCGGCGCAGTCCCGCAGCGCCCCGGCGATCGAGGACGGCCCCAGCCCGGCCGGGTCGCTGCCCTCCTCGCCGAGGATCACCACCACGACGTGCTCGGCCGCGGCGACCACCGCCGGGTCGGTGCTGGCTGTCAGCGTGCCCGCGGCGACCGCCCGGCGGAGCGGTAAGGCGGCCCCGCGCTCGGCGAACGGCAGCCGCCCGGCAGCCACCGCTGCGACCGCCGCCGCGTCGATGTCGTAGCAGGTGACCGAGGCGCCCCGGCTGGCCAGCGCGATGGCCAGCGGCAGGCCGACATGGCCGCAGCCGCCGACGATCACCACGTCCCGGTCAAATGCGCCCAGCGCACGCGAATCTCGCGCAGCTGAGTCCCGCTGGAAAGACACCGGCCCGACCCCCGCCCTTGCTCCGTGTCTGCCCGCGATGCTAGCAACTTCGGGTAGCCAGCCAAGCGCCGTCAGTTTCCGGTGTGGCGCACCGCACAAGGGGACAGATGCCGCACCCGGCGGGCCCGGCACCGCCCGCCCGGAGGCGGGCCCTACATGCCGGCGATCAGCTTCTCCACGCGCTCGTCCACCGAGCGGAACGGGTCCTTGCACAGCACCGTGCGCTGCGCCTGGTCGTTCAGCTTGAGGTGCACCCAGTCCACGGTGAAGTCGCGGCGGCGCTCCTGGGCCCGCCGGATGAACTCCCCGCGCAGCCGCGCCCTGGTCGTCTGCGGCGGCACCGACTTGGCCTCGAAGATGTCGATGTCCCGGCAGGCCCGCTCCACCGCGCCGCGCTTTTGCAGCAGGTAGTACAGGCCGCGGCCGCGGTGCACGTCGTGGTAGGCCAGGTCGAGCTGGGCCACCCGCGGCGAGGACAGCGACAGGTCATGCTTGCTGCGGTAGCGCTCGATCAGCTGGAACTTGGTCACCCAGTCAATCTCCCGGGACACCGACTCCAGGTCCCCGGTCTCGACCGCCTGCAGGGTCCGCCGCCACAGGTCCAGGACGCGCGCGGTGATCGCGTCGCTGCCCCGCCGGTCGGTGAACTCGGTGGCCTTGGCCAGGTACTCCTGCTGGATCTCCAGCGCGCTGACCTCGCGGCCGTTGGCCAGCCGGACCTTGCGCCGCCCGCTCATGTCGTGACTGACGTCCCGGATGGCCCGGATCGGGTTCTCCAGCGTCAGGTCGCGCATCACGGTGCCCGCCTCCACCATCCGCAGCACCAGGTCGGTCGCGCCGACCTTGAGCAGCATGGTGGTCTCGCTCATGTTCGAGTCACCGACGATCACGTGCAGCCGCCGGAACCGCTCGGCGTCGGCGTGCGGCTCGTCGCGGGTGTTGATGATGGGCCGCGACCGGGTGGTGGCCGACGAGACGCCCTCCCAGATGTGCTCGGCCCGCTGGCTGACGCAGTACACCGCGCCGCGCGGGGTCTGCAGCACCTTCCCGGCCCCGCAGATGATCTGCCGGGTCACCAGGAACGGGATCAGCACGTCGGCCAGCCGGCCGAACTCGCCGTGCCGGCCGACCAGGTAGTTCTCGTGGCAGCCGTAGGAGTTGCCCGCCGAGTCGGTGTTGTTCTTGAACAGGTAGATGTCCCCGGCGATGCCCTCCTCGCGCAGCCGCCGGTCGGCGTCGACCAGCAGGCCCTCCAGGATCCGCTCGCCGGCCTTGTCGTGGGTGACCAGGTCGATGAGGCTGTCGCACTCGGGCGTGGCGTACTCGGGGTGGCTGCCCACGTCCAGGTACAGCCGGGCGCCGTTGCGCAGGAACACGTTGCTGCTGCGGCCCCACGACACCACCCGGCGGAACAGGTACCTGGCCACCTCGTCCGGCGACAGGCGGCGCTGGCCCCGGAACGTGCACGTGACGCCGTACTCGTTCTCCAGCCCGAAAATCCGCCGGTCCATATGCTCAGGCCCCCAGACCCTCGATCCGCCGCCAGCCGGTAAAGCCGGATGCTATCAGCGTGCGCCCGGCCACCCTCCGTGTCACCAGTCGACCGCGATGTACTTGGTCTCGGTGAACTCCAGCAGGCCGTCGTGGCCGCCCTCGCGCCCGAGACCGGACTGCTTGACCCCGCCGAACGGGGCCGCCGGATCAGATACCACACCCCGGTTGATACCCACCATGCCCGCCTCCAGCGCCTCGGCCACCTGCAGGGCGCGGCGCAGGTCGCCGCTGTAGAGGTAGGAGACCAGGCCGTACTCGGTGGCGTTGGCCAGCGCGACGGCCTGGCTGGTGTCGGTGAACCGGACGATCGGGGCAACCGGGCCGAAGATCTCCGCACTGAGGATGCCGGCGTCGGCCGGGACCTCGTCCAGCACGGTCGGCTCGTAGAAGTAGCCGGGCCGCTGCGGCGCCTGGCCGCCGAGCACGACCTTGCCGCCGTCGCCGGCCGCGGTCGCCACCAGGGCGGCCACCTTGTCCCGGGTGTCGGCGTTGACCAGCGGGCCGAGCTCGACGCCGTCCTCCAGGCCGGGGCCGACCCGGACCGCGGCCAGGCGCCTGGCCAGCTTCTCGGAGAACTCCGCGGCCACCGCCTCGTGCACGTAGAAGCGGTTGGCGGCGGTGCAGGCCTCGCCGCCGTTGCGCATCTTGGCCAGGTACGCCCCGGCCACCGCGGCGTCGATGTCAGCGTCCTCGAAGACCAGGAACGGCGCGTTGCCGCCCAGTTCCATGGAGGTGTTGGTGACCGTCCTGGCGGCGGTGGCCAGCAGCATCCGGCCGACCTCGGTGGAGCCGGTGAACGACAGCTTGCGCACCCGCGGGTCGGCCAGCATGGCCTCGGTCATCGGGCCCGGCTTGCTGGTCGGCAGCACGTTGACCACGCCCGCCGGGACGCCGGCCTCGCCCAGGATGGCGGCCACCGCTAGCGCGGAGAGCGGAGTCTCCTTGGCCGGCTTGAGCACCACGGTGCAGCCGGCCGCCAGCGCCGGGCCGATCTTGCGGGTGGCCATCGCGGCCGGGAAGTTCCACGGCGTGATCAGCACGCTGACGCCGACCGGCTGGTGCTGCACCATGATCCGGTTGGCCCCCGACGGGGCGACCGACAGCGAGCCCTCGTTCCGCACCGCCTCCTCGGCGTACCAGCGGAAGAACTCGGCGGCGTAGGTGATCTCGCCGCGCGCGTCCGGCAGCGCCTTGCCGTTCTCCAGCACCATCAGCCGGGCCAGCGGCTCAGCCCGCTCGGTCATCAGCTCGAAGGCGCGGCGCAGGCAGCCGGCCCGCTCGCGCGGCGCGCGGGCCGCCCAGCCGGGCAGCGCCGCGTGCGCGGCGCCCACGGCCTCCAGCGCGTCCTCCGTGCTGGCGTCGGCCACCTCGGCGATGGGCTGCTCGGTCGCGGGGTCCAGGACCGGCAGGACGCCCCGGCGGCCGGGCGACCACTCCCCGCCGACCAGCAGCCCGGTCGGCGCGTCCACTCCCGCGATAGATGCCAGGTCGGCGCTCACGATGTCCTCCCAGTAACCCTGCGGCCGCCCGGCGGGCTGCGCATTCCCTGACATTACATCGGGGCCTGGCCGGCCCGGCCAGCGCGCCTGGCGCCGTGCCGCGCGGCAGATACGCCACAGCGGCATCCCGGGGTGGCGTTTATTCCCGGAAAGCCGGCATCACCGCAGACAGGAAGGCGACCGCCGCCGGAGTCTCGGCGGCGCCGCGCTGCACCCATCACGGCCGCTGCCGGCCCGCGCGGGCGGGCTGGCGGGCCTTCTGCCCGGCCGTGGCAGCGGGCTAGGCGGAGGGCTTGTCCCCGGAGCTGCCGGAGCCCTTGCCGGAGTTACCGTCCTTGCCGGAGTCGCCG
>DASUBV010000330.1:0-11316 GCA_035763085.1 Streptosporangiaceae bacterium | reverse complement strand
GCTGCTTGATCCGGTCGGCCATGGTCCCGGCCGCGGCGCCGGGCACCATGTGCTCGTGCGCGGTCTCGAAGGCGTCCGCGATCAGGTCGAGCTTGTCCCGCCAGTGCCGGTAGATGGTGGACTTCCCGACCCGGGCCCGGCTGGCTACCGACTCGATGGTGAACGACCCGTAGCCGGCCTCGGCGAGCTCATCGAGCGCGGCCTGCCGGATAACGGCCCGCGAGCGCTCGACGCGCGGGTCCGGCGCGGCCGACCCTGGCCCGCTGCTCATGGCCGCATCGACCGTCCTTCCCGGTGGCGGCCGCGCCACGCCGCCCGCCCCTGCTGTGAAACGCTATCGTAGCGCTGCGATACGATGTCGTTTCACAGAAACCGTCCCGGCAGCTGCGCGGGCGGCGCAGCGTAAGGAGCACGCCGATGCCCAGCGTGAGCGTCCGGTACATCGTCACCGACGTCGACGAGGCGATCGCGTTCTACCGCGACTTCCTCGGCTTTACCGAGATCATGCACCCGGCTCCGGCCTTCGCCATGATGTCGCGGGGCGAGCTGCGCCTGGTGCTCAGCGCGCCCGGCGGCGGCCCGGGCGGCGGGCAGGCCATGCCCGACGGGACGCTGCCGTCGCCCGGCGGCTGGAACCGGTTCGCCATCGAGGTCGCCGGGCTGGAGGACCTGGTCGCCGACCTGCGACAGCGGGGGGCGCGCTTCCGCAATGACATCGTGTCGGGCGTCGGCGGCAAGCAGATTCTCCTCGAGGACCCGTCCGGCAACCCGGTCGAGCTATTCGAGCCCGCCATCGCCGAGGCCCGCATGGGGAACCGGGGCTGATGTCGCCTCGGCGCCAGTGGTTTGCGGGCAGCTGCAGGTCAAGCGGCTACTGGCGGCTGCCTGTTAGCCGATGCTGGCCGCCAGGCGCTGATAGGGAGGGACGAGCTCGTCCCACCGTGCCGCGGTGTCGCCAGGCTCGTGCCCGGCGAGGTAGGCGGCGAGAGTCTCTGCGTGGATCTGCCATCCGGCCCCGTAGAAGGCGATCTTGTCCAGGGGCATGCCCCGGGCCTCGATGACCAGGATGGTCTGGTCGCCGTCGGCGGTCAGGGTGGCCTCGAGGGTTTCGTCGTACGGCGGCACCCCCTGCCCGCGCAGGTAGGATTCGTCGGTCTCCCTGCTGGTCACGAGCAGCCGCCGCGGCGGCTCGCACGCATCCACCCGCCCGGTGGCGTCGATGTCAGCGGACTCGACATGCAGGCGGAACTCCCCGCCGGGGCGGAGGTCGCCTGCTACCTGGCCGTACCAGCGTGCCAGGCGGCCGGGATCGGTGAGGGCTGACCACAGGTCGTCGATATCAGTGTCGTAGCGGTCCTCGATGCGCACGACGCCCTTGCTGGCTGCCGATCGCAGGCTGCCCAGCAGGCGGGTACCCGGACGTGCATTGCCGGTCATCTGGTGCTCCTTCGCTGGTGTTTTCCGCGGGCTATCTCGGTGTGCAGGGCGTCCAGCCGCTGTTCCCACAGCGCCCGGTACCGGCCCAGCCATTCATCGACCTCGGCGAGGGGCTGAGGACGGAGAGTGTAGATGCGCCGCTGCGCGTCCTGGCGGACCTCTACCAGCCCCGCTTCCCGCAGTACCCGCAGGTGCCGGGAGACCCCCGGGCGGGCAATCGGCAGCAGGGCCGCCAGCTCACCGACGGTAGCCGGGCCGCGAGACAGCGTTTCGACCATGGTCCGCCGGCTCTCGTCCGCCAGCGCCCGCAGGGCAGCTTCCATGGAGCTAATGTACCAAGGCAGTTACGTAACCATCAAGGTACCTATGCATCCCGCACGAGTCCGTCTGGCCAGCGAGCCGGATACGGACGCTCGGCAGCAGCTCGCAACCCGGTCAGAGCCGCGCCATCGGATCCGGTCACATGGGGACTTAGCGATAATGCGGCATGGTCACAGCGCGGCGGTGAATGCCCGGCCGGCCCTGCCCGGCGACGGGGCGCGATGCCGCGCTCATGACCGCGATCGCGGAGGCCGGCCGGGCGCTGGGCGCGACAGTCGCGCTCGCGGACGCCAATCTGCGCAGCCCGCTGCCGGTGCCGTTCTATGAGCTGCGGATGGGCGATACCCGCCGCGCCGTGATTCCGCCAGCGGCTCGCTTAATCGCCGCGCCGGTATCGCCCGGCGGCTGGAACCGGTTCGCTATCGAGGTCGCCGGGCTGGACGACCTGGTCGCGGACCTGCGGCAGCGGGCGGGCGCGCTTCCGCAATGACATCGTGCCGGGCGTCGGCGGCAAGCAGATTCTTCTCGAGGACCCGTCCGGCAACCCGGTCGAGCTATTGGAGCCCGCCATCGCCGGGGCCCGCATGGGAACCGGGGCTGACACAGTCCCGCCGTAGACCTCCAGCGAGGCCAGCTCCCCCGCCTCATCGGCGCAGGCCGTTACCTCAAGCACCGTGCAACACTACGTCGGCCCCGCAGACCTCATCGACCTGATTTCGTCGCAGCGAGGGTTCGCGGGTCGCTAGCGGATCCGGCCATCCGGGGACTTAGCGATAATGAGGCATGGCCACAGCGCGGCGGCGTGCCGCCGGGGTAGATGTGCGCCCGGCCCGGCCCGGCGACGGAGCGGGATGCGCGGCGGTCTGGGCGGACGCGGGACGGCACCTGCAGGAACTTGATCCTGAGCTCGGGCGGGAGCCCGACGCTGCCGGGCTGGCCGAGTGGTTCGAGCGGCACCTGGCAGATGAGCGGCCGGCCGATGCGATCTGGCTGGTCGCGATGCTGAGCGAACAGGTCGCCGGGTTCGTCAGCGGGGCGGTCGAGCGGCCGCTGGGTGACGCGCGCTGGCAGCTTCAGCGCGACCTGGGCGCGCCGCGGCTGGTGGTGGGCGCGCTGGCGGTGCGCGACGGTCGCCGGCGGTCAGGCGTGGGTACCGCGCTGATGACCGCGATCGAGGAGGCTGGCCGGAAGCTGGGCGCGACAGTCGCGCTCCTGGACACCAATCTGCGCAGCCCGCTGTCGGTGCCGTTCTATGAGCTGCGGATGGGCTATACCCGCCGCGCCGTGACTTTCCGCAAGCGGCTCGCCTAGTCGCCTGGCGGTCGCCTATCCGGGAACGTCCTCGGTCGACAGGCAGAAGGGGTGGCCGGCCGGGTCGGCGTACACGCGGAAATGCTCGCCGGGCTGGCGGGCGAGCCTGGCTGCCCCGGCGGCCAGCACCCGCGCCTCGGCGGCATCGAGGTCATCGACGTCGAAGTCGAGGTGGATCTGCATCGGCGAGGCGGGGTCGGGCCAGGCTGGCGGAAGGTAGCCGGGCGCGGCCTGGAAGTCGATCCGGCCGCCGGCCGAGCGCACCGTGGCCCAGTCCTCGGCCGCGAAGGTCACCCGGCCGCCGGTGATCTCGGCATAAAACGAGGCCAGCCGTGCCGGGTCGGGGCACTCTAGCGCCACGGAGCAGAACCGGATCGAGCCTGACATGGGGTCTCCCTGTCGCTGGGCGCCGCGGGCTGCCGCCCCGCCGGCGGGCGCTGCCCGGCAGCGCGGCAGCCGGGGCCAGCCTGGCACAGGCAGGCGGCCGGGACGGACGGTCTTCGGCACCAGAGGCAGGCGCACGGGACCGCTGACAGGCTGGCATTCACGCGAACGGCATTCAGGTTATCGGCACGGCAGCGGGCGCCGCGCCTGCCCGGTGCCGGAAACCGCCGAGTTCGCCGGGCCGCCGTCAATGGCCGCGGCGCATTTTTCGCGGGGTGTCTGCGTGGGACCTGACACCGATCGGTGATCTGGGATAGGTTACTGAGTGCAAGGGTATAGAAGCGCAGAGTAATTACATGATGGCGGCAGCGGTATATGCCATCGCTCCGGGACTGGGTGAAATTCCCGAGGGGAAATGTAATGTCCACTTCATCGGTAGAGGACTTCTTCCGCCGCCAGGCGCGGGATGCGCGCGGGCCGGAGGACCCGAAGCGCTCGCCGGGGGCGTCGCGGCGGCGCCGCCTGCGCCGGCGTATCGCCTTAGCCGCGGTGCTGTCGCTAGCGGTCGTCGCGGGCGCGGTGGCCGTCACCGGCTTGCTGGCCGTGCACAGCCTGACCAGCAGCGTGCACCGCATCCAGGGGATTACCGCGCTGACCGCGGCCGATCAGCCGCTGATGCCGGCCGCCACCCGGAAGAGCAGGACGATCCTGCTGACCGGTCACGCGATACTGCCGGACAGCCGCGGCGGCAGCGGGCAGAACGGCTCCTCGACCCGGCCGGAGGACCCGTCGGGCCTGATCGCCCTGGTGCACCTCAACGCCAGCGGTCAGGCGGGCGCGGTCGTCAACCTGCCGCCGAACGTAGTTGTCCACGTGCCCGGGCACGGTCAGATGCTGCTGCAGAACACCCTCCAGGTGGGCGGTCCTGACCTGCTGATCCGCACCGTCGAGCACGTCACCAACGTGCGCATCAACGACTACTCAGAGGTCGACTTCGCCGGCCTGCGGTCGGTGGTCGGGGCCATGGGCGGAGTGAATGTGGTTGCCCCGTTCACCATGCACAGCGAGGGCTTCACTTTCCCCCGGGGCGTCAATCACCTGAACGCCGCTAGCGTGCTGCCGTACGTGCGGCAGGCGGGCGTCAGCGAGATCGGCCGCGAGCAACTGCAGAGCGGCCTGATCCGCTCGATCCTGTTCAAGATCGCGCAGCAGCGGATGTTCAGCCACCTGCACACCAACTTCAAGGTCGTGCACGCGATGGCCCGCGCGCTGAGCGTGGACAGCAGCATGAGCAACTCCGAGCTGGTCTCCCTGGCACTGCGCCTGGGTCATCTCAGAGGCAGGGACGGCACGTTCGTGACCGCGCCCACCGACGGCTCGCCGCTGACCGGCGGGACGAACGCGGTGCACTTCAACCGGCCAGTGGCGCGCCAGCTGTGGAAGGCGCTGCGTCATGACTCGGTGGCGGCTTTCGCCCGCCGCTACCCGTTCACGGTGACGCCGCTGGCCCCGGCGTAACGACGCGGGGCGGCCGGCCCGGACGGGCCGGCCATAACAGCCCGGACGCCTCAGCCGCCCCGTCCCCTGACGGGGCGGCTGAGGGCTGTGCCTGGATCCAGTGCTCGGTGATGTCACCGAACTGCTCGAACCGGCTGCGCGCCGCATCGCCCAGCTCGTCGGCCGCGGCGATCATCAGGGTCTCCACCACGGCGATGGCCGGGGCCAGGCTCACGAACGGGGACATCCCGGCGACGTGCGCGGGGAGCAGCGTGTCGGCGATGTCGGCGACCGGCGACAGCCACGGGTCGGTGAACAGCACGATCCGTGCCCCGGCAGCCCGGGCGGCGCGGGCGAAGTCATCGGTGTCCCGCTCGTAGCGGCGGAAGTCGAAGACGGCGACGACGTCCCGCTTGCCCAGATCGGCCAGCGCGGCGGCGCGCTCGCTGGGCACCTGGGGGACCAGGTGCACGTCCGGGCGGATCTCGCGCAGCAGCGCCACGAGGTAGGCGGCGGCCAGGTGGCTGAACCAGCCGCCGATCGCGCTGACCCGGTGCCGGGGAGCGGTGAGCAGCCCGACGGCGCGGGTGAAGTCAGCGGGATCCAGGCTGCGCACGCTGGAGACCACGGACTCGCCCAGCGTGACGCCGCACCGGTCCAGCACGCCGGGCTGCTCCTGCCCGGCGCGGTAGCGGCGGTAGAGCTCCACCGGGGTCAGCACCCGGGCACTGATCTCCTCGCGCAGCGCCTGCTGGAACGCGGCGTAGTTCTCGTAGCCGAGCTGGCCGGTCACGAACCGGCTGATGGTCGGGCCGCTCACCCCGGCGTGCTGGGCCAGCCGGGCCGAGGACTCCAGGCCCAGGGTCGGCGGCCCGGACAGCAGCAGCCGGGCGATCTTGCGCTCGGACGGCGACAGGTCGCCCAGCCGCTGGTGGATCCGCTCGGAAACGCGGAGTTCTGACCCTTCGCTCACGGGTGCTCCCCATGTATGAAGTCGTGCAATCTGACGTCTTGACCGGATTTTATGAATCATGTTGTACTCACCGCATGTCGGGCGACAATGCGGTTGCGCAGCACGGGACCTGCGCGGGGAGCGGCCGAGCCGCTCCGGCCGAGCCTAGTGAGCGGCACCTGCCCGGCGCGATTGGCGTGATCACGGGAAGGAGCGACCCCAGATGAAGATCCGCTGCCCGTGGCGGCGCCCCGGCGCCGCGCGACCGGCCCGCCTGCCTGCCCGTTACGGCGCCGCCGCGGTGGCCGTCGCCGCGCTGCTGGCCTCGGCCGGCCTGGCCGCGGGCGCCGCCGCCCCGGCTGCCTCAGCGGCCAGCTCACCCGGCTCAACGCTGCGCATCGAGGACGACACGTCGATCTCGACGTTCAACCCGTTCCTGTCCTACTTCGACGGCGAGCTGAACATCCTCGGCAGCATCTACCCGACGCTCACCACGGTCAACGAGCAGGGCAAGCCGGTGCCGTACCTGGCCTCGTCGTGGACCACGTCGCCGGATCACCTGACCTGGACGTTCAAGATCCGCTCCGGCCTGAAGTGGTCCGACGGCAAGCCGCTGACCGCCGCCGACGCGGCCTGGACGTTCAACCTGATCATGCACAACCAGGTGGCCGCGACGTCCAACGGCTCGCTGGTCGCCAACTTCGCGAAGGTCACCGCGCCGAACCCGACCACGCTGGTGATCACCACCAAGAAGCCGCAGGCCAACATGCTGTACATCAGCGTGCCGGTCACGGGCATCCCGATCGTGCCCGAGCACGTGTGGGCCAGCCAGGTCCCCGGCCTCGGCAAGTTCAAGAACATGACCTTCCCGGTGGTCGGCTACGGCCCGTGGATCCTGACCGGCAACGTGCCCAACCAGTACACGACGCTGAAGGCCAACAAGCACTTCTTCATGGGCGCGCCGAAGTACAGCACGCTGATCCTGCAGTACTTCAGCAACTCCGATGCCGCGGTGGCCGCGCTGCGCAGCGGCCAGCTGGACGTGATCGACGACCTGACCGCCACCCAGTACCAGGGCCTGAAGGGAAACAAGAAGCTGACGCTGTCGGCCCAGGCGTCCAACGGCTGGGTGGGCCTGGAGCTCAATCCTGGCGCGCGCACCCGGACCGGCCGGAAGTTCGGCAACGGCAATCCGGCGCTGCACGACCCGCGGGTCCGCGAGGCCATCGCCCTGGCCATCAACCGCAAGACGCTGGTGACCAAGGTGGTGGACGGCCTGGGCGTGGCCGGCGCCGGCTACCTGCCGCCGGCTTACCCGCAGTGGTGGTGGACGCCGCCGGCCAGCATGGCGGAGAACTACAACCCGGCCAAGGCCAATCAGATCCTGGACTCGGCGGGCTACAAGCGCGGCGCCGGCGGCATCCGGATCGACCCGAGGACGCACAAGCCGCTGACCCTGCGGCTGGGCATCCACTCCGACGAGGCCAGCGACGCGCAGATCGCGCCGTACCTGCAGGAGTGGCTGCAGGCCATCGGGATCAAGGTGCAGATCCAGTCGATGAGCTTCAACGCGCTGAACGCCGCGCTGCCCAAGGGCACCTGGGACATGCTGATGGACGGCTGGGCCACCGGCCCGGACCCGACCTACCTGCTGTCCATCCAGACCTGCGGGACGCTGCCGCTGAACAACATGACCGGCGGCAACACCGACGCGTTCTTCTGCGACAAGAACTTCGACAAGCTGTTCCAGCAGCAGGTCGGCGACTTCACGGTGGCCCAGCGGGCGCAGACCATCGGCCAGATGCAGCAGATCCTGTACCAGGCCAACGTCGACATCATGCTGTACTACCAGGACTCGCTCGGCGCGGTCCGCTCCGACCATGTCAGCGACTTCTTCTACGGCAACGCCAATGCCAAGGGCTTCTGGCCGGGGCAGAACACGTTCATCAACTGGCGCACCGCGGCCCCGGTCGCGGCCGCGAGCTCCGGCTCATCGGGCGCCGGCCTGTGGATCGTGATCATCATCGTGGTGGTCGTGCTGCTGGCCGGGGCCGGGCTGGTGATCTGGCGGCGGTCCACGGCGGGCGAGCGTGAGTAGAGCGGCGCGAGCGTGACCAGCGGCGCGGTGCCCGCCGCGGGCGGCGCCAGCTCCGTTTCGGCTGGCCTGAGCGGCGCGGCCCTGCTGCCGGATGCCCGGCGGCAGGCGCCGGCCGCCGGGCCGGGTTCGGCCGGGTCGGGCCGGGAATTCGCCCGCTACCTGGCGCGGAAGATCGCGGCGGCGCTGGCCAGCTTCGTGATGCTGCTGGTGCTGGGCTTCGTCATCTTCAGCCTGATGCCCGCCAACCCGGTCGCCGCGCTGACCCGCGGCCGCCCGACCAGCGCGGCGCAGATGGCGTTCCTGCGCCGGGAGCTGGGGCTCAGCCAGCCGATGCCGGAGCGGTTCTGGCACTTCGTGCTGCACACGCTGCAGGGCAACCTGGGCTACTCCTGGCAGTTCCAGCAGCCGGTGTCCTCGCTGGTGGCCAGCCGGCTGTGGCCGACGCTGCTGCTGATGGGCTCCTCCACGATCATCTCGGTGGCGATCGGGCTGTGGCTGGGCGTGCGCAGCGGCTGGAAGCCGGGCAGCGGGCTGGACCGGGTCGCGTCGGGAACGTCGGTGGCCCTGTGGTCGGTGCCGACGTTCTGGCTCGGGATCATCCTGCTGGTGCTGTTCAGTCCCGGCTTCGGGCCGATCCCGGCGCTGTTCCCGGCGGGCGGGATGTCCACGCCGGGCACGGCGGGCGGGCTGAGCGCGGCGCACATCCTGGACGTGCTGCGGCACCTGGTGCTGCCGTGCCTGACGCTGGTGCTGGTCGTCTTCGCGCAGTACGTGACGATCATGCGGTCGTCGGTCATCGACGAGCTGGGCAGCCCGTACCTGCTGACGGCCAGGGCCAAGGGCCTGCGCGATGCTGAGGTGCGCCGCAGGCACGCGGTGCCCAACGCCCTGCTGCCGACCGTCACGGTGATCTTCCTGCAGCTCGGCGGCCTGGTTAGCGGGGCGATCACGGTGGAGACGGTGTTCTCCTGGCCGGGCCTGGGCTATCTGACCTACCAGGCGCTGGAGATCCCGGACCTGCCGCTGCTGGAGGGCACGTTCCTGATCTTCAGCGCGTCGGTGATCGTGATGAACCTGCTGGCCGACGTGTGCTACCGGTTCCTGGACCCGAGAGTGCGGCACTCTTGACCGCGATCACCCAGCCGGCCCCGTCCGCCCCGTCCCGGCTGGCGCCGCTGCGCCGGTTCTGCCGCGCCTACGCCCGCCGTCCGGCGGGCCTGGCCGGGCTGGCGCTGCTGGCCGCCATCGGCGCGCTGGCGCTGGCCGCGCCGCTGTTCATCCACCCCGCCGACCTGAGCGTGGTCGCCGCGACCGGGCAGCCGCTGGCGCCGCCGAGCGCGCACTACCCGCTGGGCACCGACCAGCCGGGCCGCTCGATCCTGGCGCTGCTGATCTGGGGCGCCCGCCCGTCGCTGGCCATCGGGCTGATCGCCACGGCGCTGACGGTCCTGCTGGGCGGCGCGATCGGGCTGGTGGCCGGGCACTACGGCGGCCTGGTGTCGCGGGTGCTGATGATGATCACCGACTGGTTCCTGGCGCTGCCGAGCCTGCCGCTGGCCATCGCGCTGGCCGCGGTGCTGGGCCAGGGCAGCGCCTCGATCACCATCGCGATCGCGGTGACCTCCTGGTCGGCCACAGCCCGGCTGATCCGGGCCCAGACGCTGGCGGTGGAGGCCCGGCCGTTCATCGAGCGGGCCCGCGCGCTGGGCGCCGGCGACGTGCAGATCATGGTCCGCCAGGTGCTGCCGAACGTGATGCCGCTGATCCTGGTGTCCAGCACGCTGACGGTGGCCAACTCGATCCTGTCGGAGACGACGCTGACGTTCCTGGGGCTGGGCAACCCGGCCGACGTGTCCTGGGGGTCGATGCTGAACCAGGCCTTCCTGCAGGGCGCGATCAGCCAGGGCGCGTGGTGGTACCTGCTGCCGCCGGGCATCGCCATCGCCGTGGTGGTGCTGGGGTTCATCGTGGTGGGCCGGGCGGTCGAGCAGATTCTCAACCCGCGGATGCCGGGGGGCCGGTGATGGCAGCGCTGCTGGAGGTCTCCGACCTGGCCGTCACCTACCGGATGGACGGCGGTGACGTGCGAGCGGTCCGCGGGGTGGACTTCACCCTGGCGGCCGGGGAGACCCTCGGCCTGGCCGGCGAGTCCGGCTCGGGCAAGACGACCGTCGCGCTCAGCCTGCTGCGGCTGCTGCCGGCCAGCGCGCGGACCAGCGGCCAGGTGCTGTTCAAGGGCGCGGACGTGCTGGGCCTGGGCTGGCAGAAGCTGCGCGCGGTGCGCTGGGCCGAGGCGTCGGTGGTGTTCCAGGGCGCGATGAGCGCGCTCAACCCGGTCCGCACGATCGGCGAGCAGATCCGCGAGCCGATCCTGCTGCACGGCCAGGGCAGCCGCCGCGAGGCCGAGGCGCGCACCGCCGGGCTGCTGGACAGCGTGGGCGTCCCGGCCCGCCGCCAGGCGAGCTACCCGCACGAGCTGTCGGGCGGGCAGCGGCAGCGGGTCATGATCGCGATGGCGCTGGCCTGCCGGCCGGACCTGATCATCGCCGATGAGCCGACGACGGCGCTGGACGTGATCGTGCAGGCGCAGATCCTGGCCCTGCTCACCGACCTGGTCCGGGAGCAGCGGCTGGCCATGATCGTGATCAGCCACGACTTCTCGGTGCTCGCGCAGACCTGCGACCGGCTGGCGGTGATGTACGCCGGGCGGCTGGCCGAGATCGGCCCGTCCGGGCAGCTGCTGGCCCGGCCGGCGCACCCGTACACCGGGGTGCTGGCGCGGGCCTTCCCGCGCACCGGCGACCCGGCCTCGCGGCTGGCCCCCGAGGGGCTGCCGGGCGAGCCGCCGGACCTGCGGGCCGACATCGCGGGCTGCCCCTTCGAGCCGCGCTGCCCGCAGGCGCTGGCGGCGTGCCGGGAGCGCGAGGTGATGCTGTGGCCAGCCGGGCCGCGGCGGGAGTCGGCGTGCATCCGGGTGCTGCCGGAGTTCGCGGGTGACGCTGACGGGACTGCTGTCGCTGATGTTACTGGTGGTGCTCATGCCGCCGGCCTGACTGGTAGCGCAGATGCAGTGAATGTCGCTGAAGTGGCGGACACCGCCGGCATGGCGGATGAGGCACGTTTGGCGGGCGCGCCAGGGGTAGCTGATCACGCTCCGGCGGCGGGCCCGGCCACGGGGGCGCCGGGCGCGCCCGGCGCACCGGGCCGCGCGGGCCAGGCGGCCGCCACGAGCGCGGCGGCGCCGCGGACCGCCGCGGGCGGCAGCGCAGCGGGCGGTGGCGCTGCGGCCCGCGGCGAGCCTGCGGCCCAGGGCGAG
>DASUBV010000329.1:0-11556 GCA_035763085.1 Streptosporangiaceae bacterium | reverse complement strand
GGCGGCTCCGGGGCCGCGCAGGCGACGAGGCGCGCGTGCTCAGCCAGCCCGGACCCCAGGCTACGGTGGCAGAGTCCGTGGGGCGCCGTCTGCGGCGACCAGACGATCATGCACAGGCTGCTTGAGGCAGAAGGGGCGGGGCAGGACGTGGGACGAGATCGGCCAGCAGGTCCTGAGCCGGGCCGGCGCGCAGCCGATCGCAGCGCCGCCCGCGCGTCCCGGCCGGGGGGCTGAGGTGCCCGGCCAGCCGCCCGAGGGCCAGCCCGTTCCCGCTGACGGCGCGCTGCCTGCCGGGGCAGCTGACCAGCTCGGGGACCGCCCGTTCGGGATCTATGTCCATGTCCCGTTCTGCCGGACCCGGTGCGGGTACTGCGACTTCAATACCTACACCGCCGCCGAGCTGGGCTCCGGGGCATCGCGCGAGTCCTATGCCGGGCTGGCTATCGCCGAGCTGCGGCTGGCCCGCCGCGTGCTGGGGGAGCGGGCCGGGCCGGCCGCGACGGTGTTCTTCGGCGGTGGGACCCCGACGCTGCTGCCGCCGGCCGACCTCGCGTCGATCCTGTCCGCGATCGGAGCGGAGCTCGGGCTGGCCCCGGGCGCCGAGGTGACCGCCGAGGCCAACCCCGAGACCGTGGATCCGGAGATGCTGGCCCGGCTGCGTGCCGCCGGGTTCACCCGGATCTCGCTGGGCATGCAGAGCGCCGTCCCGCACGTGCTGCGCGTCCTGGAGCGGGTGCATCAGCCCGGCCGCCCCGAGCAGTGCGTGGCCTGGGCCCGGGCGGCCGGGTTCGAGCACGTCAGCCTGGACCTGATCTACGGGACGCCGGGGGAGAGCGCGGCGGACTGGGAGCTGTCCCTGGACCGGGCGGCCGGCGCGGGACCGGACCACATCTCGGCCTACGCGCTCATCGTGGAGGAGGGCACCCGGCTGGCGGCCCGGATCCGCCGCGGCGAGCTGCCCGCCCCCGATGATGATGAGCTCGCCGACCGGTACCTGGCCGCCGAGGAGAGGCTGGGCGCGGCCGGGCTGAGCTGGTATGAGGTCTCCAACTGGGCGGCCAGTGACGCGGCCAGGTGCCGCCACAACCAGCTCTACTGGACCGGCGGTGACTGGTGGGGCATCGGGCCGGGCGCGCACAGCCACGTCGGCGGCACCCGGTGGTGGAACGTGCGGCACCCGGCCGCGTACGCCCGCCGGATCAGCGCCGGGCACAGTCCTGGCCAGGCGCGCGAGGTGCTGACCGCGGCCGAGCGCGGCATGGAGCAGATCATGCTGGCCACCCGGCTGTCGGAGGGCTGCCCGCTGACCGCGCTGACGGCGGCCGGGCGGGCCGCGGCGGCCACCGCGGTCGCCGACGGCCTGGCCGAGCCCGGTGCTCTCGAGGACGGCCGGGTCGTGCTGACGCTGCGCGGCCGGCTGCTGGCCGACGCCGTGATCCGCGATCTGACGAACTAGGCAGCTGGCGGCGGTCAGCCGACGATCGTCGCGCAGAGCCAGCGCGGCAGCGGGTAGAAACCGCCGAGGCTGGCCCGCACGGCGGCCCGGATCAGGACGACCAGGGTCACCAGCCACAGCACCAGCGCCACGGGCACCGCGATCGACAGCGCCACGCCGATGGTGTCGAGCGACAGCATCGCGCCCAGGATCAGCACGCAGATGTTGTACAGCAGCAGCGTGATGGCCAGGTTCAGGGCCTGGGTAGCGTGCCGCCGGGTGAAGTCCGAGCTGCGGGCGCGCAGCAGGTAGACGGCGAGCGGGGCCAGCACGCTGATGAACGGCACGCCGAGGTAGGCGAGCATGGCCCACGCCTCATCGCCATCGCGGGCCGGCTCGCCAGTCTCCCTGGCCCCGGTGGCCGGCCCGGTGGTCTGCCCGGGGCCAGGGGCCTGCCCGGGCCCGGTGGCCGTGCTGGCCGCGGCGAGAGCAGGGCCGGTGTCGGCGCCGTCTGCCCAGGGCCGGCTCTGGCCCGGCTGGCTGTCGGGGGACGGCGGAGTGCCCGGTCGCCACTGCTGTTCCGTTGTCCCCTGCGGCGCGCCATTCCGCTGCTGGCCCTGGCCTGGCATCTGACCCGGCAGCGGCGGCTCGGCCCGGCCTCGCGGTGCCCGCAGCGCGGCGGCAGCGGCCGCTGGCTCGCCGGGAGGCTGCGGCAGAGCCTGCGGCACCCGCGTGGGGAGCGACGGGGCCGCCTGACTCGCCCGCGGCACGCTCACCGCCCCGGGGCCGCCCGGCACCGCTGGCTGTGATCCGGTGTCCCAGTCCACGGCGGGCTGGGCGCCGGTGTCCCAGCCGACGGCCGGCTGTGATCCGGTGTCCCAGCCCACGGCGGGCTGGGCGCCGGTGTCCCAGCCGACAGCGGGCTGTGATCCGGTGTCCCAGCCCACGGCCGGCTGCGTCCCGGTGTTCCACTCGGCCGCCGGCAGCTCGCCGACTCCCGGCTGACTGCCGGCCTGCCAGTCAGGCGCGGGCTGTGACCCCATGGCCCCGCCAGCCTGCTGGTAGCCCGCCGGACCGCCGGCCTGCTGGTAGCCCGCCGGGCCGCCGGCCGGCGGGTAGCCCGCCGGACCGCCGGCCGCGGGCACCGGTCCGGCGGGGTAGTCCGCGGCGGGCTGGGGGCCGGCCTGCCAGTCCCCGGCCGGGCTGGCCGGCCACCCGGGGCCGGCATCGCGCGGATCGAGCCCGGGCACCCCGGCATCGGGCCGGGACACCGCCGGGTCGGGCGGGGTCAGGTTCAGCTCGCGCTGCAGCCCGTCGAGGACGCGGCGAAGCCGCTCCGCGTCGAGCCCAGCCCCGGCCGGCTCGGCACCGCGGGCCGCCGCCCAGACACCCGCGCCGGAATCGGGGCTGCGCCCGGCGGCCGCCCACACGTCCGCGCCGGAATCGGCGCTGCGCGAGCGGCGTGTCCAGACATCCTCGGTGCTGCCAGGGTCGGGGTCTGCGGCCGCGGGTCGCCGTGGTTCCGGTTGCGGTGGGAAGCTTGTCATCCGCCCTCGTTCGTCGTGTCTTGCGCCCACGCTAGCCGGTGCGCGGCGAATTGACCCCCAAGGAGACTGCCTCGCGACCCGCTGCCCCAGTATTGTTCCCGCAATAGAATTGGCACTCTGGACCCCGGAGTGCCAGGGAGGTGGAGCGTGCTCGACGACAGAAAGCTTGCTGTCCTGCGCGCCATCGTGGAGGACTATGTATCCACCAACGAGCCCGTGGGGTCGAAGAATCTCGTAGACAGGCACAATCTGGACGTGTCGCCGGCCACCATCCGCAACGACATGGCCGTCCTGGAGGACCTGGGCTTCATCGTCCAGCCGCACACCAGCGCGGGCCGGATCCCCACCGACAAGGGGTACCGGCTGTTCGTGGACCGGCTGTCGGGGATCAAGCCGTTCACCTCCGCGGAGCGGCGGGCGATCGAGACCTTCCTGGCCGGGGCCTACGACCTCGACGAAGTCGTGATGCGGACGGTCCGGCTGCTGGCCCAGCTGACCCGGCAGGTGGCGGTCGTCCAGTACCCCTCGCTGACCCGGTCGGGTATCCGGCACCTGGAGCTGGTGCCGCTGACCGACAGCCGGATCCTGCTGGTCCTGATCACCGACACCGGGCGGGTGGAGCAGCGGTCGGTCGAGCTGCCCGGCCCCGCGGGCGAGGATTCGGTAGCCCACCTGCGCGCGGTCCTGAACGCCTATCTCGACGGGCGCAAGCTCACCGAGGTAGCGTCGGTCATCGCCGAGCTGCCTGACCGGATTGAGCCGGCCGAGCGGGCCAACGCGGCGGCCGTGTTCTCGGTGATCCTGGAGTCCCTGGTTGAGCGGCATGAGGAGCGCATCGTCGTCGGCGGCGCGGCCAACCTCGCATCGGCCGATTTCGCCAAGGGACTTCATGACGTCCTGGAAGCGTTGGAAGAACAGGTAGTCCTGATGCGCCTGCTGGGCGAGTCGGGCGATGAGGCCTCGGTGACGGTGCGGATCGGCGCGGAGAACCCGGTCGAGGGGCTGCAGAGCACCTCGCTGGTCGCCGCCGGCTACGGCTCCGGGGAGCAGGCACTGGCCAGGCTGGGTGTGCTTGGCCCGACACGAATGGACTACCCGACGGCGATGGGAGCGGTGCGCGCGGTGGCACGGTATGTAGGCCAGATTCTGGCAGGGGCGTAGGGTATGCCGGTCGTGAACGACTATTACGGCGTGCTGGGCGTGCGCCGGGACGCTGATGCAGACGAGATCAAGAAGGCGTACCGCCGGCTCGCCCGCGAGCTGCACCCTGACGTCAACCCTGACCCGCAGACCCAGGAGCGGTTCAAGGAGGTCACGCAGGCTTACGAGGTGCTCTCCGACCCGGAGAAGCGCCAGATGTATGACCTGGGCGCCGATCCGTTCGCGCCGGGCGCCGCGGCCGGGGCCGGCGGCTTCGGCGGGGCGGCCGGGTTCCCGTTCAGCGACATCATGGACGCCTTCTTCGGCGGCGGCGCCGGCCCGCGCGGGCCGCGCAGCCGGGCCCGCCGCGGCCGCAACGCCACCATCCGGGTCGAGCTGGACCTGTCGGAGTGCGCGTTCGGCACGACCAAGGACCTGGTTGTCGACACCGCCGTGGTGTGCCCGACCTGCTCGGGCGAGGGCACCGCGCCGGGTACCCACCCGACCACCTGCGAGGTCTGCAACGGGCGCGGTGAGGTGAGCCAGGTCACCCGGTCCTTCCTCGGCCAGGTGATGACCTCCCGGCCGTGCCCGGGCTGCGGCGGGTTCGGGACCGTGATCCGCAAGCCGTGCCCGGAGTGCGACGCCGACGGCCGGGTCCGGACCCGGCGCACGATCAAGGTCAGGATCCCGGCTGGCGTCGAGGACGGCACGCACATCCAGCTCGCCGGCGAGGGCGAGACCGGGCCCGGCGGCGGCCCGGCCGGCGACCTGTTCCTGGAGATCGTCCAGCGGCCGCACGCCATCTTCGAGCGGCAGGGCGATGACCTGCACTGCACCGTCACCATCCCGATGGTGGCCGCGGCGCTCGGCGCCACGCTGCAGGTGGAGACCCTGGACGGGCCCGCCGACGTGGACATCCGGCCGGGGACCCAGTCCGGCCAGGCCATCCCGCTGTACGGGCAGGGCACCGCGCACCTGAACTCCTCCGGCCGCGGCGACCTGGTGATCCATGTCACCGTCGAGACCCCGACGAAGCTGGAGCCCGAGCAGGAGGAGCTGCTGCGCGAGCTGGCCAAGCTGCGCGGTGAGGAAGCCCCGCCGGGCCGGTTCGCGCCGGGCCAGCAGGGCTTCTTCTCCCGGCTCCGGGACGCCTTCAACGGGCGCTGAGACCAGGAGCGACGGCCCTGCGACCCCCTGTCTTCCACGCCGCCGCCGCGGACCTGGCCTGCGACCCGATCGTGCTCGCCGGGGCCGAGGGACGGCACGCCACCACCGTCCGGCGGCTGGCTCCCGGTGAGCGGGTCGACCTGACCGACGGATCAGGAACGGCTGCCGAGTGCGTGGTCGCCGCGGCCCGGCCGGGCCAGCTGGAGCTGACCGTGCTGGCGCGCCGGTCCTGGCCGGCCCCGGCTCCGCGGGTGGCCGTCGTCCAGGCCATCCCCAAGGGCGACCGCGGCGAGCTGGCCGTCGAGACCATGACCGAGGCGGGCGCCGACGTGGTCGTCCCGTGGGCGGCCGAGCGCTGCGTGGCGGTGTGGCGGGGCGAGCGGGCGGCCAGGGGCGCGGCCAAGTGGCGGTCAGCCGCGCTGCAGGCGGCCAAGCAGTCGCGCCGGTACTGGTTTCCCGAGGTCACGGACCTCGCCTCCACCGCCGCGGTCGCCGACCGGGTGCGTGGTGCCAGCCTGGCGCTGGTGCTGGACCCGGATGCGGCCGATCCGCTGATGAGCCTGGCCGGCGCCGCCGGGCCCGCCGGGGACATCGTCCTGATCGTGGGCCCGGAGGGCGGCATCTCGCCGGCCGAGCACGACGTGCTGGCGCAGGCCGGGGCGATCGGTGCCCGCCTGGGGCCGACCGTGCTGCGGGCTTCCTCGGCCGGCGCGGTGGCCACGGCCCTGGTGATGACCGCCGTGCGCCGCTGGGCGTAAGAAATCACCGCCGGGCGCAGGAACTACCGCCGGGCCTGGGGAACCACCGCCCGGGCCCGGCCGGCCTGCTAGCCGGCCAGGCCCGCGGCAGCCCCGCTCATTCCCCCGCTCCGTTCGTGGCGGCTGCGGCCGGCGCCTGGCGCCCGGAACCGACGGCGTACCGCGCCGCGTCCAGCGCCGACGGCCCGCTCGCGGTGGCCCCGGGCTGGCTGGCCTTCGCCGTGGGGGACGTGCAGGGCGACGGTGCCTTGGACTTGGACGGCACGACGTTCGCGGCCTGGGCCACGGTGCCGTCCTGCCCGTTGCCGCTGCCGGCCGCCGGCGTCGGCGCCGCCGGGCTCTGCGCCGCCGGGGTCTGGGTGCCGGCCGATCCCGGGTCGGGCGTCGTGCTGCCGGAGGTGCTGGGCGTCGTCGGGGAGTCGGTCGGCGACGTGCTCGTGGTCGGCGGTGTCGTGGTCGCCGGCGGTGTGCTCACCGGTGGCGAGGTGGCCGGCGAGGTGGTGGTGGCCGGCGGCGAGGAGCTCGGGGCGCCCGCGCCGCCGGACGGATGGCATGAGGCACTCGCGGTCGGCACGCCGGGCACCGCGCCCCCTGATACGCCCGCCGTGCTGGGACCGGTGGCCAGCGCCGAGCCGGTGCCGGCCAGGCCACGGGTGCCGGGCGCGTGCGAGCTCCCCTCGTTGGTGGTCCACGGCAGGCTGATCGGGCTGGAGGTAATGGCCCCCGGCAAGGTCATCACGGCGAAGGCGCCCGCGGCCACCACGAAGATGGCGGTGCCCATCGCGGCCACCGGCCGCAGCCAGCCGTACCGCACCCGGGCGTGCTCCGGGCCCGCGCCCGGCCGGAACCGGTCAACGGCGGTCCAGAAGAAGTCGGCGGCTGCTGCGATGACGGGGCCAGCCCAGGAGGCCAGCCGGATGGCTATTCCCGAGCACCACGCTGCTGCGGTGGCCAGCGAGAGCGCATGCGGCCGGCCGGTTCGCGCCCGGATGCGCTCCAGCCCGTCAGCCGAGGGCTCGATGGATTCTGCGGCGGCATGCAGCGCCTGGCGCAGCACGTCGTCGTAGTCGGTGTTCACGCTTCACGCTCCAGCACACTGCGCAGGGCAACCATGGCCCTGGCGGTGTGACTCTTGACGGCACCCTTGCTGATGCCCATGGCGGCCGCGATCTGGGCCTCGGAGAGGTCCCCGTAGTAGCGCAGCACGAGAGCCTCGCGCTGCCGCGGCGGCAGGGTCCGGAGCGCGGCCACCACGGCCGACCGCTCCAGGAGCGTGAACGCGCCATGCTCAGCGCTGGGCTCATCCGGCGCTGGCTTGGGAGCATTGCGATCCACGACGACCCGGTGCCGCAATACTGATCGGGACCGGTTCACGACCGACTGTCGCAGGTAGGACAAGGCCTTGTCGCTGTTACGGAGGCGGCGCCAGCCGCCGTGCATGGCGACGAACGCGTCCTGCACGACTTCCTCCGCCGTAGCGACATCCCGGACCAGCAGCGCCGCCAGGCGAACCAGCGAGCGGTAATGCTCGCTGTAAAGGGCGGTCAATGCGCGTTCGGCATCCCACTCAGCCGGAACCGGACCGATAGCGACATCCGCTACCAGGGTTTCGGTCACGTTAGTTGGACGCGCACCTGCATCACTAGGTTCACCGGCCGTCATGGCGAATCCGTGCAGCCATCACCGGCTGGCCGGGCGCGGACTGGACTCAACCTTGCACTTCCCCCCATGCCTGTCCATTCCTGGATCGCATCGCCTGCGGCAGCCGTTCGCTACACCCGCGGCGACGGATGGCAGGGCCTAGCCAGACCGTGCACCAGAGGGGTGGTGCATCATGGGTTCGCAGTACTGTCACCATATATGTCGGAGCCCCCTCAGAGCGGCCACACGTTAAGATCAATCCGTGCCCGACTGCCTCTTTTGCAGCATCGCTGCCGGTGACATCAAGGCTGACCGCGTGCTGGAGAGCGAGCGCACCATTGCGTTCCGCGATATCAGCCCGCAAGCCCCCGTTCACGTTCTGGTCATCCCGCGGGAGCACCTGGCTAACCTGGCCGAGCTGGCCGCGGCGGGCGATGGCCTGCTCGCCGAGCTGGCGGCCCAGGCGCACCAGGTGGCCCGGCAGGAGGGCATCGCCGACTCGGGGTACCGGGTGGTCTTCAACAGCGGCCCGGATGCCCAGCAGACCGTGTTTCACGTTCACGCGCACATCCTGGGCGGGCGGCCGATGACCTGGCCGCCCGGCTGACCGGCATGGCCGGCGGGATAAGCCGCTGCTGCGCGGGCATTAACATGGCCGCAGTGCTGGCAGGGGCAAGCGCCCGGGCAGGGAAGGGTCATTGACAGACAAATCACGCGAATCGGTCAGGGGCAAGTCGGCGGCAGACGGCGGAGCCGGAGCCGGACGGCCCAGCGGCGGAGGCGGACGGCCCAACGGCCAGGCCGCGCCTGACGGCAGCGCGCAGCGCACCCAGGTCAAGATCGTGATCCCGGACGACCACTCGATGGTCAGCCTGCTCGGGTCCCGCGATGAGCTGCTGGCGGTGATCGAGAAGGCGTTCGATGCCGATGTCCACGTCCGGGGCAACGAGATCACCGTCACCGGGGAGCCGCAGGAGACCGCGCTGGTCGCCCGCCTGTTCGATGAGCTCACTCAGCTGGTCGCCGGCGGTGCCGAGCTGAGCGCGGACGCGGTCGAGCGCAGTGTGTCCATGCTGCGCCGCAAGAACGGGGCCCGCCCGGCCGAGGTGCTGAACCTCGGCATCCTGTCGGCGCGCGGCCGCACCATCCGGCCCAAGACGCTGAATCAGAAGCGCTACGTCGACGCCATCGACAATCACACGATCGTCTTCTCGATCGGCCCGGCCGGAACCGGGAAGACCTACCTGGCCATGGCCAAGGCGGTCCGGGCACTGCAGGACAAGGAAGTCAACCGGATCATCCTCACCCGCCCGGCGGTGGAGGCGGGGGAGCGGCTCGGATTCCTGCCGGGCACCTTGTACGAGAAGATTGACCCGTACCTGCGGCCGCTCTATGACGCCCTGCATGACATGGTCGACCCGGATTCCATTCCGCGGCTGACGGCGGCCGGGACTATTGAGATTGCGCCGCTGGCCTATATGCGCGGCCGGACGCTGAACGACTCGTTCATCATTCTCGACGAGGCGCAGAACACCTCGGCTGAGCAGATGAAGATGTTCCTCACCCGGCTCGGATTCGGCTCCCGGATCGTGGTGACCGGCGATGTGACCCAGGTGGACCTGCCGGCCGGCCAGGTGAGCGGCCTGCGCCTGGTGCAGGACATCCTCGACGGCGTGGATGACGTGTACTTCTCGCGGCTGACCAGCCACGATGTGGTCAGGCACAAGCTGGTGGCCGACATCGTGGACGCTTACGAGCGGTATGACGCGCGGCAGGCAGCCGAGCCCGGCCAGTCCGGCAGCCGGGCGCGGCGCGACAGCCGCCGCCCCCGCTAGCGACGAGGCACGGGACGCAGAGTTGAGCATCGAGATCGCCAACGAGTCGGGCATCGAGGTCGATGAGGCCGTCCTGGCCTCGCTGGCCCGCCATGTCCTGGACGGGATGCGGGTCCACCCGCTGGCCGAGCTGTCGGTCCTGCTGGTGGACGAGCCCGCCATGACCGAGCTGCACATGCGCTGGATGGGCGAGCCGGGGCCGACCGACGTGCTGGCCTTCCCGATGGACGAGATCCGGCCGCCGCAGCCGGGCGGCACGCATGCCGACCACGCGGGCTCCGATCCGCCGGACATCCCCGGCCTGCTCGGGGACGTGGTGATCTGCCCCCAGGTGGCCCAGGCCCAGGCCGCGGCCGCCCAGCATGCCACCGGGGACGAGATCAGCCTGCTGTGCACCCACGGGATCCTGCACCTGCTCGGCTATGACCATGCCGAGCCCGAGGAGCACGCGACCATGTTCGGGCTGCAGGACAAGCTGCTGAGCTCGTGGCGCGCGGAGCAGGGGCTCGACCAGGATCAGGCGGCGGCCGGGGATCCGGCCAGCCCGGCCGGGCACGAGCAGAACGGACGCGAAAGGTCGCGGTGAGGCGCCCATGGGCTGGCTGCTGGTAGCGGCGCTAGCACTGGTGCTCCTGGCGGCGCTGTGCGCCGCGGGCGAGACCGCCCTGCTCCGGGTGTCGCGAGCCGGGGCCAAGGAACTGGGCCGGTCGCCCGGCGAGGACGGCGGCCCGCTGCAGGCGGTGCTGACCGAGATATCGCAGTACTTGTCAGTCCTTGTCCTGGTCCGGGTGGTCGGCGAGATTGCCGCCACGGTCCTGGTCACGGCCGTGCTGGTGCAGCGGATCGCGCCGGACTACCGGGCCTACCTGATCGCCGCCGGCATCATGATCGTGGTCTGCTACCTCATCGCGGCCGTCGTCCCGCGCACCATCGGGCGGCACCGGGCGGTCCGGGTGGCGACCGCCGCCGCGGCGATCCTGCGGCCGGTGGTCCGGCTGCTGGGGCCGCTGCCGCGGCTGCTGGGCGGCGGCGGGCTCAGCCTGGCCGGCGGGGGCAGGGATGGCCCGTCCGGGTCGGAGGAGGAGCTCCGCGGCCTGGTCGACCTGCTGGAGCGGCGGCAGATCATCCAGCCCGATGAGCGGGCCATGATCCACTCAGTCTTCGAGCTCGGCGACACCATCGTCCGCGAGGTCATGGTGCCCCGCACCGACATGGTGTTCGTGGAGCGCGGCAAGACGCTGCGCCAGGCGCTGTCGCTGGCCCTGCGCAGCGGGTTCTCCCGGATCCCGGTGATCGGCGACAACCTCGACGACGTGGTCGGCATCGCCTACCTCAAGGACGTGGTGACCCGCAGCTACGAGCACCGGGAAGGCGAGTCGGTCGAGAAGGTCGACTCGGTGATGCGCCCGGCGACCTTCGTGCCCGAGAGCAAGCCGATCGACGAGCTGCTGCGCGAGATGCAGGCCCGCCAGACCCACGTGGCCATCGTGATCGACGAGTACGGCGGCACCGCCGGCCTGGTCACCATCGAGGACATCCTGGAGGAGATCGTCGGCGAGATCGCCGACGAGTACGACCGGGAGCTGCCGCCGGTGGAGTGGCTGGGCGAGGAGGAGGCCCGGGTCACCGCCCGGCTGTCGGTCGAGGAGCTTGAGGAACTGTTCGACGTCTGCATCGAGGCCGAGGACGTCGAGACCGTCGGCGGCCTGCTGGCCCAGCGGCTGGGCCGGGTGCCGATCCCTGGCGCGGTCGCCAAGGTCGCCGGGCTGCGGCTCACCGCCGAGAGCCTGGCAGGCCGGCGGAACCGGATCGGGACGGTCCTGGTCGAGCGCCTCGGACCCGACGGTGAGGTGGCGGCGGCCGCGCCGTCCGGCGAGCGCGGCGCTCCGGCCGGCCCTGGGTCCGGCCGGACCGAGCCGGGCGAGAGCGCAGGCCGGGACGCCGGTCGCAGCCCCGTCGGCGACCGGGCGCCCGGCACCGGGACCGGCGGCGGCCCTGGCAGCGGAACAGGCGGGGCGGGCGGGACGGGC
>DASUBV010000328.1:0-4692 GCA_035763085.1 Streptosporangiaceae bacterium | reverse complement strand
CGGACACGGGTTCACGGTGACGGGCGAACTCAGCCGGAAAGCCCAACAAGATCCGGACCTTAGCGGAATAGGCGCGAAAAAACATGCATTTCCGGACATCCGAAGTGTCGCCACTCACCCGCCGGCGGGTCTGGCCCGCAGCCCCGGACCGACCTAGGGTGACAACCAAGGTCACCGTCGACTGGGCGTCAGGAGCTGGCTATGAAGACCAGAGCTGCGGTTTTGCGCGGAGTAGGCCAGGACTTCGAGATCACCGAACTGGACCTGGATCCACCCAAGGCGGGCGAGGTGCTCATCCGCTACGTGGCGGCCGGCTTGTGCCACTCTGACGAGCATCTGCGCCACGGCGACATCGTGCCCCGGTTCCCGCTGGTCGGCGGGCACGAGGGCGCCGGGATCATCGAGCAGGTCGGCGAGGGCGTCACCCGGCTGCAGCCCGGCGATCACGTGATCTGCTCGTTCCTGCCGGTCTGCGGGCACTGCCGGTGGTGCTCGACCGGCAAGTCGAACCTGTGCGACATGGGCGCCACCATCATGGACGGCTGCCTGCCCGACGGCACCTACCGCTGGCACGCCGGCGGCGAGGACTTCGGCGGCATGTGCATGCTCGGCACGTTCTCCGAGCGCGCGGTGATCTCCGAGAACTCCGCCATCAAGGTCGACGACGACCTGCCGCTGGACAAGGTGGTGCTGATCGGCTGCGGCGTGCCGACCGGCTTCGGGTCGGCGGTGCACGCGGCTGCCACCGAGCCCGGCGACACCATCGCGATCTACGGCATCGGCGGCATCGGCATCAACGCCGTGCAGGGCGCGGCGCTGGCCGGCGCCCGCAACGTGGTGGCCATCGACCCGCTGGCCAACAAGCGCGAGGCGGCCGAGCAGCTCGGCGCAACGCACAGCTGCGCGACCGCGGAGGAAGCCCAGGCGCTGATCACCCAGCTCACCCGCGGCGTCGGCGCGGACAAGGCGATCGTCACCGTCGGCGTGGTGACCTCCGAGGTCGTCTCGAGCGCCTTCAACGCGATCCGCAAGGGCGGCACGGTGGTGGTCACCGGGCTCGCCGACCCGATGAAGACGACGATCGAGATCTCGGGCGCGATCCTGACGCTGTTCGAGAAGCGGCTGCAGGGCAGCCTGTTCGGCTCCGGCGACCCGTTCCACGACATCCCCCGGATGGTCGAGCTGTACCGGTCGGGTGACCTGAAGCTGGACGAGCTGATCACCTCGACCTACACGCTGGACGAGGTCAACAAGGGCTACCAGGACCTGCTGGACGGCAAGAACATCCGCGGTGTCATCGTGCACCCGGGCGCGTGACCTGCGCCGGCGGACAGCGTGACGGGCCCGCCGCCGGGCGCGGGCCCGCCGCCGGTCATCGGGCTGCGCCGCGAGCGCGAGGTGCTGACCGTCGCGCTGGAGACCGGCCGGCACGTGGTGATCGAGGGCCCGCCGGGCACCGGCAAGTCCACGCTGCTGCGCGACATCGCCCGCCGGGCCGGGCGGGAGGTGGTCTTCGCCGAGGGCAACGCCGAGCTGACGCCCGCCCGGCTGGTGGGCCAGTACGACCCGGCGCAGGTGCTGGCCGAGGGGTACGTGACCGCCAGCTTCACCGACGGCCCGCTGCTGCAGGCCATGCGCGGCGGCGCGCTGCTGTACCTGGAGGAGTTCAACCGGATCCCCGAGGAGACGCTGAACGTCCTGATCACGGTGCTCACCGAGGGCGAGATCGCGGTCCCCCGGCTGGGCCTGGTGCGGGCCGCCGCCGACTTCCGGCTGATCGCGGCGATGAACCCGTTCGACGCGGTCGGCACCGCCCGGGTCAGCCAGGCCATCGCCGACCGGATCTGCCGGGTGGTGCTCGGCTATCAGGACGCGCCGGCCGAGCAGGCCATCACCACGGCGGTGACCGGCCAGGACGGGCGGGTCACCGAGTTCGCGGTGGCGCTGACCCGGGCCACCCGCGACCACCGCGACGTGCGGACGGGCGCCTCGGTCCGCGGCGCGATCGACCTGGTGGCGCTGATCACCGGGCTGGCCCGGCTGCGCGGCGAGCCCGCGATGAGCCGCGAGACTGCCCGGGACGCGGCGCACGCCGCCCTGTCCGGCCGGATCCGGGTGGCGGACGGCTGTGACCGCAGCCCGGAGTCCGTCCTGGATGAGCTGCTGGACGACCTGTGGCCCGGCGATCCGGGCGGCGCCGATGACACGGCCGGCAGCGATCCGGCGGCCGCCGGGACAGCGGGACCGCCCGGCGGGGCGGCCGCGGGCGGCCGGGCGCGGGACGGCCGGGGAAAAGCTAGCGGCCCGCCGCCTCCGGGGACGGGCGGGCCGCGCGCCGCCTCGCGCTCCAGCCTGCGCCGGGACCGGGGCCGCGGGCCCGCCCGCCGGTCGCTCAGCCGGGCCGACCTGGCCGCCGCGCACGCCGGGTTCGGCACAGTGTCCCCGCAGGCGGGGCAGCTGGATGAGCAGGCGCTGACCCGGCTGCTGGCCGATGACCCGGACGCGGCCGCCACGCTGCTGGCCGATCTCGCGCTGGCCACCGACCGGGAACTGCGGGCCGCCGCGCGGCGGCTGGCCGGGCGGGTGTTCGTCCGGCTCGGCGCGGCCGGCTGGGCGCCGGCGCGCGGCACGCGGAGGCTGGGGCCCAGCCCGCGCGGCGACGGCGACCTCGACCTGGACCGGACGCTGGACCGGCTGCCGGGCGGCTGGCCGCCCGGGCCCGGTGAGCTGGTCACCCGGTCCTGGACTGCCCGGCGGCGCGCGCTGTGCCTGCTGGTCGACACCAGCGGCTCGATGACCGGGCTGGCCGTGGCCATCGCCGCCGTAGCGGCGGCCGGCGTGGTGCTGGCCGCCGGCCACCGCCTGGACGCCGCCGTGCTGGCCTTCGGCACAGGGGTGCGGGTGCTGCAGGACGCCGCCGCGCCGCGCGATCCCGAGGGCCTGGTCGGCGACCTGGTCGGGCTGCGCGGGCACGGCATGACCGACCTGGCCGGCGCGCTGCGCGGCGCCGGGGCGCAGCTAGCCGGGTCCGCCGCCGACCAGCGTGTCGTCCTCCTGCTGTCGGACTGCCTGCGCACCGCCGGCGACGACCCGGCCGCCGCGCTGGCCGGGATCGACCGGCTGCACGTGCTGTGCCTGCTGCCGGGTGCCGCGCCCGGCCAGGCGGCCGAGTCGCAGCGGGCCGCCGCCGCCCTGGCCCGTCGCGGCGGCGGGATCAGCCAGCCGGTCCGCAGCCTGGCCGAGGTCGGCCCGGCGCTGACTCGCGCCCTGTCCCTGCCGGGCTGACCCCGGCCAGCCCGGCGCGCGGTGCTGCGGCCGGGCGGACGCGCGGGCGCCGGGCAGGCCGCCGGGCGGCGGCGCGTCCTGGTGCGGCAGGTCCTGGTGCGGCGCGTCCCGGTGCGGCGCGTCCTGGTGCACGGCCACCCCCGCGATGACCAGGGCGATCCCGGCCAGGTCCGGCACCGTCGGGACCTGGCCGAGCACGACCAGGCCGATCACCGTGGCCATGGCCGGCAGCAGCGCCAGCAGCAGCGCGAACGTCGCCCGCGGCAGCCGCGCCATGGCCAGCTGGTCGGAGACGTACGGGATGACCGACGAGCAGATGCCCACCGCCACGCCGGCCAGCAGCAGGCCGGGGTGGCTGAACGCCGGGACGGCGTCCCCGAGCCCGAGCGGCGTGATCACCACCGCGGCGATCAGCATCGCCGCGCCGAGCTGGTCCAGGGCCGGCACCGCCGCCCCCGGCCTGCCGCCGCCGCTGGCGATGCGGTGCGCGAGCACGATGTACAGCATGAACCCGGCGCAGTTGGCGAAGGCCAGCACGAAACCCAGCGGCCGGCCGCCGAGCTGGACCTCGGTCAGCGCCGCGACCCCGGCGACGGTGAGCGCCAGGGCCGCGAGGTTGCGCCGGGTCCGCACCCCCGCCGCGGCCAGGACCACCGTGCCCAGGAACTCGATCGCGCTGACCGTGGCCAGCGGCAGCCGGGCGACGGCCAGGTAGAAGACCAGGTTCATCCCGGCCAGCACCGCGCCCAGGGCGAGCAGCACGCCCAGCTGCGCGCGCGTCAGCCGGGCGGCCAGCCGCCACGGCCGCCGCCAGGCGGCGAACACCACCGCCGCGGTGACGATCCGCAGCCACGCCACGCCGGGGACCGGGAGCCGGGCGAACAGCAGCACCGCGAATGACGGCCCGAGGTAGTGGAACAGGGCGCTGACGCCGAAGTACGACAGTGAGCTGAGCCGGGGGGCGCGCCCGCCGGAACCCCCGCTGTCACCGTGCGGGCGGCCGGCCTGTGCCGGGACGGGGCTGCCGCCCCGGCGGGCGGCCTGGTTTTCGCTGTGCACGATGGTCCATGCTATGAAGGCACAAGGGGCAAAGTGAATGGCCAGATGACGGACTTCGGAGGCTTCAGCATGCTAGAACGAAGGAATTCAGCGCCTGCGGCCTTCGCCTCGCTCGATGAGACCGACCGGCGGATCCTGGCCGAGCTGCAGGACGACGCTCGGCTGCGCACCAGCGAGCTGGCCCGCCGGGTGGGCCTGTCCGCCCCTGCGGTCGCCGACCGCGTCCGCCGCCTGGAGGACACCGGGGTGGTCAGCTACCGGGCCGAGATCGAGCCGCGCGCGCTCGGCTACCCGGTCTGCACGCTGGTGCGGGTCAGCCCGTCCAGCGGCAATCTGCACCAGATCCCG
>DASUBV010000327.1:0-38724 GCA_035763085.1 Streptosporangiaceae bacterium | reverse complement strand
GGTCCGGCCAGCCGCAGACGTTGTAGTACAGCGCGCTGCTGGCAGCCTGGCCGACCGCGATCACCAGGTACTCGCCGCTGAGCGTGTCCGCCCACGCGGTGGCGAAGGACTGCGTCACCTGGCTGGCGGGCAGGCCGGCCGCGGCCGCCGCGCTGAGCGCGCTGGCGTCGTCGGCCGCCGTCGCGGCGTACAGCACGACGGTGTCGGTGAAGGCCGACACGGCCGTCGGCAGCGCGACGGGCGTCCAGGTGCCGCCGGAGTCGGCGCTGGAATCCGCGACCGGGGCCGTGCCGCTGCCCAGGAACACCTGCTCGGGATGGCCCGCGCCCGGATACCCGGCGGCGCCGACGACACCGCCGGCCGTGCCGAGCAGCGTGCTGGCCTGCCACTGCTGCCCGTCCCAGGCGGTGACACCAGGCTGGCCGGACGCGGTGCAGTAGAACACCTCGGTGCCCAGGCCGCCGGAGGGCAACTGGTAGGTCGTCGCCGCCAGCGCGGTCGCCGCGGCCGGGATCCCCGGCAGGTCGCGGACGAGCCACCGGCTGCCGGGCTGCTGGCGGGCCGCCGCGGCCAGCTGGCCGTGACCGTTGAGGAAGAAGATCAGCTGCTGGCTGCCGTCAGGGCCGGCGGTGACCGCCGCCAGCGCGGTCCCGGCCGCGATCCCGGACGCGGCCGGGACCGGCTGGGCCCGCCAGGTCTGGCCGGCTCCCGGCGGGCCGGCCGGCGAGGCGACCAGGAGCCCGCCGTGCCGGGAGAGGTAGGCGAGCAGCTCGCCGGGCTGCCCGCGGCTGGTCACGTCGGCCAGGGCCAGTGACCCGCCGCCCGCGGCCGGCAGCCCGGCCAGCGTGCTGGCGGTCCAGGACGAGCCCTGCTCGGCGGACTCGGCCAGCTGGCCTGCGGAGTTCACGTAGAAGACCGCGGGACCCTGGCTGGCGGAGCTTGCATCCGCGCCGTTCGTCGCTCCGGTCGTGGCGACGATCGCGGCACCGGAGGCGGGGTCACCTGGCAGCGCCTGCGCGGTCCAGCTGCCGAGGCGGCCGGACGTCTCGCCCAGGCCGCCGCCGGCCGCCCGGTAGAACACATGCGGCTGCACGATGCCGGTGCCATCGGCATAGTTGAGCGCCGTCAGGCCGCTGCCGGCATCGGGCCGGCCCGGCAGGGCATACCGCAGCCAGCTCTCGCCGTCGGAGCTCTCGGCGGCCAGCCCGCCCGCCGCCGGCAGGAACAGGTACTGGTCGACCAGCCGGGCGGAGTACCACACGGCGGTGTTCGGGGTCGACGCCACGGCCGACCCGGCGGCGGCCACGTCGATGTCCCAGGTGCGCGTGGTGACGGTGTCCGCGCCGGAGGTCGCGGTCATGGTCACCGGCCAGACCCCGGCGCCGGCGAAGACGTGGCGCACGGTCGCGCCAGTGGTGTTGTTGTCGCGGCCGTCGCCGAAGGTCCACAGGACCCGGGAGATCGAGCCGCCGGGCTGAGCGGCGTGCGCGGTCAGGGTGACGGAGGTGCCCGCCACGGCGCGGTGCGGCCCGCTGATGGCGGCGGCCGGGACCGGCTGCTGCTGGCCGGCCGGCGGGGTGACCAGGATCCACTGCTCGCCCTTGCCCCAGACCTGCGAGGGCCAGGTGGCGAGGTTGATGCCGGTGTTGTACTGCACGCTGATGTTGGTGGTGCCGAGGAAGTCGCCGTTGGCCATGTTGATGGTGCCGTCGGCGTTGACCGAGGTCACGATGCCTACATGATCGGCGTACGCGGTCGCGCTGACCGGGCCGGGCGGGTAGAAGACCACCGCGTCGCCGGGCTCGGGCGTGCCCGAGTCGGCCGGCATGGCCTCGCCCTGGCTGGCGCCCCAGCCGTAGAACGAGTCGGATCCGGCGTTGATGATGCCCATGTCGGCGGTGACGCCGGCCTGCTGCCAGACCCACTTGGCGAAGTCCGAGCACCAGGCCTCGTTCTCGTTCTCGACCGTGAACGCCTGGTCGTAGGCGCAGCCGTTGGCGTTCGGGGACTGCGCGGCGACCATCGTGGTGTACGGGTCGCAGTCCACGCCGCTGAAGCTGGTCACCGCCGGGGTGTCGGCAACACCGACCTGGCTCAGCGCGATGCTGGCGATGGACTGGCCGACCATGCCGGCGGGTGCGGCCGCCTGCCGGGCGCGGGCCGCGGCCTGGCGCGCCGACGCTGCGGTGGCCTGGCAGCCCGCAGGCGCGGCCAGCTTCCAGGCGGCCCGGACCGCGGCGGGCAGCCCCCGCCCGCAGCCGTACGCCCCGCCCGATGCCCGGACGAGCTGCCAGGACTGGCCGGGCGCACGGCGGAAGACGCCGGTGCTCGCGCCATCCTGGAAGGCGGTCTGCGTCACCCGCGGGGCCGCGGGTGACGGCGTGAAGCTGGCGATCGCCCAGCTGACCCCGGTGCCGGAGACCGACGCCAGGTGCTCCGAGCCGGCCCGGATGCCGCCGACCGCGCCGGCCGGCAGGTGCCGTCCGGCGGCGAAGGCTTGCCTGAGCGCGGCCGCATCGGCGGCCGCGGCCGGCAGTTCGCGGACCGCGCGGATGGCGCCGTGCGGCGCGCTGGCGGCGGCCGGCCCGGCGGCCGGCCGGGCTGCCGCGCTGGCGGGCGCCTGCGCGGCGAGCCCGAGAGCCAGGACAACGGCCCCGGCCAGCGCGGTGAGCCGTAAGGCTCGCGCGGCGCGCGGCCCGCGCCGCGCCTGATGGTCATCGTTGCGGGTCACGGTGGCCCCTTCCCGAGCGCTCCGCCTGGGCGTTCGTGACTGTCTTGCGTTAAAAATCAGCAATATGAAACTTATTAACATCGGCACGAATCAGCGTCAAGGGGGCGACCGTGCCAGGGGTCCGGGGCAGGTTATTGACAGGCCGCCTGGTCCAGGCGCATCATCTAATGATGATAGGGCAGCCTAAGCGTGATAGGCAGGCCGAGCGCCGGGCGGCAACCCGGCGCGAGATCCTCGATGCCGCCTGGGCCGCCGCGCGGGAGACCAGCCTGGCCGGGCTGACCCTGCGGGACATCGCGGCCCGGGTGGGGATGCAGCAGCCGTCGCTGTACTCCCACTTCGCGTCCAAGAACGCGATCTATGACGCGATGTTCGAGCAGGCGTGGCAGTCGTTCCTGGACCACGTCAAGGACACGACCGCTGACCTGCCCGGGCAGCCGCGGGCGCGGCTGACGGCCATCGCCGAGCGCTACTTCGACTTCGCGGTCGCCGACCTGGCCCGGCACCACCTCATGGACGTCCAGGTGATCCCCGGCTTCCGGCCGAGCGAGCGGGCCTACGCGCCTGCCCGCGAGGTGTACGGCCTGCTGCAGGAGGAACTGCGCGGGATGGGCATCACCGCGGACCAGGACGCCGACATCTACACCGCGATCGTCGGCGGCCTGGTGAGCCAGCAACTTGCCAACGACCCGGGCGGGCAGCGGTGGCGGCGCCTGCTGCCGCGCGTGATCGCGATGTTCGCCGACGATCTCGGTCTTCCGGAGGAGGGCCGGATCAGGAAGTAGGGGGTGGGGGACCCATGATTCTTCGAACGCCTGCACTGCCGCGACCGCTGGCCATGCGCCTGGCGGCGACCGAGTACGAGCGCTGCGCCGAGCTGCTCCAGTCGCTGGAGCCCGCGCAGTGGAAGGCCGGCACCGACTGCCCGGCGTGGGACGTGCGGCAGGTGGCCGCGCACCTGCTCGGCATGGCCGAGATGGCCGCGTCGGTCCGGGAGAACATCCGCCAGCAGCGCAAGGCCGGCCGCCTCGCGCGCCGCGACGGCAGCCCCTTTATCGACGCGCTCACCCGGCTGCAGGTCGAGGAGCGGGACGGCTGGACGCCCGAGCGCATCACCGGGCAGTTCCGTGCCCGCTCGCCGAAGGCCGCGGCGGGCCGCCGCCGGGCGCCCGCCTTCCTTCGCCGCCGCACGATGGCACAGCTCAATGAGGTCAACGGGGTGCAGGAGCCCTGGACCCTCGGCTACCTGATCGACACCATCCTGACCCGTGATCCGTGGATGCACCGGCTCGACATCACCCGCGCCGCCGGCCTGCAGCCGCATCTGACCGCCGACCACGACGGCGTGATCGTCGCGGATGTCGTCGCCGAGTGGGCCGGCCGGCATGGCAAGGACTTCGAGCTGACGCTCACCGGCCCGGCCGGCGGGTCCTGGCGGTCCGGCACCGGCGGCTCGTCGCTGACGCTAGATGCCGCCGACTTCTGCCGGGCCACCTCGCACCGCCCGGCCACCGTGACCATCGACGACCTGCTGAACACCGAGATCCCCTACTGATGGACATGCGGACGCGAGGAAGACCATGCCCTATGGGCACGGACTGACCGAGGAGGTCAGGTCGGACAGACTCGGGTCCGAATGTCGAGGCGGCAGCGCCGGCTCCCGCGGATTATGCCTGAAAAGGCATACTGCCCTCTGTGGAGAGAGACGCAGGTGCGCTGCTGACTCAAGTGCGGAGGGACGCCGGCCTGACGCAGACCGAATTGGCGCGGCGGGCAGGGACATCCCAGGCGATGATCGCCCGATACGAGACGGGAGCAGCGAGCCCGACCGTGCGAACACTGGCGCGCCTGCTGCGGGCTGCGGGGCACAGACTCGTCCTGGCTGGTCCCTCTGACAAGGAGACCAGGGCGCCTGGCGCCGCAGCTCTCCTGCACCGGCACCGGTCCGAAATCCGTGCAGCCGCTGCGGCGCTCGGCGCAGAGAATGTCCGAGTATTTGGCTCCGTAGCACGCGGTGATGAGACACCTGAATCAGATATCGACCTGCTCGTCGATTTCCCGGCTCGTGAGCGCGGCCTGTTTCCGCTGCTGAAACTAGCGGGCGAGGTCGAGGGCATTGTCGGACGGCCGGTGGACGTGGCAGCAGTGGAAGTCATGGCCGCGCCCGTGCGTGAGCGGGCGCTGGCCGAGGCCATTCCGCTATGACGCGGACCCCTCAGGAACGTCTGGCAGACATCAGCGAAGCAACTGATCGCGTAAGCCGGGCCGTGGCGGCGCTAGCGCGCGCCGAGGCAGAGGGCAGTGATGATGAGGCACAGCTAGCATTCGACGCGCTGCTGTACAGGCTGGTCGTTAACGGTGAAGCGGTTAAGGCCTTGCCGGAGGACGTGCGGGCACGGCAGCCGCAGATCCCTTGACGGGAGATTGCGCGGCTGCGTGACCTCCTGGCCCATCATTACTATCGCGTTGATACGGAGGTCATCCGCCGCACGGTGGAAGCACCGCTGAACGAACTGCAGCGCGCCGTATCCGAGTTGATGGCGAAGCATCAGCGTTAGCAGCACCGTGTTCTCAGGTACATGCGGCTGCTGCCGCTAGCGCAGGCCGGCGGTCGGCCAGGGCCGGCGGGAACCACAGCTCGACGGCCAGGCCGCCTGCCGGCAGGGCATGCGCCGACAGGCGGGCGTCGTGGGCGGCGGCGATCGCGGCGACGATCGACAAGCCCAGGCCCTGGCCGCCGCGGACGCCGGTGCGCTCGGCGCCCAGCCGCTGGAAGGGCTGGAACAGGCGGCCGACCTCGGCGGGCGGGATGACCGGGCCGCTGTTGGTGACGGACAGAACCGCACTGCCGCCGCGCAGCCCGGTGCTGACCTCGATCCAGCCCCCGGCGGAGCCGTAGCGGACGGCGTTGTCGACGAGGTTGGCCGCCAGCCGCTCGGCGAGTCCCGGATCGCCGGCGGTGCGGGCTGGCTGCAGTGACGTATGGACGCGCAGGTCGCGACGGCGAGCCTCGGGGCTGTGAGCCTGCAGGGCCTCGGCAGCGGCGGCGCGCAGGTCGACGTCCTCGCGCCGGTCCAGGCCGCGCTGGCTGCGGGCGAGCGTGAGCAGCGCCTCGATGAGGCGCTCCTGCTGCTCGCCGGCGGCCAGGACACGCTCGCAGGCGGCCTGCAGCGAGCCGGCGGAGCGAGCCGGGTCGGCCAGGGCGACCTCGAGCAGAGTGCGCTGGCGGGCCAGCGGCGTGCGCAGCTCGTGGGAGGCGTTCGCGACGAACTGCCGCTGGGCGCCGAAGGCGCCTTCCAGCCGGGACAGCAGGCCGTTGAACGTCTCGCCGAGCTCGCGCAGCTCATCGTCAGGGCCGTGCAGGGCCAGCCGGTGATGGAGGTTGCTGGCCGACACGCGCCGGGCGGCGGCGGTGATGCTGCGCAGCGGCCGCAGCACCCGGCCGCTCATCAGCCAGCCCAGCCCGATGGCCACCACGGACATGATCGCCAGCGCGATGCCGGACACCACGAGCAGCTGCTCCAGCTCGGCGCTGCGCTGCCGGCTCATGGTCTGCATCAGGCCGGCGCAGCCCGCCGCGGGCGCCTGGCTGCCGGAGGTGCCCAGCCCGGCAGAGCTCCCCAGCCCGCTCGAGGTGCCCAGCCCGCCGGACGTGCCCAGCACGCCGGAGGCCCCCGGGCCGGTGCCGCCCGTGCCGCCGCCAGGGCCGGTGGCACAGACCTCGTTGACGGTGCCGCCGGAGCCGGTCGTGCTGTGCGCGCTGGCCACCACCGGGAGCCGGTGCTCGACCAGGACGTAGGTGGTCCCCAGCAGCGCGGCGCCGGACAGGACGAACAGGCCACCGTAGAGCAGGGTGAGCTGCAGCCGCACGGTCCGCCGGGGCAGGCGCAGGACGCGGCCGTCTGCCGGGCCGGAGCCGGGCGGTGGCGCAGGCGGCGGTGCGGGGGAGGGTGGCCGGGGCGCGGGCGGCGGCGGGGGCGGCGGGACCATCTCAGATCCGGTAGCCGGCCCGGGCGACCGTCTCGATCACCGCCGGATCGCCGAGCTTGCGGCGCAGCCGGCTCATGGTGACCTTGACCGCGCTGGTGAACGGGTCGGCCATCTCGTCCCAGACGCGTTCCAGCAGTTCCTCGGCCGGCACGACCCGGCCCTGAGCGGCCAGCAGCAGCTCCAGGACCCCGAACTCCTTAGGGCCGAGGTCGAGCAGCTGGCCAGCCCGGCTGGCCCGATGGCGGGACGCGTCGAGCGTGAGGTCGCCGCTGACCAGGACGGGCGGCAGCGGCGGCTGCGCCCGGCGCAGCAGGGCCCGGATCCGGGCCACCAGCTCGGCGAACGCGAACGGCTTGGGCAGGTAGTCATCGGCGCCCAGGCCGAGCCCGCCGACCCGGTCCTCGATGGTGGCGGCGGCGGTCAGCATGAGCACCCGGCTGCGGGAGCCGGCCCGGACCAGCCCGGCGCATACGTCGTCGCCGTGCAGGCCGGGCAGGTCGCGGTCCAGGACGATGACGTCGTAGCTGGTGTCCAGGGCCCGTTCCAGCCCGGACTGGCCGTCGCGGGCGACGTCGACGGCGAGCTGCTCCCGGCGTAGCCCGACGCCGATGGCCTCGGCCAGCTCGCCGTCGTCCTCGATCACCAGCACGCGCATCGCGGCTCCCTTCGCTCAGGATGAGCCGTCCTCCTCGTGCGGCTCGCTGCGGCGGCTCCGTACCTCAGCTCCGTACCTCAGCTGCCCGGTGACGATGAGCCCCGGGCGATTGCACGGCGGTTTCGCCTCGGCTGGGCCGGCCGCGATTCGCCGCCCACGATGACGCCCGGTGCTGAGGAAGCCCCGGGCCGCCGCTGCAGATTGGCCGTGTGCCCGAGGCCGGACGTGGCGATAACAGCAAGAAGTGTTGTTGCGCGCTGGGTGGAATGGCGCGCTCGCGCGCTCCGTGGCCCGGCGTACTTGCCCGGCGGGCGGCCCTGCGCAGGCGGGCACTCGCTGAGCTGCTGGCCGGCTGAGCTCAGGGCGCGCCGGCGCCAGCGTCCGGCGCGCGAGCGGGATCCTGCAGTGCAGTGACCCTGGACGTCCTGCCGGTGCCGGTGATCTGCGCTGAGACCGAGTCACCGACCTTGACCGACCCGATGCCGCTGACCCGGCCGGTGATCCTGGTGGCGCTGGTGATGGCGGCAGTGACGGCATGACCAGGTCCGCCGATCGTGATGGACGCCGGGCTGACCGCCCGCACCGTCCCGATCAGGAACAGCTGGGTGACCGGCCCGCTGCCTCCGGCGGAGTTCCCCGGCAGTGCACCGTTCCCGGGTAGCGCGCCGCCCGGCGCGGCACCGCCAGCCGCGCCGGGGCCGCCGGAGTAGGACGACCCGCTGCCCGGCCCGGAGACAGCACCGGGCGCGGACGTCGCCGGCGAGGCGAGCAGCTGCCGGGTGAGGATCGTGGCGCCCGCCCCCGCGGTCAGCGCGGCAATCGCGACCGCGCTCAGGGCCAGCCACCGGCGCCGCAGCCGCTGCCGCGGCCGCCGGCCGCCCAGGCCGGGCGGCTGGCCTGACCACAGGTCCTCGGGCTCGTCATCGGGCCCGGGCGGGACGGGCGGTGCGGATTGCGCTGACATGGGATCGCCTTCCTGTCGGCTCGCGGACGAGATGCGGCCCAGCGTTCCCGGTGGCCAGTTGCGGGGCGGTTACACCCAGCTCGGGGCGCCCGCCGCGCGGCATGTAACCGCGCCGCAACCGCCGGCCCCGTAAAACTGGCCAGCACCGACCGCCGTGCAGGCGCACCGCCGCGCCCCAGGCACACCGGGCACGCGCCCAGGGCAAACACCCGACCGGCGGGCCAGCAGACAGGAGCGCAGATGTTCTTCCTCACCTACCTCCGGCGCGAGCTGCGGCGCCGGATCCGCCAGTCCGTCGTGATCGCCCTGGGCCTGGCCCTGGGCGTCGGGCTGGTCATCGCCGTCACCGCCGCCTCGGCCGGGGTCCGCAACGCCCAGGCCAGCGTCCTGAAGGGGCTGTACGGGGTCGGCACCGATGTCACCGTGACCAAGAAGCCAGCGCCGCCGAAGGGCCGTCCCGGCGGCGGCACCCGGATCCAGATCGGGCCCGGCGGCGGCACCGTGTGCAACGGCAGCAAGTGCCATACCGGCGCCCAGAAGGTCGACAACCTGACCAGCCCCGGCAGCGGCATCCTGCCCGCGTCCGTCGTGGCGAAGATCGCCCGGCTGCGGGATGTCGCCGGCGCCGCGGGCGGCCTAGTGCTCACCGACACGCAGCTCACCATTCCCGCCTCCATCGGCTCGGCGGGCGGCGGGACACTGCCCCAGCCCAAGTCGTTCGACGTGGACGGCGTCGACCTCGGCCATCCCGCTCTCGGCCCGCTCAGCGCCGGCACCATCAGCGCCGGCCGCAACCTGGCCGCCGCCGACGCCCGCGCGAACGTCGCCGTCGTGGACTCCAGCTATGCCATCGCTAACAAGATCAAGACGGGATCGACGATCACGATCGCCAAGACCCGGTTCACGGTCGTCGGCATCGTCCGTCAGCCGCAAGGCGGCAGCGCCCCCGACGTCTACATCCCGCTGGTGCGCGCGCAGGCCCTGGCCACCGGCCCGGCCGGGAAGGGCCATCTGCGAAACGAGGTGACCACCGTCTACGTGGCCGCGCGCAGCGCAGCCGACATCGCGTCGGTCCGAAGCCAGATCTCGGCGCTGCTACCGTCCGCCACGGTGACCACCTCCTCGAGCCTGGCCAGCCAGGTGACCGGCTCGCTGGCCAGCGCCGGACGGCTGGCCAGTGACCTGGGCCGGTGGCTGTCGGTGCTGGTGCTGATCGCCGCGTTCGCGGTGGCGAGCCTGCTGATGATGGCCGCGGTGGCACGCCGGGTCCGGGAGTTCGGCACGCTCAAGGCGCTCGGCTGGCGCAGCCGCCGGATCGTCGCCCAGGTGATGGGCGAGTCGCTGGCCATGGGCGTCATCGGGGCCGCCGCCGGCGTGGCGCTCGGCCTGGGCGGGGCGGCGCTGATCACGGCTCTGGCGCCGAAGCTGACCGCCACGCTGGCCAGCCCGACCGCGATGCGATTCTTCTCGGCCGGCCCGGCCGGCACCTCGGGTAGTTCGCCATCCGCCACGCACAGCGTGGCGGTGCCGATGATCGCCTCGGCCTCGGCCGGGGCCATCGTCGTGGCGGCGCTGCTGGCCATCGCCGGCGGGCTGATCGCGGGCACCCTCGGCAGCTGGCGGATCGGCCAGCTGCGGCCCGCCGCCGCGCTGGCCCGGGTCGAGTGACGCGGCCGGGTCAAGCCCGGGTCGTGTATCGCGGTCGACTAGTAGACAGGAGTGCCGATGTACCAGCTGAGCAGCGTGACCAGGCTCTACCAGAAGGGCCGCCGGACGGTGCCCGCCGTCCGTGACCTGGACCTGACCATCCCCGACGGCGAGTGGCTGGCCGTGCAGGGCCGCACCGGGCACGGCAAGACGACCTTGCTGCAGCTGCTCGGCGGACTGGACCGGCCGACCTCGGGCAGCGTGCTGCTGGACGGCGCGGACCTGGCGCGGCTGCGCGAGGCTCAGGTCACCCGGCTGCGGGCGACCTCGATCGGCTTCATCTTCCAGACCTTCAACCTGGTGCCGACCCTGACCGCGGCGGAGAACGTGGAAGCCGCGCTGGTGCCGCTCGGCGCCGGGCTGGCCCAGCGCCGCCGCCGGGTGGCGGCGGCGCTAGACAGCGTCGGGCTGGCCGACCGGGCCCGGCACCTGCCCGGCGAGCTGTCCGGCGGCCAGCAGCAGCGGGTGGCGATCGCACGGGCGCTGGTCAAGGAGCCGACCGTGCTGCTGGCCGACGAGCCGACCGGCAACCTGGACACCGACACCCGCGATGAGATCATCGCGCTGCTGGGCCGGCTCTGGCGCGAGCTGGAGCTGACCATGGTGCTGGTCACCCACGACAGCACGCTGGCCTGCCAGGCGCAGCGGGTGGGCGTCATGCACAAGGGCCGGCTGACCCTCCAGCCGAGCCGGGCAGCGGCCCAGCTGGAACCCGGCTGAGCCGGCGGACTACTGGCCGGCGGGCGCGGGCGCAGGCGGGGGTGCGGGCGCAGAGGCGCCGATGCGGGCCAGCTCGTCATCGGACAGCCGCAGCGCGGCGGCGGCGACGTTGTCCTCCAGGTGCGCGGGGTTGCCGGTGCCGGGGATGACCAGGACGTGCGGGCCCTGGTGCAGGGTCCAGGCGAGCCGGACCTGCGCGGGCGAGACCCCGTGCGCCTGCGCCACGGCCTGCACTGCCTCGGTGGCCGTCTCGGGGCCGGGACCGGCCTCGCGGCCCTCGCCCGCGATGGAGTAGTAGGACACGAACGGGATGCCTTGCTCGCCGCAGGCGCGCAGCGTCGCCGCGGTGCTCTGGATCTCGATGTTGAACCGGTTCTGGACGCACGCCACCGGCGCGATGGCCTGGGCCTCGGCCAGGTGCTGGAGCTGGCCGCTGGCCACGCCCAGGTGCCGGATCAGGCCCTCGTCGCGCAACTCCGCGAGCACGCCGAAGTGCTCGGCGATCGAGCCGCTGCCCCGCACCCGCAGGTACACCAGGTCGAGGTAGTCGCGGCCGAGCTGACGCAGATTCTGCTCGACCTCGCCGCGCAGGTGGCCGGGCTCGGCCCATGGCAGCACCTCGCCCGCCGGGTCCCGACGCGGCCCAACCTTGGCCGCGATGACCAGGTCATCGGGGTAGGGCGCAAGCGCGGAGTTGATCAGCTCGTTAGCCGAGCGCAGCCGCGAGAAGTAGAACGCCGCGGTGTCGATGTGGTCGACTCCGAGCTCCACCGCCCGGCGCAGGACCTTGATGGACTGCTCCCGGTTGCTGGGCGGCGAATCGAGGTCACTGAAGGCAACGCTGCCGGTCAGCCGCATCGCGCCGAAGCCGAGCCGCCGGACCGTCAGGTCGCCGATCGGCCAGCTGCCCGCGGCCGCCGCGCTGGAAATAAACGACGTCATTTCCCCGATTCTGCCAGCGCTGGCGACCGGTAGGTTAGCGACGCGAACCCCTGCCGCCAGGACGGGTAGCTGGGCGTCCAGGCCAGCTCGCTGCGGGCGCGGCGGTTGTCCGCGCCGCGGGCCCACGCCGTACGGTCAGCGGCCGGGCCGGCCGCTCCGGCCGCGTCCGGCACAGGCGCGCCGACGGCCTGGCAGAACGCCGGAACCCACGCGGTGCCAGGGGCGGGCTCGTCGTCGCAGATGTTCACCGCGCCCGCCGGCCAGCCGATGGCCGCGATGGCGGCGGCCGCCGCGTCGTCGACGTGCACGAAGCTAGTGACGTCGGCGGTCGCGGGCAGCTTGCCGGCCCGGCCGGCGACCGCCTGGCTGCCGCGTGGCTCGTACCAGGTGTCCGGGCCGTACAGCAGGCCGTAGCGCAGCACTACCCAGGCGGGGATCTCCCGGGTAGCCTGCTCCAGCGCGGCGACCGCGCGAGTGGTGACGCCCCGCGGCTCGGGCGCGTCCAGGTCCAGCGGCGTGTCCTCGCGGGCCGGGTCGCTGCCGGGCTGGTAGGCCCAGGCGATGCTCTGGGTGATGACCCGCTGCACCCCGGCCGCCTTCGCCGCATCGATGAGGTTGCGCGTACCGCGGACCCGCAGCACGGCGTTGTCTGCGCTGCTCCCCACGGACAGGTCGGTCAGCTGGTGCATGACCAGGTCGGGGGCGGCGGCCCGGACCGCCTCGGCGAGCGAGGCGCGGGAGTAGGCGTCGGCCACCACCGGCCGGGCGCCGAGCGACTCCAGTGCCGGAGCCCGGTCGAAGCGCCGGGTCAGGGCGGTGACCGTGTGGCCGTCCGCGAGGAGCTGGGGGAGGATCCGGCGGCCGAGCACCCCGGTGGCGCCGGCGAGGAAGATCCGCATGACTGGCTGTCCCTTCTGATCAGCTTGCCCGGCCAGCCTGGCGCCGTGGCGCACTCCGAACATCAGCCAGATGGCTGATGGTGGCGACGGTCAGAAAGACCAGACTGCTGGCTGATGATCAGGGAGACGAGAGGCGCAGATGCTGGAGCTTGAGTACGAGATGACGTTCGCCGAGCGGATTGCGGGGCCACTCGGCGCCACCCTGGGCAGCCCGCCGCGGCTGGCCTGGACCATCGCCGAGGCCACGCTGACCGGGGAGCGGATTACGGCCAGCCTGGCCGCGCCGGGGGCCGACTGGATCCGGCTCGGCGCGGACGGCATCCGCCGCCAGGACCAGCGCACCTCGTTCCTGACCGCCGACGGGTCGCTGATCCTGATGAGCTACCAGGTGGCCCTGATCCGCGGCGGCGAGAGCTTCGTCCAGGCGCTGGAGAGCGGCCAGGGAACCAGCTTCACCGACCAGTACATGTGCATGGCCCCGCAGTTCGAGGTCAGCTCTGATGAGTACGCCTGGCTGACCCGCAGCCTGTTCATCGGCCGGGGCCGGCTGGCCGGGCCGCGGCGGATTGAGTACGAAATTCACCGGGTCGCGGGCTGATCAGCAGCTAGCGTCGGAGGGGGAGGTGACATGAAGGCAGTCATCGTCGGCGGCGGCATCGGCGGGCTGGCCAGCGCGGTGGCGCTGAGCCGGGCGGGCTGGCAGGTCGAGGTGCTGGAGCGGGCGCCCGATTTCACCGAGGTCGGCGCGGGCCTGTCACTGTGGCAGAACGGCCTGCGCGCGCTGGATGCCCTGGGCGTCGGCCAGGCCGTTCGCGAGCGGTCGCTGCTGCAGGGCCAGGCCGGCGTGCGGGACGCCGCTGGCCGCTGGCTGGCCCGTACCGGCGGCGCCGACCTGGACCGGCGCTACGGCCCGGCCGCCATGGTGCACCGCGCTGACCTGCTCGCCATCCTGCGGTCCGCCCTGCCGGCCAGCGCGCTGCGCGGCGGCATCACCGTCAGCCGGGTCCGCTCGGCCGGGCGAGTCTGGCACTCGGCCGGCGAGAGCAAGGCAGACCTGGTGGTCGGGGCGGACGGCATCCGCAGCATCGTCCGCGCCTCGTCCTGGCCGGACGCCCCGGTGCCCCGGTACGCGGGATACACGGCCTGGCGGCTGATCGCCCCGGCGCTGCCGGTGACCGACAGCGGCGAGACGTGGGGTGCGGGCGAGCGGTTCGGGTACGCGCCGCTGCCCGATGGCCGCATCTACGCCTACGCCACGGCGAACGCGCCGCCCGGCGAGGCCGGCGGCGGCCTGGCCGGGCTGCGGCGCCGCTTCGGTCACTGGCATCACCCGATTCCTGCCCTGCTGGAGGCGGCCGCCGACGGCGCGGTGCTGCACGACGACCTGTATGAGCTGCCGCCGCTGCGCTCGTTCACGACCGGGACGGTGGCCCTGGTCGGTGATGCCGCGCACGCCATGACGCCGAACCTCGGGCAGGGTGCCGGGCAGGCGCTGGAGGACGCGGTGGTGCTGGCCAAGACCGTTGACACAGGCTCGGGCCGGGAGGTCCGCACCGGGCTGGAGGCCTACGACCGGCTGCGCCGACCGCGCGCCCAGATGATCGTGCTGCGCTCGCACCGGGTCGGCGCGGTCGGGCAGTGGGCGTCCCCGGCGGCGGTGACGCTGCGCAACGCCGGGATGCGGCTGATGCCCCGCTCGGCGTTCATCCGGTCGCTGGCCCCGGTGCTGGACTGGACCGCCTGACCGCACGGCGGCTCCGCGGCCCCCTAGCATCGGGAGGATGAGCACGCCAACGCGGGTTCCGCGGCTGCGCGGGCGGCAGGATGAGATCACGGCGCTGGCCGGGGCGGTTGACCGGCTCGCCGCCGGCCGCCCGGCGGTGGTCCTGATCGAGGGCGAGGCCGGGATCGGCAAGACCCGGCTGCTGAGCGAGGCCATCGAGATGGCCCGCCGCCGGGGCCTGCAGGTGGCCTGCGGCCAGGCCGCCGAGCTGACCCAGTCCCGGCCGTTCGGGCTGGTCATGGCGGCTCTCGGGTGCTCGCCCCGGTCGGCGGACCCGCGCCGGGCGGGCATCGCCGGCCTGCTGGCCGCCCACGGCGCCGACGGCGAGCCAGTCACCGTGACCAGCGATCCGGGACTGCGATTCCGGGTGGTGGACGCGCTCGCCGACCTGGTCGAGGAGCTGGCGGTGCCGGGGCCGCTGCTGATCACCGCCGACGACCTGCAGTGGGCCGACCCGTCCAGCCTGCTGATGCTGGGCACGCTGGCCGCGCGGCTCTCCGTCCTGCCGGTCGCGCTGATCGGCTGCCTGCGGCTGTTCCCGCGCGGCATCGACCTGGACCGGCTGATCACCGCCCTGGACGCGGCCGGGGCACAGCGGCTGACCCCGGGCCCGCTCGGCGCGGACGCGGTGACCGGCCTGGCCGCGGACCTGACCGCGGCCGAGCCGGGGCCGGGCCTGCTGGCCGGGCTGAGCGGGGCGGCGGGCAACCCGCTGTTCGTCACCGAGCTGATCGGGGCACTGCACGCCGATGACGCGATCCGCACCGCGGCCGGGCACGCCGAGGTAGCCGGGGCGGGCGAGATCGCCCTGCCGCCGACGGTGGGCGAGGCGATCTTGCGCCGGGCCGGCCGGCTGCCCGCTGACACGCTGCAGGCGCTGCGGGCCGCGGCGGTCCTGGGCTCGTGGTTCACGCTGACCGACCTGGCCACGGTGACCGGTCAGTCCGCGGTGCCACTGTCCGAGGCGCTGGCCGCCGCCCTGGCCGCCGGGATCCTCGACGACGCCGGGACTGGCCTGCGGTTCCGGCACGACCTGATCCGCGAGGCGCTCTACGCCGACCTGCCCGCCGGGGTGCGCCGCGGACTGCACTACGAGGCCGGCCAGCGGCTGGCCGGCCGCGGGGCCCCGGCTCTGCAGGTGGCCGCTCACCTGGGCCGCGGCGCGCAGGCCGGCGACGAGACCGCGGTGCAGTGGCTGACCAGGGCGGCGCGGGAGGCGGCCGCCCGGTCCCCGGACATCGCGGCTGACCTGCTGGAGCAGGCCGCCGGGCTGCTCGGCCCTGCTGACCCGCGCGCGGACCAGCTGCGGGCGGAGCGGGCGAGCTGCCTGATGCTGGCCGGGCGGATCACCGAGACGGTGGCCTTGTGCCGGAAGCTGTCGGGCCCCGGGCTTGCTCGTCCGGTATCCGTCTCGGTCCGCGGCTGCCTGGGGCAGGCGCTGATCGCGCAGGGCCATCTGCAGGAGGCGCTGCGCGAGCTGGACAAGGACCCGGCGGCCGGCGCCGGCGCGCTGGCCTGGGCGGCGCACGCCCGGCTGTGGTTGGGCGACCTGCCCGGCGCCACGGCCACGGCCAGCCGGGCCACCGCGGCGGCGGACGCGGCGGGCGATGACCTGGCGGCCAGCGTGGCGCGGTCCACGACGGCCAGGGCCGCGGAGTCCGCGGGCCGACCGGCCCGCGCGCTGGAGGTCATCGATGCGGCGGTGGCCCGGGCCGACGAGAGCCCGGGCCGGGCCGGGCACCGCCACCCGTTGCAGCTCATCCGCGGGCACATCCTGATCGAGCTGGACGAGCTGGCGGAGGCCAGGGCTGCGCTCGACGCCGGGCGGCGGGTCAGCGAGGAGCTGGGCGTGCGCTGGCCGCGGCCGGCCTACCAGGTGTTCCTGGGCTTCGCGCGGATGATCGCCGGGGACTGGGACGACGCGGTCACCGAGCTGGAGGCGGGCCTGGCGCTGGCGGCGGAGTCGGGCCTGTCGTATGCCCGCGGGTTCGGCCGCGGCGTGCTGGCCATGATCGCCTTTCACCGCAACGACCTGGCCGCCGCGGACCGCGAGGCGGGCGCCGCCGCGGCCGACCTGGCCGACTGGAGCCCGGAGTACCGGGTGAGCTGGGCAGCGTGGCCGCAGGCCCTGGTCCTGGAGGCGCGCGGCGAGCCGGAGCAGGCGCTGGCCGCGCTGGCGGCCAGCTGGGACCGGTGCGCCGCCTCGGGGCACACGCTGCAGTTCCCGGCGATCGGTGCCGACCTGGTCCGGCTTGCGCTGGCGGCCGGGGACAGCGCGCGGGCGGCGGCGGTCGCGGCCGGGGTGACCGAGATGGCCGCGGCGGGCTCGGTGCCGTGGATGACCGGCGCTGCGCTGCGCTGTCAGGGCCTGGTCGCCGGCGACGCCGGGCTCCTGGAGCAGGCCGCGGCCGCCTACGCCCGCGGGACGCGCCCGCTCGGGCACGCGCTGGCCTGCGAGGACGCGGGCCGGGCGCTGCTGGCCGCCGGGCACGGCGACCGGGGCCGCGCGCTGCTGGACCAGGCGGTGACGACCTATGAGCGGCTCGGCGCGGCCCGCGCGCTGGCCCGCGCCGAGGCGGTGCTGCGCGCGGCCGGGATCCGCCGCGGCCCGCGCGGCCCGCGTGGCCGGCCGCAGTCGGGCTGGGGCAGCCTGACCCCGGCCGAGCAGGCGGTGGCCGGGCTGGTCGCCGAGGGGCTGTCCAACCCGCAGATCGGCGAGCGGCTGTTCGTGTCCCGGCGCACGGTGCAGACGCACCTGGCGCACGTGTTCGCCAAGCTGGACATCTCCGCGCGGGCCCAGCTGGCCGCCGAGGTGGCCCGGCACCGCGCCGGCTAGCCGCGTGCCAGCCGCCGGCTCGCCGCGGGATCAGCCGCGGGCGTGAGCCGCGGCGTCAGTCGCCGGCCAGCTCGCCGCCTGGCTCCAGGGTGCCGCTGGCGATCGGGGTCACGTCGCGGCGCGCGCTGCCGCTGCCGGCCAGCGCGGCCACCATGCTGTCCCGGCACACCTCGAAGCAGTAGCTGACCTTCTCGACGTTGGCACGGCTCTGCGCCCAGTTGCGGACCGCCCGGATCTCGGCCCGGTCGTTGCCGTCCTGGCCCTCGGTGACGCTGGCCGGCGAGCACATCTCGGACTGCTGCAGCTCGGCCGCCTCGGTGCCGGCCGGCCAGACCCGGATCAGGTACTTGGTGACGACGCTGCCCGCCAGCGGGTCCACGGGCCGGGCCGCGGGTTCCGCCGCCGGCGCCGCGGCCATGCCATCGGCGGCGCCGTCTGCAGCCGCGCGCCTGGGGGCAGCGGGGTCTTCAGCGGCGGCCGTCATGCGGCCACGATAGCCCGGACCGCCGCGCCGGGCCGGGCAAACACCCGCCGCTACCAGGCCGGCTGCCAGCGGGCGACCTCGCGGAAGCGGCGGTTGCTGACCCGCTCGCCGGTGCGGCAGACGTTGTAGATGCCGCTGGGCACGGCCAGCGCGGCCAGCAGCGCGGCCCCGGCGTCGCGGGCATCGAGGGAGGCGCCCAGCGCCGTGCTGGGCTGGTCGTGGCCGGTGCCCGGGCCGTCGAGCAGGCCCAGCCGCAGCACCACCCCGCGCCGCCCGGCGGCGGCGAACCGGGCCGCCTGCTCCTCGGCCGCCAGCGCCGACCGGAGGATCTCCGGGACCTCGCCGAGCGCCGTGTCCTCGGTGGCGGGCTGCCCGGCCGGGTAGACGAAGGTGACGGTGGGCTGGACGTAGGTCATGACATCGGCGGCCAGCGCCGCGCCGACCAGGACGGCCGACGCCTGCGCCCGCAGCCGGTCGTTGTCCTGCCAGGCCTGCGGCTGGTCGAGCTTGTCCAGCGGCTGGATGCGGCTGGCCAGGTGCACCACGGCGTCGATGTCCCCTACCGCCCGGCCGACGGCCGCCGCGTCGAACAGGTCCAGGCCGTCCCGGCCGGGGGCGCGCACCTCGTGCCCGTCGGCCTCGGCCAGCGGCGTGAAGGCGCGGCCCAGCACGCCGCTGCCGCCGGTGACCAGAATCCGCATCATGCCTCCTGTGGTGTTCCCCGCCTGCCCGGCCAGGCCGGCTACCGGGCTGGCTGCCTGTTCAGGCCAGCCTGCCAGCGGCAGCAGGCACCTAACATCGGCCAGCTGGCTGATCCCCGGCGCCCGGGCCGCATCCGCCGTCAGCTGCCCGGCGGCTGCCAGGCGGGCGGCCCGGGCCGCCGCGGGCCGGCCTGGCAGCGTTGTCTTGGTATGACCTGAGATGACCGGCTGACGCGCGGGGGGCAGGAGGGCCAGGATGGCTGGGTGGGGTGGAAGCATTCAGCTATCACGCCGGGGCCATGCGGCCTGCTGCGCCCCGATCAGCACGTCGTGGAGTTCACCGGCCGGGTCGTCGAGCAGACCGTCCTGACCTCGTGGTGCGCGTCGGCCGAGGGCCGGTCGGTGCGCATCATCGCCGGGCCGGGCGGCAGCGGCAAGACCCGGCTGGCCTTACGAGCCGCGACGGTTTTCGAGGCGGGGCGGGGCCAGTGGCGGCTGGTGCCGGCCGGCGATGAGGCGCGGGCCGTGGCGGCTGCCCGGGCAAAGACGCCGGGACCGCTGCTGCTGGTGGTCGACGGCGCGGAGGCGCGGCCGGAGCTCAGGCCGCTGCTGACCGCGGTGCTCGGCGACCCCGGCCGGATCCGGGTCCTGCTGCTGGCCCGCGCGCTGGGTGAGTGGTGGGGCGAGCTGATCGAGCAGTCCGAGCCGGCGATCCGGCAGCTGCTGACCGAGGCGGAGCCGCTGCAGCTGGCCCGGCCGGTGGTGCCCGATCTCGGTGACGCCGAGCTGGCCCGCGCCGCGCTGCCGTACTTCGCCAGCGCGCTGCACCTCACGGTGCCGCTGCAGGTCAGCTTCGGCCTCCCGGCTCAGCGCCTGCCGGTGCTGCTGCTGCACGCCGCGGCGCTGGTCGCGGTGCTGCGCTCGGCCGCGGCGCCGGCCGCCGGGCTGCGGCTGGATATCACCACCGGCATGCTGGATGAGCTGCTCGAGCACGAGGCCCGGTACTGGCAGCGTTCCGCGCGGGCGGCCGGACTGTCCACCGACGGCGCCGTGCTCGGCCAGGTCACCGCGGCGGCGGCGCTGCTGGGCTCGCCCGACCCGGCGGAGACGGCCCGGGTGATCGCCCGGGTGCCGGGCCTGGCCGGTGCATCCCGTGCCCGGCGCCGGTCGTGGGCGCACTGGCTGCACGAGCTGTACCCGCCGGCGCCCGACGGGTCACTGGGCTCGCTGCAGCCCGCCCTGCTGGCCGAGGCGCACATCACCCGCCAGCTCGCCGCCGACCCGGCCCTCGCGCGGGTCTGCCTGCGCGAGCTGACTGGCGAGCAGGCCAGCCGGGTGCTGACCATCCTGGCCCGAGCCCGCTGGCACACCCGCGGCGCGGGCGAGCTCATCGCCACGGCGCTGCGCGCGGACCTGGAGGGACTGGCCGGACCGGCCGCGCAGGTGGCCCGGCAGGCCAGCGACGGCCTCGGTGCCCTGCTGGCCGCCGTACTGGCCGACGCGCCCTGCCCGCCCGAGCAGTTCCTCGACCTGGCCGCCACGCTGCCCTACCCGAGCGCGGCGCTGGCCCCGGCGCACCTGGCGGCGGCCCGCCGGGTCGCGGCCTGGCTGCGGTCGGTGCCGCCGGGCGCCGAGCCGGCCTGGGCCGCGGAGTGGCATGGCTGGGCCGGGTCGCGGCTGGCCCAGCTGGGCGAGCCGGCCGAGGCGCTGGAGGTGATCTGGGAGGAGGTCCAGCTGCGCCGCGAGCTGGCCGCCGCTGATCGCAGTCGGCACGGCCACGGCCTGGCCCGCGCCCTGAGCGGCCTGGCCGCCCTGCTGACCGACCTGGGCCGGGACGCCGACGCCGCGCAGGTCCGCGAGGAGGCCGCCAGCCTCGGCGGCTGACCGCGTGCCGCGGCGGCTGACAGCGTGCCGCAGCGGCGCCCGCCCGGCCGTCGGTTCGCCGCTGAACACATTGCCGGGCCGCTGATCTGGTATATCGGCGCGGAATCAGGTCAGCTGGACACTATGACCGCCATTCCCGCTGAGCACGACGAAATAGCCGCCGGCCGGGGCCTGCTGGAGGAGCCCGGTATCGGCTACCCGACCGTTGCCGACATCCTGTCGCTGCCGGTCATCCGCGCGGGCGGGCCCGAGCTGGTGGCGGGCGCCGCCGGCGCCGGGCGCTGCGTCCGCTGGGTGCACGTGGCCGAGGTGGCCGACATCGCGCACCTGCTGCGCGGCGGCGAGCTGGTGCTGACCACCGGCATCGCGCTGCCCGCCGACCCGGCGGGCCTGGCCCGCTACATCCGCGAGCTGGCCGGGGTCGGCGCGGCCGGGCTGGTGGTCGAGCTGGTGCGGCGCTGGCAGGACGGGCTGCCCGACAGCCTGCGGGCAGCGGCCGACCGGTGCCGCCTGCCGCTGATCACGCTGGCCGCCGAGACGCCCTTCGTGGCGGTCACCGAGGCGGTCGCGGCGCAGATCCGCGACGCCCAGCTCGCCGAGTTGCGCGCGGCCGAGCACGCCCGGCGGGCGTTCACGGCGCTGACCGTGGCGGGCGCCGGGACGGCGCAGGTGCTCGGCGAGGTGGTCCGCACGGCGGGCCTGCCGGTGATCCTGGAGACGCTGTCGGGCGAGGTGCTGGCCTACGACGCGGCCGGCGCCGACCCGGCGCAGCTGCTGAACGGCTGGCGGGCCCGGTCCCGCGCGGTCACGCTGGCCCAGCGCACCGGGTACGACCCCGGGTCGGGCTGGCTGGTCACGATCGTCGGCTCGCCCGGCGAGGACTGGGCGCGGCTGGTGCTGCCGTGCGGGGCGCCGCCGCGCCATCAGCTGGCCGTGATCGCCGAGGGCGCGGCCTCGGCGCTGGCCGTGCGGCGGCTGCTGGCCCGCGACCGGGAGCCGCTGGAGCGGCAGGCGCACCGCGCGGTGCTGACCGAGCTGGTGGCCGGCCGCACGCCGGCCGCCGAGCTGGCCGTCCGGTCGGCGGCGCTGGGCGTGCCGCTGGCCGGCCGGGTGCTGGCCGGCCTCGCGATGTGGCCGCGGACCGCCGAGCCCGCCGCCCGGCACGCGCCCGCGCTGGCTGCCCCGGAGCTGGCCTGCGGGATCGCCGACGCGGTGGCCCAGGCGGCCCGGTCAGCCGGGATCGCGGCGCTGACCGGAGTGCTCGATGACGCCGGCGTGCGGGTGCTGATCTCGGTGGAGTCGGCGGCCAGGGCCGGGGCTGCCCTGGACATCGTGGCCCGGCTGGTGCACAAGCGGTCGGCCCGGCTGCCCGCGGCCGGGGAGCCGGACTGCGCGCCAGGGGCACTGCCGGTGGTGATCGGGGCGGGCAGCGTGGTGGACTCCGTCCCGGCCGCGGGCCGGACCCTGGCCGAGGCGGCGCACGTCGCGCGGGCCGCGCTGCACGCGCTGCGCGGCGTGAGCGGCACCAGCCGCAGCTACTACCGGCTGGAGGACGTCCGGCTGCGCGGCCTGCTGCAGCTGCTGCGCGAGGACGACCGGCTGACCGCCTTCGCCGACCGCGAGCTGGGCGCGCTGCTGGCCCACGAGGCGCGGACCGGCGACGGCCTGCTGGAGGTGCTGCGCGGGTACTGCGCGCACGGCGGCAACATCTCGGCCGCCGCAGGGGCCTCGCACCGCTCGCGCACCGCCTACTACCAGCAGCTCGGCCGGGCCGAGCGGATCCTGGGCGTATCGCTGAAGGAGCCGGAGTCGATGCTGTCGGTATACGTGGCGCTGCTCGCCGCCGAGGCCGCCGCGCGGCCCGCGGCGGGGGGCGGCGCGGCGGGCGGCGGACACACTGACCGCGAGCCCGGCTGACCCCGAACATCCTGTCGCTGTTCGGGTCCCGGCTGGCGATCTAGCATCAGGCGCAACATGCCTGGCCCGCAGGCTCCAGGCATTTCCGGGCTCCTGGCATTCCGGGCTCCTGGCACACAGGGAGGCAGTAATGGCATCGACTGACCTTTCGGCCGGCCCTCCGGGCCAGGTCACGCTCCCCGACGGCCGGGTGGACCTGGCCGAGTCCGCTGACATCACCGGCAGTCATTTCGCCAATGCCGACCTGGCCCCGGTGCCATCGGCCAAGCGCACCTGGACGACCTACAACTACTTCGCGCTGTGGATCGGCATGTCGCACAACCTGGCCACCTACGCCCTGGCGGCCAGCCTGATCGCGGTCGGGATGAGCCCCTGGCAGGCGCTGCTGACCATCGCCATCGGCAACGTGGTCGTGCTGATCCCGATGCTGCTCAACAGCCACGCGGGCACCAAGTACGGCATCCCGTTCCCGGTCTTCGCCCGCGCCTTCTACGGCGTGCGCGGCGCGAACCTGCCGGCGGTGCTGCGCGCGCTGGTGGCCTGCGGCTGGTTCGGCATCCAGACCTGGATCGGCGGCCAGGGCGTGTACGTGATCCTGGGCAAGCTGGCCGGGCACGGCTGGACCGCGGCGGCCCAGTTCGGCGGCCAGCCGTGGACGCTGTGGCTGTCGTTCGCGGTGTTCTGGGTGATCCAGGTCGGCATCATCTGGCGGGGCATGGACGCGGTGCGCCGGTTCGAGAACTGGGCCGCGCCGGCCGTGCTGGTGGTCTTCGTCGCGCTGCTGGCCTGGATCCTGGTCAAGGCCGGGGGCTTCGGCCCGCTGCTGGACCAGCCGTCGAAGCTGGGCTGGGGCTCGAAGTTCTGGCCGGTGTTCGCGCCGTCGCTGATGGCGATGATCGCGTTCTGGTCGACGCTGTCGCTGAACATCCCGGACTTCACCCGGTTCTCGCGCAGCCAGCGCGGCCAGGCGGCCGGCCAGGTGCTCGGCCTGCCGACCACGATGACCTTCTTCTGCCTGCTGGCCATCCTCATCACCTCGGGCGCAGCGAAGATCTACCACACCACCATCTGGGACCCGGTGCAGCTCGGCGCGCGGCTGTCCAACCCGGCGGTGGTGATCATCGGCCTGCTGACCGTGCTGATCGCGACCGTCTCGGTGAACGTGGCGGCCAACGTGGTCTCGCCGTCCTATGACTTCTCCAACCTGGCGCCGCGGGCGATCTCGTTCCGCGTCGGCGGCATCATCACCGGCGTGGTGGGCATCTTGCTGCAGCCCTGGCGGCTGCTGGCCAGCGCCGATGTCTACATCTTCACCTGGCTGGGCTTCTACGGCGGCCTGATCGCCGCGGTAGCCGGGGTGCTGGTGGCCGGCTACTGGGTGCTGCGCCGCACCCGGCTGAGCCTGGCTGACCTGTACCGGCCCGGCGGCAGGTACTGGTATCACGCGGGCTGGAACTGGACCGCGGTGCTGGCGACCGTGGTGGGGGCGGTGCTGGCCGACGGCGGGGCCTGGTCGGCGCCGGGCACCGGCCCGTTCCCGGCCGGCGGGCTGATCGCGTTCCTCAAGCCGCTGTACAACTACAGCTGGGTGGTCGGGTTCGCCGCCGGATTCATCGTCTTCCTGCTGCTGGCCCCGCTGTCCCGGCCGAGCACGGCGCCCGCGCCTGCCGTGCCCGCGACGCCGGTGCCAGGAGGCGGCGCAGGAGATTAACGCCAGCGGGTTGCGGGCAAGCCCGCTATGTTTCTGGAGCACTGCAAGGAGGCACTGTCATGGCCGAGGTCGTCCGCGCTGGCCTGGTCCAGCAGCACTGGACCGGCGACAAGGAATCAATGATCGCGGCGTCGATTGACGCCATCGGCCGCGCGGCGTCGGCCGGCGCGCAGGTGGTCTGCCTGCAGGAGCTGTTCTACGGGCCGTACTTCTGCCAGGTCCAGGACGCCGACTACTACTCCTACACCGAGCAGATTCCCGACGGCCCGACCACCGAGCGGCTGCGCGAGGTGGCCCGCCAGCTGGGCGTGGTGCTGATCGCGCCGATGTATGAGGAAGAGCACCCGGGCGTCTACTACAACACCGCCGCCGTCATCGACGCCGACGGCTCGTACCTGGGCAAGTACCGCAAGACGCACCTGCCGCAGGTCAAGGGATTCTGGGAGAAGTTCTACTTCCGCCCCGGCAACCTGGGCTACCCGGTCTTCGACACCGCGGTCGGCCGGATCGGCGTCTACATCTGCTACGACCGGCACTTCCCGGAGGGCTGGCGGGCGCTGGGCCTGGCCGGCGCGCGGATCGTGTTCAACCCCTCGGCCACCAGCCGCGGCCTGTCGCAGTACCTGTGGCGGCTGGAGCAGCCGGCCAGCGCGGTCGCCAACGAGTACTTCGTCGGCGCGATCAACCGGGTCGGCATCGAGCCGCTGGGCGACAACGACTTCTACGGGCAGACCTATTTCGCCGACCCGCGCGGCCAGCTGGTCGGCGACGCCGCCTCCGACGCTGACGACGAGGTCGTCGTGCGCGACCTGGACCTCGGCCTGCTGCAGGAGGTCCGTGACCTGTGGGCCTTCTACCGAGACCGCCGCCCCGACGCCTACGGCCCGCTGACCCAGCCCTGAGGAGGCGCCGGTTATGACCATCCTGATCACCGGCGGCACGGTCATCACCACCAGCGGCACCTTCGCCGCTGACGTCCTGGTCAGCGGCGAGCAGATCGCCGCGCTCGGCCAGCCCGGCAGCGAGACGGCGCGCTCCTGGGCGGCGAGCGCCGGGACCGTCATCGACGCCGTCGGCAAGTACGTGCTGCCGGGCGGCATCGACGGGCACACCCACATGGAGATGCCGTTCGGCGGCACCTTCTCGGTGGACACCTTCGAGACCGGCACCCGTGCCGCCGCGTGGGGCGGCACCACCACGATCGTCGACTTCGCGGTGCAGCCCAAGGGCACCAGCCTGCTGGCGGCGCTGGACAAGTGGCACGAGAAGGCCGGCGGCCAGTGCGCCATCGACTACGGGTTCCACATGATCGTGTCGGACGTCAACGACGCGACCCTGAAGGAGATGGCGGCCTGCGTCGACGCCGGCGTCTCCAGCTTCAAGATGTTCATGGCCTACCCCGGCGTGTTCTACGCCACCGACGGGGAGATCCTGCTGGCCATGCAGCAGGCCGAGCGGATCGGCGCGCTGACCATGATGCACGCCGAGAACGGCATCGCCATCGACGAGCTGGTCAGCCAGGCGCTGGCCGCGGGCAAGACCGAGCCGCTGCAGCACGGCATGACCCGGCCGCCTGAGCTGGAGGCCGAGGCGACCGGCCGGGCCATCACGCTGGCGCAGGTCACCGGGTCGCCGCTGTACATCGTCCACCTGTCGGCGGCGCAGGCGCTGGACCGCGTGACGCAGGCCCGCGACCGCGGCCAGAACGTGTTCGCCGAGACCTGCCCGCAGTACCTGTACCTGTCCCTGGACGACCTGGCCCGGCCCGACTTCGAGGGCGCCAAGTTCGTGGCCTCGCCGCCGCTGCGGGCTCGCCATCACCAGGACTCGCTGTGGCGCGGGCTGCGCGGCAATGACCTGTCGGTGGTGTCCACCGACCACTGCCCGTTCTGCTTCACCGAGCAGAAGGAACTGGGCCGCGGCAACTTCGCCAAGATCCCCAACGGCATCCCCGGCGTCGAGCACCGGATGGACCTGCTGCACCAGGGCGTGGTGGCCGGCGAGCTGTCGCTGCCGCGGTGGGTGGAGATCGCCTCCACCACCCCGGCCCGGATGTTCGGGATGTACCCGCGCAAGGGCGTGATCGCGCCCGGCTCGGACGCCGACATCGTGGTCTACGACCCGGCCGCGACCCAGGTCCTCTCGGCCGCCGCGCACCACATGAACGTCGACTACTCCGCCTATGAGGGCATGACCATCACCGGGAAGGTGGACACCGTGCTGTCCCGCGGCACGGTGGTCATCTCCGGCGGCGAGTACCGCGGCCCGGCCGGCCACGGCCAGTTCGTGCGCCGCGACACCTGCCAGTACCTGACCTGAGCCGCTGAGGGGGACATTGATGGATTTCGGGCTTGTGCTGCAGACCGACCCGCCCGCGCGCGACGTGGTGGCCCGGATGCGCGAGGGCGAGCAGGCCGGCTTCGGCTACGGCTGGACCTTCGACTCATGCGTGCTGTGGCAGGAGCCGTTCGTCATCTACTCCCAGATCCTGGCCCAGACCTCGGCGATGATGATCGGCCCGATGGTGACCAACCCGTCTACCCGGGACTGGTCGGTCACCGCGTCGCTGTTCGCCACCCTGAACGACATGTACGGCAACCGGACCGTGTGCGGCATCGGCCGGGGCGACTCGGCCCGCCGGGTCATCGGCCGGCCGCCGGCCACGCTGGCCCGGCTGGCGGAGGCGATGCAGGTCATCAAGGGCCTGGCCGAGGGCCGCGAAGTCGAGCTGAACGGCCAGCCGATCCGCATCCCGTGGGTGCGCGACGGCCGGCTGGAGATCTGGATGGCCGGCTACGGGCCGCGCGCGCTGAAGCTGGCCGGCGAGCAGGCGGACGGCTTCATCCTGCAGACCGCCGACCCCGAGATCGCCCGGTGGACCATCGGCACGGTCCGGTCCGCCGCCCGGGCAGCAGGCCGCGACCCGGGCGCGCTGACCTGCTGCGTGGCCGCCCCGGCCTACGTGGGCACCGACACCGAGCACCAGCGCGACCAGCTGCGCTGGTTCGGCGGCATGGTCGGCAACCACGTCGCCGACCTGGTGTCCCGCTACGGTCAGGCCGGGCAGGTGCCGCGCGCCCTGACCGACTACATCGCCGGCCGCCAGGGCTACGACTACGCCCACCACGGCCGGGCCGGGAACGCCTCGACCGACTTCGTGCCCGACAACATCGTGGACCGGTTCTGCCTGACCGGGCCGGCCGAGGCGCACATCGACCGGCTCAGAGAGCTGGCCGAGATCGGCGCGGACCAGTTCGCGGTGTACCTGATGCACGACCAGCCGGAGAAGACCCTGGCCGCCTACGGCGACACCATCATCCCGGCGCTCCGCTAGCCCGCCATGCTGTCAGCCGGCGGCGGTATCCGGTAACAGACTGTCATTTCCGCTGGCGCGGCTCGGTAGGCGACACTGGCAGGGCTGGCAGGAACGCTGATGAGGGGACTTTGGAGATGACTGACCGCAGGCCAGATCCCGCGCGCGGCGCCGAGGTAATCGCGATGGACCGGGCGCACGTGTTCCATTCCTGGTCCGCCCAGGCCGGGCTGAAGCCGCTGGCCGTCGCGGCGGCCGAGGGGTCCTGCTTCTGGGACTACGACGGCAACCGCTACCTGGACTTCTCCAGCCAGCTGGTCAATACCAACATCGGGCACCAGCACCCGAAGGTCACCGCCGCCATCGCGGCCCAGGCCGCGAAGCTGGCCACCATCGCGCCGCAGCACGCCAACGACGCGCGCGGCGAGGCGGCCACCCGGCTGGCGGGCCTGGCCCCCGAGGGCTTTGACAAGGTGTTCTTCACCAACGGCGGCGCCGACGCCAACGAGAACGCCATCCGGATGGCCCGGCTGCACACCGGGCGCGCCAAGGTGCTCAGCTTCTACCGCTCCTACCACGGCAACACCGGCGCGGCGATCACCTCCACCGGCGACCCGCGCCGCTGGCCCAACGAGTTCGCCACCGGCCACGTGCACTTCTTCGGGCCCTACCTGTACCGGTCGTCATTCTGGGCGCAGACGCCCGAGCAGGAGTGCGAGCGGGCGCTGCAGCACCTGGAGCAGGTCATCCAGTTCGAGGGCCCGGCCACCATCGCCGCGGTGCTGCTGGAGACGATCGTCGGGACGGCCGGGGTGCTCGTCCCGCCGCTCGGCTACCTGGCCGGGGTGCGCGAGCTGTGCGACAAGCACGGCATCGTCTACATCGCCGATGAGGTCATGTGCGGGTTCGGCCGGGCCGGGAGCTGGTTCGCCTTCGAGCAGCACGGCTTCGTGCCCGACCTGATCACCTTCGCCAAGGGCTCCAACTCCGGCTACGTGCCGGCCGGCGGGGTGATCATCTCCGCCCCGATCGCCGCCACCTTCGACGAGCGCGTGTTCCCCGGCGGCCTGACCTACTCCGGGCACCCGCTCGGCGCGGCCTCCATCGTGGCCACCATCGACGCGATGAAGGAGGAGGGCATCGTCGAGAACGCGGCCCGGATCGGCGCTGAGGTTCTCGGCCCCGGCCTGCGCGAGCTGGCCGGCCGGCACCCGGTGATCGGCGAGGTCCGCGGCCTGGGCGTGTTCTGGGCCCTGGACCTGGTCGCGAACCGGCAGACCCGGGAGATGCTGGCCCCCTACGGCGGGTCCTCGCCGGCGATGACCGAGCTGGTCGCGGAATGCCGGGCGCGCGGGATGCTGCCGTTCGTCAACTACAACCGGCTGCACGTGGTGCCGCCGTGCAACATCAGCGAGTCCGAGGCCAAGGAGGGCCTGGCCATCCTGGACGAGGCGCTGGCCGTGGCCGACCGCCACTACACCGGCTAATCCAGGGGGTCCGGGGGCGCTACGACCCCCCCTGGCGGTTCCGGGGGGTTGGCCCCTGGAATAACACCGCGCGTCGCGGCCCGCCTTGACCAGCTCGCTGGCGAGCCGCGACGATGATCCTTATGCCCCAGACCTCGACGCGCAGTACCTCGCGCAGCACCCCGCCATTCCGGGCCGACCACGTCGGCAGCCTGCTCCGCCCGCAGCGCCTGCTGGCCGCGCGCGAGGACCGCGCGGCCGGGAAGATCGACGCCGCCCAGCTGCGGGCCATCGAGGACGCCGAGATCGCCCGGGTCGTCGCGCTGCAGGAGAGCCTGGGCCTGCAGTCGGCCACCGACGGCGAGTTCCGCCGCGCGTCCTGGCACATGGACTTCATCTACCAGCTCGGCGGCATCAGCAAGGCGCCCGGCAGCCTGGCGGTGAAGTTCACCAGCGGGTCGGGGACCATCGAGTTCACCCCGGCCGCGCTGCACGTGGGCGAGCGGATCCGGATCGATGACACGATCTTCGAGCCCGACTTCCGGTACCTGCAGTCGGTGGTCACCACGGCCACGCCCAAGCTGACCATCCCGTCGCCCAACATGGTCCACTACCGTGGCGGCCCGGCCGCGCTGGACCCGGCCGTGTACCCGGACATGGAGCAGTTCTGGTCCGACCTGTCGGCTGCCTACGCCGACGAGGTGGCCCGGCTGGCCGCGCTGGGGTGCCGCTACCTGCAGCTGGACGACACCAGCCTGGCCTACCTCAATGACCCGGCGCAGCGGGCCGAGATCGCCGGGCGCGGCGAGGACGCCGAGCACCTGCACCACCGCTACATCCGGCAGGTCAATGACGCGGTCGCCGGGCGGCCGGCGGGGATGGCCGTCACCACGCACATGTGCCGGGGCAATTTCCGGTCCTCGTGGGCCGCCTCCGGCAGCTACGACTTCGTGGCCGAGGCGCTGTTCAGCGAGCTGGCCGTGGACGGGTTCTTCCTGGAGTTCGACGACGAGCGCTCCGGCGGCTTCGAGCCGCTGCGGTTCGTGCCGCCGGGCAAGATGGTCGTGCTGGGCCTGGTCACCACCAAGCGCGGCGAGCTGGAGCGCAAGGACGACCTGAAGCGGCGCATCGACGAGGCGGCCCGGTTCGTCCCGCTGGAGCAGCTGTGCCTGTCCGGGCAGTGCGGGTTCTCCTCGACCGTCGAGGGCAACGTGCTCACCCAGGACGAGCAGGCGGCCAAGCTGGCGCTGATCGTCGAGACGGCCGCCGAGGTCTGGGGCTAGCGCCCGCCGGCCCCGGGACCCGAGCCGCCCGGCCGCCGGCGCCAGACCCGGAACACCACGCTGGCCAGGATCGCCCACCAGATCCACAGCAGCGGCCACGGCCCCGAGCCGTCGTGCTGGCCCCGGCTGATGCCCGCCATCATGACGACGACCAGTAGCAGCGGGAGCAGCGCCAGCAGCGGCCGGAAGTCCGGACCCGAGGCGGCCGGGGCGGAGGGCAGCGGCGGGTCGGGCCGCCGCGCGGGCGGCAGGTCCTCCAGCAGCTTGTCCAGGTCGCCGCGGGTCCGGGCCCGCAGCGCGGAATGCAGCCGCTCGTCGAACTCGTCGGCGTCGAGCCGGCCAGCCTGGAAGTGCTCACCTAGCTCGGCAGCCGCCTGGTCGCGCTCTGCGTCGGATACGCGCAGGCTGACTGCGCGCTGGCGGTCTCGCTGCGGGTCGTCGGAACGGTCCACGCCGAACACCTCGCCTCCTGCCCTCGGGGCCGCGCGCGGCCCGTTTCCCATCGATTTAAATTATCACGAGACGAAACGATGTCTCCTCTTGATAATCTACACCCGTGAGTGAAGTTACCCCGGCGACGGCCGGCCCGGCTCCCGGCAGCGAGCACGACGGGTTCACCTACCTGCTCGTGCAGCTCGGCACGCGCGCGGCGCGGCTGTTCGCCGAGCGGCTGGCCCCGCTCGGCCTGGAGCCGCGGCACGCCGGCCTGCTGTTCCGGCTGGCGGCCAACGAGGGCCGGTCCCAGCAGGCCATGGGGGAGCTGCTCGGGCTGAACCCGACCCGGATGGTCTTCCTGGTCGATGAGCTGGAGCAGCGCGGCCTGGTGGAGCGCCGCCGCAACGCCGCCGACCGCCGGTCCTACGCCCTGTACCTGACCGACGCCGGGCGGGACATGCTGGGCGCCATCCGGGAGGCGGCCGGCCCAGAGCAGGCGCGGCTGGGCGCCTCGCTGAGCCAGGGCGAGCGCGGCCAGCTGACCGGCCTGCTGCGCAAGCTGGCCGGGGAGCTGGGCATCACCGAGCAGCACCTGCCGGGCTGACGGCCGGCCGCCGGGGCCGGCGCCAGCCGGGCCGCGCCTGGCGCTAGCTGTCCAGGAGCTGGGTGATGGCGTCGGAGACCGCCCGGTGGAATGTCGGGTAGGCGTAGATCATCTCGCTCAGCCGCAGCACCGGGACGGCCGCGTGCACGGCCAGCGTCAGCATGCTGAGCACCTCGCCGCCGGTCGGGCCCGCGGAGGTGGCGCCGACCAGGACGCCGCGGTCGGCGTCGGCGACCAGCTTGATGAAGCCGTCGTTGCCGGCCTTGTGGATCCAGCCGCGGGCCGACTGCGGGATCGGGGCGCTGGCGGTCCGGACGGTCAGCCCGGCGTCGCGGGCGGCGGCCTCGCTCAGGCCGACCGAGCCGATCTCCGGGTCGGTGAAGGTGACCCGCGGCACCGCGTGGTACTCGGCGTCATGCCGCGGGCGGCCCAGGATGTCGGCGATCACGATGTCGGAGTGGTACATCGACACGTGCGTGTAGGCCCCGTGCCCGGTCACGTCCCCGATCACCCACAGGCCCTCGGCGGGCCGCCCGCTGGCGTCCAGGGCCCGCATCCGGCCGTCGACCGCGATGGCCTGGCCGGAGTCGTCCAGGCCCGCGGCGGCGATGCCCAGGCCGGGCAGGTCAGTGTGCCGCCCCGTGGCGACCAGCAGCCGCTCGCCGCGCAGCTCGCCCCCGCCGTCCAGGGTGACGGTGAACTCCGAGCCGTCATGGGCCACCGCCGCGGCCGTGGCCGGGGCCCGCACGTCGATGCCCTCGCGGGCGAACACCTGGCCGAGCAGCTCGCCGGACTCCGGCTCCTCCACGGCCATCAGCCGGTCAGCCATCTCGATCACGGTGACGGCGGCGCCGAACCGGGCGAAGACCTGGCTCAGCTCGACCCCGATCGGGCCGCCGCCCAGCACGATCAGTGACCGGGGCACCTGCTCGGCCTCGATGGCCTCCCGGTTGGTCCAGTACGGCGTCCCGGCCAGGCCGGGGATCGGCGGGATGGCCGGGGAGGTACCGGGGTTGAGCACGATCCCGCGCCGGGCGGTCAGCACCTCTTCGCCCACGGTGACCTGGCGCGGCCCGGTGATGACCCCGTAGCCGCGGAAGAACGTCCCGCCCTTGCCGGTGAACCGGTCCACCGCGACCTGGTCGTCCCAGTTGTCGGTGGCCTCGGCCCGGATCCGCTTGGCCACCGGGCCCCAGTCGGGCGTGATGACCGAATCGCCCGCCATGCCGGGGATGCGCCGTCCCTCGGCCAGCAGGTTGCCGGCCCGGATCATCATCTTGGACGGGACGCAGCCCCAGTACGGGCACTCGCCGCCGGTCAGCCGCGACTCGATGCCCGCCACGGCCAGCCCGTGACTGGCCAGGACCCCGGCTACCTGCTCACCGCCTGGTCCCATCCCGATGACCACGACGTCAAACTCAGCTTCGCTCATACGGCGACCTCCGCGTGCGCTTGGGCCGGGCAGTTCTACGGTACCCAGCGCGCGGCGGCGCTAGCCGCTGCTGTCTGGCCGCTTGACCAGCACCACGGGGCAGGGCGCGCTGGCCGCGCAGGCCTGGCTGACTGAGCCCATCATCAGGCCGGCGATGGGCGACCGGCCGCGGATGCCCAGCACCAGCACCGCGGCGCCCGCCCCGGTGGCGGCGGTGACCAGGCTCTGCGCCGGGTCGCCCTCGGCCAGCACGGCATCCAGCGGCACCTGCGGCGCCGGGGCGACCTCGCTGACGGTCCGGATCAGGAACTCGCGGTAGCCCTGCTCCAGCTCGGCCCGGTCGAAGGCGCCGGGGATGGACACGAACGGCATCTGCCAGGCCAGCACAGCCGTCACCGCGCCGTTCCGGCTGGCCGCCTGGTCCAGCGACCAGCGCAGCGCCGCGATGCTGTGCGGGGAGCCGTCCACGCCGACCACGATCTGGTAGGTCACCGCGTGCCTCCCGGCTAGGCCGCCCGCTCCAGGGCCGCCCGGGCCGGGGCCCTGGCCTCCTGCGCCAGGTCCTCCAGGCTGCGGCCGCGGGGCTCGGGCAGCAGGAACACGGTCAGCAGCAGGCCGGCCATGGCGACCACCCCGGCGATGATCTCGGCGCCGCGGATGCCCAGCGAGGAGGCCAGCATGTCCGGGAACAGGAACGCGCCGGCGAAGGCGCCCAGCTTGCCCGCGCCGGCCGCGATCCCGTGCCCGGTGGTCCGGACGTCCACCGGGAAGATCTCCGCCGGGTAGACGAAGGTCGTGGTGTTCGGGCCGAACTGGGTGAAGAAGTAGCTGATGCCGTACAGCACGATGAACGGCATCGCGTAAGCGGTCACCGCCGGGATGGCGCCGATCAGCACGAACATCAGCGCCATGATCGCGAAGCCGAGGACCTGGATGCGCTTGCGGCCGGTCTTGTCCAGCAGCAGGATGGCGGCGATATAGCCGGGCACCGCGAAGATCGCGAAAATGGCCAGCTGGATCAGGGTGTTATGCAGCAGCGACGCAGCCGGGTTCAGCAGGGCCAGGATCTCCGGGGCGGAGATGCTGTTGCCGTAATAGCAGAAGTCCAGCAGGGCCCAGGCTCCGGCCGCGCCGATCAGCCAGGTCAGCATGCGGGGATAGCGGACCAGCGTCCGGAAGCCCGCCAGCGCGCTTTGCGGGCTGCGGGCCCGCGACTCGCCGGACGGCGGCCGCGGGTCGCCGGCCACCCGGTCAGCCCGCCGGGGCCGGCCCGGCTCGCCGCCGGTGGCCGCGGCGATGGCCGCCTCGGCCTCCTCGGTAGCGCCGCCCGCGGCCGCGAACCGGGGCGTCTCGTGGATCCGCCGCCTGAGGTAGAACACCGCCAGGCCCGGAATGGCGCCGGCCGCCAGCAGGACCCGCCAGGTCACCTCGTTCGACAGCCCGGAGGCCAGCAGCCCGGAGGCCAGCAGCGGGCCGATCACCAGCCCGGCGCCCTGCATGGCGAAGACCAGGCCGACCATCTTGCCCCGGGTCTGCGTGCCGGAGTACTCGCTCATGATCGTCGCCGATACCGGGTAGTCGCCGCCGATGCCGATGCCGAGAATGGCCCGGAACACCAGCAGCCACCAGAAGCTGGGCGCCAGCGCCGAGGCCAGCGCGCCGAGCGCCAGGATCAGCACCTCGTAGCCGTAGATCCGCTTGCGGCCCAGGATGTCGGCGACCCGGCCGAAGATGATGGCGCCGACCGCCGAGGCGGCCAGGGTGACCGAGTTGAGCAGTGAGACCTGGCCGGTCGACAGTCCCCATTCCGGCTTGATCAGCGCGACCACGATGCCGATCACGAACAGGTCGTAGGCGTCGGTGAAGAAGCCCATGCCGGAGACGAACATGATCTTCCACTGGAACCGGGTGATCCGGGATTGGTCGAGTGCGGCGAATTCGCCCCCTGATGACTCCCCGTAGCCGCCCATGTGACGATGAGTACCCGCGCGCATTCCTGCGGTCACGGAATGCTAAGGGAATGGTCAGTGACGGCTAAGTGAACACCAGGTGAACAAGACCAACTGACCTGGGCATACCCGGTGACCTGGACGGAACAGGCGGACTTCCGGGCCGGTCACGGGTGCGCCGACGGCAGCCCGCGCGGGACATCACGGACCGTGACCTCGGTGAGCAGCAGGCTGGCGGTCAGCTCGTCGATCACGGCCTGGCCGTCGATGGCGCCGCAGCTGAACAAGTCGATGGCGATCAGGTCTTCCTCGGGCCAGGTGTGGATGCTCAGGTGCGACTCGGCCAGGATGAGCACCAGGGTGATCGCCCCGTTGGGAAACACGACGTGGCTGGTGTCCAGCACGTGCCCGCGGCCCGCCTCGACCGCGGCCCGGGCCAGCCCGGTGAGGACGGCCACGTCGGTCACCGGCGAGCCAGGTGTGCACCGCCCGTCGATCGCGTACAGCATCTTCGGCGCCGCGGCCTCGTGCCGCCTCAGCTCGGCGTAGCTGCGCGCTGCGTCCCTGCCCGGCATGATGTGGGAGGATACCGTATGGCCTGCTCACCAGCGGGCGCGCCAGCGGCCGCCCGGGCCAGGACCCGGCCTGCAGGCCGCGGCGGACCCCAGCTGCCCAGCCCGGAAGAACCCTGATGAACACCCCTGCCGCCGACCTGGATGCCGTCGTCGCCGACGTCGCGGCGGCGGTCGGGCTGGCCGAGGGCGAGGCGGGCATCCGGGACATCCTGGCCGCCGTGCTGACCGCCGAGCCGGCTGCCGTCCGGGAGGTCAGCAGGCTGGCCGAGCTGCCGGTGCCCATCGTCGCCGCAGCCTGTGCCGAGCTGCGCAGGCGCGGCGTGGTCGACAAGACCCGGCCGGTCCGGCTGACCCCGGCCGGCCGCGCGGCGGTATCGGCCGGCCAGCCGGACCTGGACGCGGTCTGCCCGGCCTGCGCCGGCCGCGGCGTGGTGATCGGCGCTGGCCTGGCCGGCCTGGAGCGCGAGCTGGAACAGGTCGCCGCCGGCGCCCCGGCCGCCCGCCCGGAGCTGGACCAGACGCACTGCACCGTGGCCACCAAGCTGCGCCGGGTGCTGCGGCTGCACGCCGCGCACGCGCTGGCCGGCCAGCGCATCCTGCTGCTCGGCGACGATGACCTGATCTCGGTGGCCATCGCGGCGTTCGCCGCCTGGTCCGGGCACGCCGAGGTGGTGCGGCGGCTGGCCGTCGCCGACACCGACCCCGACGTGCTGGCCTGGATCGGCAAGCAGGCCGGCCGCAGCGGGGTCAGCGCCGAGCTGGTCGAGCACGACCTGCGCGAGCCGCTGCCCGCCGGGCTGGCCGGCGGCTTCGACGTGGTCCTCACCGACCCGCCGTACACCGTGGCCGGCGCCGAGCTGTTCCTGTCCCGCGCGGTAGCCGCGCTGGCCCCGCAGCCCGGCCGGCACATCTTCTTCTCGTTCGGGGCCAGGAAGCCAGAGGAGACCGCGGCCGTGCAGCTCGCCATCGCGCGGATGGGGCTGGCCGTCCGGTCGCTGACCCCGAACTTCAACGAGTACGTCGGCGCCGGGGTGCTGGGCGGCACCAGTCACCTGTACCACCTGCGCAGCACGGCGGACGCGCGGCCGCTGATCACCGGCTCCTACGACGGCGCCCTGTACACCGCCGACGGGCGGGTCGCGGCGGTGCGGCCCTACAAGTGCGCCAGCTGCGCGGCCGTGCACGAGGTCGGGCCCGGCGCGCAGTGGACGAAGATCGCCGACCTGCAGGCCGCCGGGTGCCCGCAGTGCGCCGGCACGGTGTTCCGGCCGATGCCGCTCAAGGCCCGGTGACCGGGGCCGTGACGAGCACCGCGCCGCTGCGCGCCGACCAGGTCCTGATCCGGCCGGCCACCGAGGCCGACCTGCCGGCCATCGTCGCGTTCGAGATCGAGATCGCCGTGGTGTCGTTCGCCGGCGAGGCCATCACCGATCCGGCCCTGCACCAGCGCCGGGTCAGCGGCGCGCTGGGCAAGAAGGGCGAGGTCACCCTCGTCGCCGCGGCCGCCGCCGACCCGGCCGAGGTACTCGGCTGGGCCTGGCTGTCGTCGCGGACCAACTCGCTGACCGGCGCGGTGTACGGGAACTTCCGGTCGCTGGCGGTCGCGGACGTGCCCGGCCGGCCGCTGATCGGCGAGCTGCTGCTGGCCGCCGTGCTGGACGCGGCCGACACCGGCGGCATGAGCCAGCTGACCGGCAAGGTGCACGCCGGCAACCTGGGCATGCGGGCGCTGTACCGCAAGTTCGGCTTCACCGCGACGCACCTGACCATGGAGCGGCGGCGGCCCGCGGACCCCGCGGCCGGAGGCGCCGCGGCGGGAGGCACCGCGGCCGGAGGGGCCGCGCCGTGATCAAGTGCGTGGTCTGGGACATCGACAACACGCTGCTGACCGGGACCTACCTGGAGTCCGGCGAGCAGCTGCCCGCGCCCGACGCCGGGCTGGTTGAGGTCGCCCGCGAGCTGGACCAGCGGGGCATCGTGCACGCCCTGGCCAGCAAGAATCCGCCGGAGGCCGCTGACTACGTGGCCCGGGTGACGCAGCTGCCGTTCGCCGCCGCCGAGTGCGGCTGGGGCCGCAAGTCCGAGGCCGTCCGGCGGATCATCGACGACCTGGCCATCGGCGCCGACACGGTCGCCTTTGTCGACGACGACCTGATGGAGCGGGCCGAGGTGGCGGCCGGGCTGCCCGAGGTGCTGGTGCTGTCCCCGGAGGACGCCGCCGAGGCACCGCAGTGGCCGGAGTTCCGCCCGGCCGTGCTCACCGACGAGGGCCGCCGCCGCGGCCAGCTGTACGCCCAGCGGCGGCTGCGGCAGGAGGAGGCGCGGGCGTTCGGCGGCTCGCGGGACAACTTCCTGCGCTACGCCGGCACCCGGGTGCAGATCAGCCCGGCCACGGCCGCCGACCTGCCCCGGCTGCACGAGCTGTCGGTGCGCACCCACCAGTTCACCACCGCCGCCGGTCCGGCCAGCGAGGCCGACCTGGCCGGCTGGCTGGACTCGGGCCGGTACCGGCTGCTCACCGCCCGGCTGAGCGACCGGTTCGGCGATGACGGCCTGGTCGGCGGCGTCCTGGCCGACACGGGGGAGTCCGCGGTCAGGGCCGGGGTTGAGGCCGGCGAGGCCGGGGCGGCGGCTGGCGAGGCCGGCAGCTGGACGGTGCCGCTGCTGGTGATGTCGTGCCGGGCGATGGGCCGCGGCGTGCTGGACGCGCTACTGGCCGCCTTGTGCCAGCAGGCCGCCGCCGCGGGCGCCACCGAGCTGCGGGTGCTGTGCCGGGTCACCGAGCGGAACGTGCCGCTGCGGCTGGCCCTGGCCGCCGCGGGCCTGCGCGCCAGCCAGGCCAGCCAGGCTCCGCCCGTCGGCGAGCCCGTCGTGTTCGCCCGCAGCCTGTCCGGGGCGCTGCCGGCGCTCCCAGACTGGGCGGAGCTGACCGCAGCCCGTGGTGCCGCAACCTCCGGTGGCCGGTCATGACCGGCGCCGACGCCATCCTGGCCGCGCTGCGGGACATGCTGGCCGGCATCACCGGCCGCGCGGAGCTGGCCGCCGCCCCGCCGGACACCGCCCTGCTCGGCCCGGACGGCGCCGGGCTGGACTCGCTGACCGGCACCCTGCTGCTGACCGAGGTCCAGCACCGGTTCGGCGTGGACGTGGCCGCCGAGGACCTGAGCCTGGACAGCCTGGCCTCCCTCGGCACCCTGGCCGGCTTCATCGCCGCGCACGCTCCTCGCTAGGGGTTACAGCCGCTCGCCGGCCCGGATGGGCACCTCGATGGTGTTGCCCTCGGGGGCCAGCGGGCACTGCCATTCCGGGCTGTACCGGCAGGACGGGTGATACAGGAAGTTCAGGTCGATGACCAGCGTCCCCGGGCCGCCGCCCAGGTCGGCGCCCTTGGCGGTGTCCAGCAGGTACCGGCCGCCGCCGTAGCTGGTCTCGCCCGCCGTCCCGTCGCGCAGCGGCACGAACAGCCCGCCGGCGTACTGCCGCAGCTCCCAGACATCCAGCCCGGCCTCCACCGGCGCGGGCAGCTCCACCCGGCCCGCGAGCTGCAGTTCGGTCATCCGGTCGCCGTCGGTCGGCAGGGCCAGCGTGGCGTCCGCGGGCGCGGGCAGCAGCGGCAGCTCGAAGCGCAGCTGCGGGTCATAGGGCCAGTACGGCACCCCGGTGCTGCGGATGATGTCACCCGGCGGCGCGGGGGACTGCGGGTGCTTGCCGATCAGCTCGTCCCGCTCCTGCCGCCACCGCGC
>DASUBV010000326.1:0-4883 GCA_035763085.1 Streptosporangiaceae bacterium | reverse complement strand
CCCCGATACCCGGACGCTGCCGCCGTGCAGGTAGGAGAAATCCAGCTCGAAGCACGACGCCCAGCGCTGTGATCGCTCAGCGTGCCCGCCGGCCAGGTCCGTGCTGTCCTCGGTTGTCGTGCAGAAGCAGGTCGGGCAGACCATCGTGCAGTTTCCGCAGGTCAGGCACCGGTTAGCGACGTCCTCCCAGAGCGGCGACTCGGCGGAGTCCGCCAGCAGCGTGCGCAGGTCCACCTCGGGCATCTGCCGGCCCATCTTCCCGGCCGCCGCCTGCACGGCCGCCTCGGCATCTGCTACCTCGTGCGGGGCGGCTGGCCGGCTCGCGATCCGGGCCAGCAGCCGCTCCCCCGCCGGGCTCCCGGTTTCCACGACCAAACGATGACCCGCGCCGTCGACACGCTCGGTCCGCGCGAGGTCGTAGCCGGGCCCGGGCCGCGGCCCGGTGCCCATCGACGCGCAGAAGCACACGCCGCCGGGCTCGGTGCAGCCCGCGGCGATGATGAACAGGCCCGGCCGGCACCGGGCAAATCCGCCATCCGGGCGAGGCCCGCCCCCCAGCACCGTGCCCAGGGTCGCTATCGCGGCCAGGTCACAGGCCCGGACGCCGAGGAAGGCATACCGGACCGGCTCCTCCTGCACGGGCACGAATCCGCTGCCGTCCGACGACCACAGCACTCGGCGCGGCGGATGCAGGAACTGCTTCCACGACTGCTGCCCGGCCGAGTGACCGAAGGCGGTGTCGTCCGCGCGCCGCCGCAGCCGGTAGCGGCCGGGCGCGCTGTCCACGCCCCAGCCCCAGGGCAGCTGAGCCGCCGAGGTCAGCTCAGCCAGCACGATCGCATCGTCGCCGACCGTCGGGCCGACTACCCGGTAGCCATCAGCGATCAGCTCGGCGATCAGCTCATCCAGGCCAGACCTGGACAAGACGGCGGAGCCCTCCGTCATTCTCGCGCCTCCCCGATTGCAGTACCCCTGGTAAGAAACTCCACGGCGATCTCACCAGGTAGAGCCGAACGTCCCGATTCCAGCGGCTGCTGCCAAGGTCCCCCGCCAGCGGGACGTTGGCCCATTACCAGCCGCTGGCCGGAGCGCAAGGGTGGAAGGCCAGCAGAACGTCAGGAGGTGCGCCATGAAAGCTCTGGTCGTCTACGAATCCATGTTCGGCAACACCCGTGCCGTGGCCATGGCGATCGCCGACGGCCTCCGGCAGGATGCCGATGTCACCGTGCTCCCGGTCGGCGATGCCAGCGAGGACCTGCTCGGCGCGATGGACCTGGTGGTCGTCGGGGGCCCCACCCATGTGCACGGCATGAGCCGCGCGGCTACCCGCAAGGACGCCGCCAAGCAGGCGGATAAGCCCGGCAGCCAGGTAAAGCTCGAGCCCGGGGCGGATGGCCCTGGCGTCCGTGACTGGCTCGCCAGCCTCGGCCAGCACGGCGGCTCAGCCGCGGCCTTTGACACGCGCATGAAGGGGCCGGCGATCCTGACCGGCCGCGCCTCCAAGGGCATCGCGGGCCTGCTGCGTCAGCATGGCCTGACCATGGCGGCCAAGCCTGCCAGCTTCCTGGTCACCAGGAACAACGTCCTGGTGCAGGGCCAGGAAAACCGGGCCCGGGACTGGGGCGCGCGGCTGGGCGGCCGGGCTGCGGCCGCCGCCTAACCGGGCGGCTCCGGGGCGCCAGCTGGCTCGCCCGCCGGAAAAGTGAGCTGGCTCCGCACGTTGACGACGCCTTCCACGTGGCGGATCGCCCGGATGAGCTGCACCGCCGCGGCATGGCTCGCCAGCTCGCCGGCGACGGTCACGATCCCTGCCTGAACCTTCACCTGCAGACGATCGGGGTGTATTCCGAACTGGCGGAGGGCGACATCGTCGGCGACCTCGGCCCGGATTTCCTGGTCTGGCCGGCGGAAGACGCTCAGGACGTCCACCCGGCTGATGATGCCGAGCAGGCGCCCGCCGGAATCGACGACCGGAAGCCGCTTCACCCGGCGGGCGGTCATCAGCCGCGCTGCCTCGGCCACGCCGGCATCCGGGCCGATGGTCACGGCCGGCCCGGTCATCAGGTCCCGGGCCAGCTCCGCGGTCGCCATCGTCCCGCGCCGGCCCCGGAGCGAGGAGCCCCAGAGGGAGCTGTCGGCCATGGCTGCTTCCTTCACCAGGAGATCTGCCTCCGAGACCACGCCGACCACCTGGCCGTCAGCATCCATCACCGGCAGGGCGCTCACGTGGTGGTCCAGCATCCGCGCAGCCAGTTCCCGGAAGGTCTCCGCCTCCCCCGCCGTGATGACCGTGCGCGTCATCACGTCCCGAACTTTGTGCATGATGATCACTCTCCCCCGATGAACTGATGGCGCTGCATCTGCCCGATCCGCCGCAAGCGCCGCCTGTCTTCCCGGCCGGCCGCCACGATCACGGCAGCTGCCGCGCCCGCGGCTGCTCTCGTCCACCATGCCATTTCCGGCCACCTTTCCATCGGTGACTCCACCGTTGCGCGCGGCAGGGCCGGCGGCCAGGGCCCTCCGGCCGGGCCAAAGGCCGTGAACCGGACACGGCCGGGTGCGGGCTGGCCACCTGCCGCTTCAGTGCACGCCCCGGCCCGCCTGCCAGGGCACCGCCAGGTGGACGGTCAGCAGGGCCAGCAGCAGGCCGCCTGCCAGCGCCCCGGCGACCAGCAGCCACCGCGCTGGCCCGCCGGGCATCGCGAGGCGCGCCCCGCCACCGCGCGCGCCGAGCAGGAGCCGCGGCAGCCGCCAGGCGTAGGCGAGCACGTGGATGGCCATCGCGCCGAACCACAGCACGAAGAACCCCTTGTGCAGCAGCAGCCACGGACCTGCGCCAGGTCCCGCGACCACCAGCATGACCCCGGTACCCAGGACGGCAAGCGAGGTGACGATGACGACCGGGCCGAGCAAGCGCAGCAGCGGGGCCGGCGGTCCCTTCCGCACATAGGCGGAAGCACCGGTGTAGTAGCGGGTGAACCGGTAGCCAGTCGAGCAGATCTTCAGCACGACCGGCCCGGTGAGCAGCATGCCGACGAACACGTGCAAGGTGAGCAGCTGCCCGACCGCCAGGACGGTCACCCCCTCGACGGCGAAGCCAGCCAGCAGCACGGTCCCGGTCAGCGCCGTCAGCCGCTCGTTGCCCTCGACGCCAGCGGCCGTGTCAGGCGGCCGGCGGTGCCGGGGCCTAGCTGTCACGCTCACCATGTCTCGCTCTCTGGCCGGATGGATCCTGGCTGGCGCGCACCCGGCTCAGCCGCAGCGCCAGCGTCGGGCAGGCCCGGACCGCACGGCGGGCGTCGCGGGCCAGGCCGTGCGGCACGTCACCGGTAATGACGGGGTAGCCCCACTCGTCCAGGCCGATGCGCTCAGGCAGCAGGCCCGCGCACAGGCCGTGGCCGGCGCAGGCGATGGGATCAAGCCGCAGCCGCAGGGTCACCGCCAGCCGCCGCCTGCCCGGGACCGGGGAACCGGCAGCGCGCACGGCGGCCGCCGCCAGCGGGCGGCACACGGACGCCGGGCGGCATGCGCGCGGGCATCGCCCGCGAACGCAGTCAGGGCCGAGGCCGCCAGCCGCGCCGCGCCGTCTGGATGCCGGCAGGCGCCGCGGCCCGGGATCAGCGCGAGCCGCCGGGCCAGGCGATCCAGGACGTCGCCCTGGGGCCGGGCATCGGCCAGCTGCGCGAAGTCACCAGCGATGGCCGGCAGGCCATACGTGCAGGGGCCGCACTGCCGCGCGCTCTGGCCAGCCAGGTAGCCGAGGACCCGGGCGGTCTCGGCCAGGCCGCAGGCCATCTCCGGCAGCACGTACAGCACGCCCGCGCCGGGTGCGGCGCCAGCCGGCCGCAGGCCCGCGGCGGTGAACGGCAGGCGGGCGACCTCATCGAGGTGATGCCAGCTGCCGAAGTACCCGCCCACCAGCACGTGGCCGCGCTCGGAAGATCCGCTCAGGGCCAGGATCTCGCCAGCCGACGTGCCCCCGGCTACCTCATACACGCCGGGATGGCTGACCGCACCGGAGACGGTCACCAGCACGGTGCCGGGCGCGTCGCGCTCGCCGGCGGAGCGGAACCAGTCCGGCCCGTAGCGCGCGATGAGCGCGACCTGCGCGAGGGTCTCGACGTTGTCCACCAGCGTCGGCCGCCGACGGCCGCCGCGCTCGAAGGGCCGGGGCGGCACCGTCGTCGGCCGTGCCCCGGCCCCGTTCAGCCAGCTGATCAGGGCCGTTTCCTCGCCGGACACGTAATGCCCCGGAAGGTCATGGACCAGCACCGGCACGTCATCCCGGCCGGCCACCCGCCGTTCCTCGGCCGCCCTGAAGACCTCTTCGACCTGCACGGGCCGCGCCCGGTCCAGGCAGACGTGCACGGTGTCGGCGCCGACCGCCCGTGCCGCCAGGACGGCGCCGTCCAGGACCAGGTGCGGTGCCATGGCCAGGAGCGCCTGATCCTTCTCGCTGGCCGGCTCGCACTCCATCCCGTTGGCCACGAGCGCCGCCGGGCCGCGCCGCCCGGCCACGGCCCGCAGCTTGGCGCCGGTCGGGAACCCGGCACCGCCCCGGCCGGTAAGTCCGGCTGCGGTCACCGCCTCGATCAGGCCGGCCCGGCCCCGGCGCCCGGCCGGGTTCCCGGGCAGCGGGCCGTACCGGTCCTCGTGCACGGCCAGGCTGGGCGGCCGGCCCCGGTCCCGCCAGCCCGCCGTCAGCCGCCGGGCCTCCGCGCGGCGGGCGGCATCCGGCGTGGTGCTGCTCTGGGGCGGGTAGCTCATGACTGCTCAGCGGGCCGCAGGAGGAGCTGACCCGATGCGGTGCTCCCGCTGATGATGAGCGTGATGCTGGCCCGCTGGCGGATTCCCTGAGCCGACTGGAGCAGGGCGGTCAGCCG
>DASUBV010000325.1:0-20680 GCA_035763085.1 Streptosporangiaceae bacterium | reverse complement strand
CGCAGTCCAGGAGCACGGCCGGCTGGCCGTGCCGGGCCAGGTGGATGCAGGCCTGGTAGCGGCCACCGCTGCCGAACGCGTCGCCGCAGCCGGCGAAGGTCACGGCCAGGTCAGCTTCCGCCCGCATCCGGGCATTGTCGCCCGGCGTGCGGGCCTCGGGCTAGCCGGCCGGGCCGGCGCCCCTACAGGAAGTTGTTCGGCCAGATCATCGTGCGCCACATGTGGGCCACGGGAGAGCCGTCGAACCCGAGCCCGTCGGCCGGCTGACGGAAGTGCCTGCCGATGATGTCCTCGAACTCATCGAAGCCGACCTGGACCTGGGGATCGAAGGAGTAGATGTCGTTGATGGTGACCAGGCGCGAGGTCATGTACCAGCGGTGCCGGCGCGCCGCCTCGTGCTCGGCGCGGATGTACTCCGGCGGGGTGTAGTCGGGGCCGAAGTAGTCGATGTAGGCCTGCGGATAGGTGTAACCCGCCGACTCATCCGGGAAGTAGCGCAGGGCCTCGTGCTTCTGGATGGCCCACGCGACTTCCTCATCGACGTAAGGCGCGACGAGCTGGGCGCCCCAGTAGCCGTGATTGGCCGACAGCAGGCCGGCGATGGCGATGTCGTGCAGCAGGCACGCCACGATGACCTTCTCGTCCAGCCCGTTCTCCCTGGCGACCCGCGCGCTCTGCAGCAGGTGCATCCGGGCGACCTTGCTGAATCGCAGCTCGAAGAAGTCCCGCAGCACCGGGCGCTCGGGCATCCTGGGCAGCGCCGGGTTGTCGCCCATCATGAAGATCGTGTCGGCGTGCCGGGCCTCGGCGAGCAGGGTGCCCTGGCACTCGCTGGCGGGCGTGCCCATGGTGGCGGCGGCCGGCGGGAACAGGATGCGGCGGCGGCGGTCAACCGCGTCATCCAGCGGCTCGCGGATCCAGTTCGTCAGGCCTGCCTCGCGCAGCGCGGCGGGCAGTTCGTGCGGGAGAACCTGACTGGACGGCCCCTGCTGCTCGGGCTCGGTCATGGTGCGTGCCCTTCTGTCCGGGTTCAGGTCTGTAACATAACTCGTGTCGGGGCCAGGACTGGAGACTGACGATGGCGCTAAGGATCATGCCGCACGGCCGCCTGCAGGAGTGGGTTGCCGAGGAGAAGGGCTACTACGCAGCCGAGGGGCTGGCGTACAGCTTCGTCGCCGAGGGCGACTACGGGATCCGCCCCGGCGAGCGGGATGGTGCCGGGGAGATCAAGACCGGCGCCTTCGAGACTTTCGAGGCGGGCCGTGACGGCGCCAATGTCAGCTGTGCCTGCCACTGGGCCACCAACGAGGCGGCGAGCGAGGGCTCCGGCCAGCTGGTGACGACGGCCTACTCCGTGGCACCGTGCGCCATCGTCGTCCCGCCCGAGTCACCGGTCCGGCGGCCGGAGGACCTCGCCGGGGTTCCGGTGGGAGTCGGTTACCACTCCGGGAGCCACTTCGCGGCCATGCAGGCCCTGGAGGGCGTTCTGGCCCCGGACCAGGTCAAGCTCACCTTCCAGGGGCCGCCCAACGAGCGGCTCGACGCGCTGCTGGACCGTCAGGTAGAGGCCGCCGCGGTATGGGGAGTGCCGTTCTACATCGCGGAGGCGTTCGGCTTCCGGAAGATCCTGGACGCCACGTTCATGATCGGGTTCCTGGTCACCGGGAGCGGGGTCAGCAAGGACGACATCGACAAGTACCTGGCCGCGCTGCGCCGGGCGCAGGCGGAGATCGACCTGCGGCCGGAACGCTACAAGCACTACCACCTGAAGGCCGTCCCGGAGAAGTACCGCGATCAGGTGGACGTGCGGACCTTCGGCACCGGCGAGCGCATCGTCTTCCTTCCGTACACCAGGGAAGTGTTCGGGGAGACCCGGCAGTGGATGCAGGAGCGCCAGTTCTTCCCGGAGCTGGTCCGGCCGGTCGCCAGCTACGACGACGCCGCGCTGGCTTAGCCGCCGCGCTGGCCGGAGCGCGCAGCCGCGCAGCTCAGGTGCAAGTGGCGCAGACTAGCGCAAACCGGGCTGGACTATGGGGCGATTGGTCTCTAATGTGAGTAGGGGGGCTATTGGCCGATCGCCTTAAAGGAGCTTCATGTCCACGGCCCGGGAATTGCCCGATCTTCTGTCCCCAGAATTCTCGGCTGATCCATATGCCGCCTATCAGGTCATGCGTGATGACCAGCCGCTTATCTGGCACGAGGCAATGCAGAGCTACATCATCTCGCGTTATGAGGATGTGTCTCGTGCCTTCCGCGACCAGGTATTCACCACGGCTAACTATGACTGGCAGCTGGAGCCGGTACACGGGCGGACAATCCTGCAGCTCAGCGGGCGGGATCACTCAGTGCGCCGGGCGCTGGTGGCGCCCGCGTTCCGGGGCAGTGAGCTGCAGGAGAAGTTCCTTCCGGTGATCGAGCGCAATGCCCGGGAGCTCATTGACGGGTTCCGCGGCGCCGGTTCCGCGGACCTGGTCGCCGACTTCGCGACGCACTTCCCCATCAACGTGATCGTCGACATGCTCGGCCTCGACAAGGCTGACCACGAGCGGTTCCACGGCTGGTACACCTCGATCATCGCCTTTCTCGGCAACCTGAGCCAGGATCCCGGGGTAACGGCGGCCGGCCTGCGGACGCAGCAGGAATTCGCGAGCTACATGATCCCGATCATCCGGGCGCGCCGCGAGAATCCCGGCGACGACCTGCTGTCGGCAATGTGCGCCGCCGAGGTCGATGGCACCCGGATGAGTGATGAGGACATCAAGGCGTTCTGCAGCCTGCTGCTGGCCGCCGGCGGCGAGACGACAGACAAGGCTGTCGCCAGCATGTTCGCGAACCTGCTGCAGCACCCGGACCAGCTCAAGGCGGTGCAGGAGGATCGCAGCCTGATTGCCGGCGCGCTGGCCGAGACGCTGCGGTTCAGCCCCCCGGTGCACATGATCATGCGCCAGCCGGCGGAGGACGTCACGGTCTCGGGCGGGACGATTCCCGCCGGCGCCACCGTGACCTGCCTTATCGGCGCGGCCAACCGGGATGGTGAGCGGTACGCCGACGCCGACACCTTCAACATCTTCCGCACGGACCTGGACACCGCGAATGCGTTCTCCGCAGCCGCCAATCACCTGGCCTTCTCGCTCGGGCGGCACTTCTGCGTGGGAGCGCTGCTGGCCAAGTCGGAAGTCGAGGTGGGAATGAACCAGCTGCTGGACGCCATGCCCGATGTCCGGCTGCGCGGCGGGTTCCGGCCCGTCGAGCGAGGGGTGTTCACCCGGGGCCCGGCCAGCCTGCCGGTGGAGTTCACGCCCGCGGCGTGATCCGGTGCACCCGCCGCTATCCGGTCGCCCGGCTGAAGGTGGTGACGGGGGTAAACCGGACGGGCAGCGTGAACAGGCCCCGCATCCACAGCGAGGGCCGCCACTCCAGGTCGTCCGGCGGCACCGCGAGCTGCACGTCCGGGACCCGGTCCAGCAGCACCTCGACCGCGGTCCTGGCGATGACCTCGGCCAGCTCCGGCGCCGGGAACGGGCAGCCGTGCTCGCCATGGCCGAACGACATGTGCGCCCGGTTGATGCCGGAGTCCGCGAATGAGCCGGGATGCACCTGCGGGTCGGCGTTCGCCGCGGCGAGCCCGAGGACCAGCAGGTCACCCTGGCGGATCCGGCGCCCGCCGAGCTCGCAGTCCTGCACCGCGAACCGGCCGATGAAGTTCTGGGTCGGGGTGTCCTTCCAGAGCACCTCGTTCAGGGCCTGCCCGGCGCTGCTGCGGCCGCCCTGCAGCGTCAGGGAGAACTGATTGTCGATCAGCATCAGCCGCAGCGTGTTCCCGATCCAGTTGGCGGTCGGCTGCTGGGCGGCCGCCATGACGACGAGCAGGTCGATGATGATCTCGTCATCGGTCAGCCCGCTGGAGTGCCCGAGCAGCCGCGAGGGCACATCGAGGCCGGGCCGCTCGTGCCGGTCCTTCACCAGCTGCTGCATCCGCGCGAAGTTGCGCTGGTGGGCGGCGTTGGCCTTCTCGGCCACGTCGAGCGAGTCGGCAATGTCCTGAACCAGCGCGGGGATGTCACCGGGCGCGATGCCGAACAGCCGGGCCACGACGCGCATCGGGATCTGGTTGGCGTACTGCGCGATCAGGTCGGCCTCGCCGGTCCCGGTGAACGCGTCAATGAGCTCGTCGGCGACCTGCTCGCAGATGGCGTTGAGCTCGGTCCGGTCGATGGCGTCCAGCGCGTCGCCGATGGCGCCCGCGCGCCGCTGATGCTCGCTGCCCTCGGCGAACATCACCGACGGCGCCCAGCCGACGAAGGGCATGAGCGGCCAGTCGCCAGGGATGCGATCCCAGGCGTTCCAGCGACGGCAGTCCCGGGCGAACAGCTGCGGGTTGCTGGTGACCAGGTGGACCTCGCGGTATCCCGCCACGAACCAGGCGGGCACGTCCCCGTCCAGCAGGACCGGGGCGACCGGCCCGAACCGCGACCGGATGGCCTGGTACAGGTCGGCCGGGTCGCCGGCCAGCAGCGGCCCGTACAGGCGGATGGCCTCGGCATGGCCGGAGTAGTCGGCAGCGGCTGCCGGGCCGGCTGGCTCGAACGCGTTGTAAGTCTCGGTCACGGCGTGGTCTCCTGTGCGGCGGGCTGTCCGGCGAGCTGAGCGAGATGACTGACCAGCGTGATCAGCGTGTTCTTGCAGGACTCCCGCCGCCGCGCGTCACAGTCCACGAGCGGGACGTCGTCGGCGAGCGAGAGGGCGCTGCGTACTTTTTCCAGCGCAGGCTCGGGCCCCTCGAAGCGGTTGACCGCGACCACGAAGGGCGTCTGGTGGAATTCGAGCCGGTCGATGGCATACCAGGAGTCCTGCAGGCGGCGCGTGTCCACCAGGACCACCGCGCCCAGGCTCCCGGCGAACAACTGGTCCCACAGGAACCAGAACCGCTCCTGCCCCGGAGCGCCGAACAGGTAGAGAACCCGGACATCATCCAGGGAGATGCGGCCGAAGTCGAACGCGACCGTCGTGGTGCTCTTGTCCTGGACTCCGCTGGCGTCGTCGATCCCGACGCCGGCGGAGGTCATGATCTCCTCGGTGCTCAGCGGGTGGATCTCACTGACGGATTTCACCATCGTCGTCTTCCCGACGCCGAATCCGCCCACGATGACAATTTTCAGGCCCTGGCTGGCGGTCTCCCGCAGCGGCGTGCGGTCGGCCGCCGGGGCCTGCTCAGAGGTTCTGGAGCCCAACGAGCACCTGCTTCAGTGTTTCCCGGTCGGGCAGTCGCGCCATGACGGGATGCGGGGATGGGTGGCGAACGGTGATGCTGCCGGCATCAAGGAGGTCACGCAGCAGGACCTTGACCACGCTGACCGGCAGCTCCAGGCTGGCGGAGATCTCCACGACGGCCATCGGGGCCCGGCAGCCGCGGAGTATCCGGACGTGCTCGGACTGCATGCCCGGAGCCGGATCGCGTTCGCTGACGATCAGGGACACCAGGTCGAACGGGTCCTCGTCGCCCAGGGTGCGGCCGCCGGTCACGGTATAGAGCCGGTCCGGACTCTCGCGGTCGACGGGCCGCTGGCTCATGGCGCCGCGCTGGGCGCAGGGTGGCGGGGCGGCGCGGTCAGGTAGCCGCCGATCTGCTCCACGAGCTCGTTCATGTTGTGACCGACGAGGCCAACGTCGGCGACAGCGGAGGCAACGACTGCCAGGTGGGCTCCCTCCCCGGCCGGCACGATCAGCAGCAGCCCGCCGGGGAACTCCACCATGGACTGGCCCGATCCCAGGCCGGCCCCGAACTCAGCAGACGCGCTGAGTGACAGGCTCTGGATGCCGGCGGCGATGGCCGCCAGCTGATCGGCCTGGTCGATGCCGAGCTCGGGTGTGTAGCTCAGCTTGAGCCCGTCCCTGGACAGCGCCAGGACGTGGCGGACCTCCGGCGTGCGCCGCTGCAGGTTCCCCAGCAGCCAGTCCAGGCCGTGATCATCGACGCTCATCGAGTCTGCGCTGCTCATGCGGAATGGGGGGCGGAGATCCGTGCCTCGCAGCGGGACCCCGGCCCTTGCCTCCAATCTGTCTGCTGCGTGCGTGATTCACCGGGCCGTTCGGCGGGTGGCGCCTGCGGGATGGGTGCGGTCACGCCTGATCGCCCCCCGGCTCCGGCAGGGCGTCCCGGTTCCCCGCACCGGACTGGCGGAAGGCGGCAAACCTGGCGGCCGCATCACGAGGCGGCGTGGCCGGCGCGGCGCTGGTGCCGGGCACGGACCGGCTCGCCGCCGCCAGCGTCGCGCCTCGCGGCCGCACGGGCAGCTCCGCGTCACCGGCGCTGGCGCTGGCGCTGGCGGGCACGGTCTCCAGGCCGGTCGGCGAGGGAGCCGCCTGCCGGGGCGGCCCGCCGGACAGGGCGGCCGGGCCGGGATCGGCGGCCAGGCCAGGATGGGTGATCAGCGGCCGGGGGATCATGACGACCACGCCGGTGCCGCCGCGTGACGACGGCCGGAAGTTCACCGTCAGGCCGAACCGGTCGGCCAGCCGGCCGACGACGGCCAGCCCCAGCCGCGTCCCGGGCAGCGAGGACAGGTCGAGCGGCCGGGAGACGAGTTCCTCGGCGCGCTGCCGTTCCCGCCGGCGCATGCCCAGGCCGCCATCCTCGATGGTGACCACGGCGCCGGCATCCTCATCCTCCACGTACACGTGGACCTCAGAGCCGTGCGCGGAGAAGGATGCCGCGTTGTCCATCAGCTCGGCGAGCGCCTGCATCACGCCCTCGGCGGCGTAGCCGGCGATCGCCGCGGAACTGGCCGAGTGCAGCCGGACCCGGCGGTAGGCGTCGATGCGCCCCATCGCCCCGCGCAGGATGCTCTCCATCGTGATGGGCTTGGTCCAGCGGCGCCCGGATCGCCCGCCGCTGAGCAGCCCGATGCTGTCGGCCAGCCGGCCCAGCTGGGACACGCGGTGGTCGAGCTCCATCAGGTCGGCGAAGACCTTGTCGTCGCCGTACCTGGTTTCCAGCTCGCGCAGCTCGGCCAGCATCCGCAGCGTGTGGGCCTGCAGGCGCGCCGCCGCGCTCGCGCATGCCGCCATCGCCGCGGAACTCTTGCGCGCCGCCGCGCTGACCTCCCCGATCACGGATTCCAGCAGTCCTTGCAGCTCCGGATTGGCCGGGCGCGCGACCTCGGCCAGCACCAGGTCCGGCGCCTCGCCGGCCTGCATGCGCGAGATCACCGCGGGCAGGGTCTCCTGCGAGAACACCGTCGCGGCCCGCTCGAGGGTGGCGAGCGCGGCCGCGGAGTCGGCGGCCCGCCGCTGCGCCGCCGCGATCTCCTGGACCACGATGCCCAGCAGCCCGCGCAGCTCCTCGCTGGCCGGCGGCCGGATTTTCCCGAGTACAGCCTCTGGCTGGGCGCCGTCGCGCACGTGGGCCACGAGGAAGGGCACCGTATTCGCCGTCAGCTCGGACAGCTCGCGCTTGAGTTGCCTGGTCTCAGCCCCGGCCGCGTCGATCTGCGACCGCGCCTGGCGGGCTGACTCGGCGTAGTAGGCCACCGCAGTGGCCGCGGCGCTGAGGAGCACGGCGGTCGCCCCGCCGCCCCATGCCGTCAGGTCCCGGACTGTCAGGGGGACCTTCAGCAGGGCCCACAGCCAGCCGGCTCCGGTGATGACCAGCGCCACCGCCAGGACGATCAGGGCGAGGCGCATCGCTGGCCGGTCCTGCCCAGCGGAAGAGGTTTCGTATGCGGACATCAATCAGATCCTCGCGGGCAGATGATGGCGGACCAGCCCCGGCCGCGCCGCGCCTGCTGGCGGCCTTCGCAGCGGGCTAGTCCCATGTGAATCAGCCTCTGCTGGCTGCTGAAGAAACCCGGTAACCAGGAAAAAGTCGCGCAAACGACAGTCAGCATGTCCTGGGCATGATCTTGGACGAATCCGGCGAGCTGCATCGTGGGTACCTTACCGGACGGCCCCGGCCCGCGTAAGGGCCGACAAACCTGCCGAATTGCCGGTCAGCGCGACCGGCCATGACGAGTGCCGAGTGCATGAAATCCCTCATGGCAGTGCCTTTTTCGCTCATTTACTTGGCTGATTGGCGGTCAGCCTGGCTGGCCCTTCTCGTTCTGCTCAGCGCCGTCCCGTCCCGTTTTGTCACACGGTTAGAAGACTCGTCAGAATCTCCCCCGGCCGGGGGAGCCCGTTCCCTCCTGCCGGTGATGAGCCGCCTGCACTTCCGGGGCACCGTGGGATGCACGTCTTCGTGTCCGCGGATAGTCCTGGAGGAACATCACAATGACGACAGCAGCGAGCGCCGTGCCGGCGCGGGGACTCCGGGCGGCCTGGGCTGGCCTGCACGCGCCGGCGCCAGGGGTTCCGCGCTGGGCGCGGGTCGCCGCCGGTGCCGTCCCGCTGACGGTGCTCCCGGCCAGCCTGTGGCGGATCGCGGTGTGCACCTTGCATGCACCGATCGCACGCGTCGATGTGAGCTCGGTCGACGGGGGGTCGGGGCTGCCCGGCGTGCCGCTCGGCCTCTATGTGATCTTGCTGTCAGTCGTCTCGGAACTGCTCGCCTTCACCGCAGTCGGACTGACCGCTACCTGGGGTGAGGTGTTCCCGCGCTGGGTTCCCGTGCTGCGCGGGCGCCGGGTGCCGGCCCTCATGGCGCTGATCCCCGCCGGGCTGGGCGCGGCAATACTGACCGCCCTGTGGACGTGGGCGGCGGTGAGCTTCTCGCTGGGCCTGCGGATCGACGGCCGGCCTCAGGGGCCGGATGCCCCGCTGAGTTTCGGCGACTGGCAGGGGCTGCTCGCGGTCGCTGCCTACGCCCCGCTCCTGCTGTGGGGGCCGCTGCTGGGCGCTCTGACGATCAGCTACTGGCGGCGCCGGCGAGAATCGTGACCATGCTGCGCAGGGCATCGGCGCTGGTGCTGGCGCCGGAGAGCTATCAGCGGGCGGTGTTCGTCCTGGTCGGGGCAGCACTGGCGCTGGCTCTCGGCATCGCCGGCTTCACCGTGCTGTCCCTGGTCGCAGAAGCCGGCGTGCCGGCCTGGGCGACGGCGCTCATCGGCGTCGTGCTGGTCGGCGGGCCGCTGCTGGCGGGCCTGGTGCCGGCGGTTCGGCAGATCGAGGGCGTGGCGGTGCAGACCCTGCTGGGCGGCGAGTTCCGGGACGGCCCGCCCGGCCCGGCGGCCGGCTGGCCGCAGCGGCGGCGGACGCTGGGGTGGTTCCTGCTGCACATGCTCACCGGCGCGCTGCTCACCGGCGCGGTCCTGGGCCTGATCGCCCTGGGCGGCAGCTGGTGGACGATCCCGGCCGCGGCAGCGACGGTGCTGGCGACGCTGCTCGCCGGCCGGCTCCTGGCGGGCATCGGACCGGTGCTTCTCGGGCCCTCCCACGCCGAGCGGCTGCAGCGGATGGAGGCAGACGCCGCCCGGCTCACCGAGCGCACCCGGATCGCGCGCGAGATTCACGACAGCGTCGGGCATGCCTTGTCGGTGGTGACCGTGCAGGCCTCGGCTGCCCGGAAGGTCATCGGACGCAACCCGGCCTTCGCCGAGGAAGCGCTGGAGGCCATCGAGGTGGCTTCCCGGCGGGCGGCCGCCGAGCTCGACCACATGCTCGGCCTGCTGCGGGACGAGAGCCAGCGTCCCGCCGTGACGCCTGCGCCTGACCTGGCTGCCCTGAACGGGCTGCTCGGGGTCGCCCGGTCGGCCGGCCTGGCCATCGACGCGGAGGTGACCGGCGACCTGGCCGCCGTGCCCGCCCTGGTCAGCCAGGAGGCCTACCGGATTGTGCAGGAGGGACTGACCAACGCGCTGAAGTACTCCGCCGACGGCACGGCGAGCCTCGGCTTGTCGCTCGGCCAGGACATCCTGGGCATCAGCCTGAGCAATCCGGCCGACGGCCGGGGTGCCGCCAGCGCGGGCCGCGGGCTGGACGGGATCGCCGAGCGTGCCACCACGCTCGGCGGCTCGTACCAGGCCGGCACGCAGGATGCCCGGTGGACCCTGCTGGTCTCGCTGCCCGTCCGGGAGATCCGGCCGTGACCTCGATCCGGGTCCTGGTGGCGGACGACGAGCCGCTCGTCCGCAGCGGCCTGCGGGCAATCCTGGAGTCCGAGCCCGGCGTCACCGTGGTCGGCGAGGCAGACGACGGCGCCGCCGCGGTTGCCGAGGCGCGGCGGACCCGTCCGGACATCGTGCTGATGGACGTCCGGATGCCGCGCGTCGACGGAATCACGGCGACCCGGCTGCTCGGCCAGTTCGACGGCGGCGGGCCGGCCGTCATCGTCGTGACGACGTTCGAGAACGACGACTACGTTTACGACGCGCTGCGGGCCGGAGCGCGGGGCTTCCTGCTCAAGCGCGCCGCCGCCGACGACTACATCAACGCGATCCGCACGGTCCACGACGGCGAGTCCCTGCTGTTTCCCGCCGCGATCCGCCGGCTCGCCGCCCGGCATGCGGGGCCAGGCGGCCACCAGCTCGCCGAGGCGCATCTCACCGAGCGCGAGAGTGAGGTGCTGCGGCTCGTCGCCCGGGGGCTGTCCAACGCGGAGATCGCAGCCGAGCTGGTCGTGGGCGTGGAGACGGTGAAGACCCACGTCCGGAACGTGCTGGCCAAGCTCGGTGCCCGCGATCGTGTCCAGGCCGTCATCGCGGCCTACGAAAGCGGCTTCATCCGCTGACCGCTCCCGGCGCCGGGCTCGCAGGGACCGTTACCGTAGCCAGAGGTAAAAGCAAGAGATTGCCTGTCAGATGCAATCTATCTACAATGAGGGCATGAGCGCTCAGACACTTGGCTTCGCGGTTCAGCCGGAAGACCGCCCGGTGCTCGATGAGCTGGTGGAGTACTTCGGCCACGGCAACCGGTCTGCCTACCTCCGGGCCACCCTCAAGGTCATGAAGTCGATCATGATCGCCGACCAGCTCCGTGACGCTCAGGCTTACGGGCATCAGCGGACAGCCGAGCTTGGGATCGATCCGGCTGACGTGCCCAGCCGCATTCAGCAGTTCCTCAAGGGCTCGTAGAAACAGCACGCCATGAGCCCTCTCCAGCCCGCCCCGGCGGCTGTCGTCTATGACGTTAATGTGCTGGTGACCGCAGCAGCTGCCGGCAATAGTCCGTTCCGGTCCTGGCCGTCACCGCCGCCGGTGTCGGGTAACCCGTCAGCCGACTGCATCGGCATCATCGTCGATGCGGCGGAGTTCGCCTTGTGGCTGTCGCCGCACATCGCATCCAACGTGCAGCGAGTCCTGGCCGAGCTATTCAAGTGGGAACTACGCAGGATCGACTCCTACCTGGATGCCGTCCTTGATGCGGCCGAGCTTAGCGGCGGCGGCGTTATCAGCGACGTTCCCAGGACAGTTCATGATTGCCCGGACTTCGAGGACAACATGATCCTGGACCTCGCCGCAGAGGTAGGCGCCCTTCTCATCGTCTCGAATGACACCGACTTGCTGTCGATGTCGCCGTGGCGAGGCACGCCCGTTATCGAGCCGACCGCATTCGTGAGCAAGGTGGACGCGATGCGCAGGCACGCGCGCCGAGGCCGCGGCAGGTAAGTCATCAGGTAAGTCATCAGGCTGGTGGTCCCGCCCGGCGTCAGGCGGGCGGGATGATCGTGCCCTGGTGGAAGTAGACGCGCCAGCCGTCCGGCGTCTGGCGCCACAGGGAGCTGCGGTGGCAGCGGCGGGTCTCGCGCTGGCTGACGTAGGTCACCAGCACGACATCCGCACTGATGCGCGTGCCCGCCAGATCTGACACAGCGGCCACGGCGTCCTGGCCGGATGGGGACTGCTCGGCAGCGAGCTCCGCGATGATGCTTTCCCGGTCCCACCGGCGGCCCGAGGCGCCGAACTCGAAGTACTCCGGGTGCAGCAGCTCGGCAACCTGCTCGGGCGAGTTGCGCACCGCCAGCTCGAGCAGCCGGAGCTCGCCGGCGATCGCTGCCCGGACCGCCTCGTCACTGTCATCAGCAGGCATAGCAGCGAACCTTAGCCGGACGCCACGGTCGGCAGGAGAAAGGGCCGCGGCTGACTACCCCCGCCCCGGCCGCCGGGCAGGTCGCGGCCGGTGCGGGAGAATGCGCTGTGGTCACAGCCAGGCTCGCCGTCGCGACCGAATCGGATCTCGGGCTCGTCCTGGACATCCTCGCCGAGGCGGCCATCTGGCTGCGCGATGAACGCGGCATCCCCCATCAGTGGTCGCCGGCCTTCCCGCACGAGAAATTCGCTCAGGCTGCCCGCGACCGTGAGCTGTACCTGATCTGCTCCGGCCAGGTCCTGGCCGGCACCGTCCGGATCCAGCTGGCCGATGAGCGGGTCTGGGGCCGCGATGACGGCACGGCCGTGTACTGCCACTCGCTCGCCATCCGCCGGCGCCACTCCGGCCAGGGCCTCGGCGGTGCCGCGCTGAACGCCGCTCAGGAACTGGGGGCCGCCCTGGACCGCCCGGTGCTCCGGCTTGACTGCATGGCATCCAACAGCGGGCTGCGCCGCTACTACGAGGAGCTTGGCTTCCAGGGCCGGGGCGAGGTCACCTACAGCATCGAGGACGGCGCCCGCTGGACGTGCATGCGCTACGAACGCCCCGCCCTGCCCGCCGCCTGACGGGCCGGGTGAAAGACCTGCACGCCTGTCCTCGCGAGCGCCGGATCCCGGTAAGGGGTTCTATAGGATCCCCCGTCCTAGCGAGTCGTGCCGCCCCGGGCTGCCAGCCCGCTAGGCTCGCGTGCCGTGCCCACAACAAGAACCGCTGTCTTAGCGATCTCGGGGTTAGCGCTGGCTGGCCTGCTCAGTGCAGGCTGCGGGAGCAGCGCGCAGAGCGGCGCGACAACGTCCGGCCTGGCTCCGGCGCCGGGGACATCCTCGGCCGCCGAGCCCGCTGGCATGATGTCTCCGCTCAGGTGTCACGCGCGGGCGGTCACGCGCCGCCCGCGCGTGCGCACCGTGGCCCGGATCACCGTGCACACGGCCGCTCGGGCCCGGGTCACCGGCAGCGCGGAGTCTGGTGTGTACCAGGCGAGCGCATCCGGCCGGGCAAGTGCCCGGGGCTGGCACACGCTCCGATTCCGGCTCCGCGGCGCCCGGCCCGGTCAGCGCATTGTCATCACCGTTCATGTCTCCCGGCACGCCCGGACGGGCACCTGCCAGGCCTCCGTCCGGCCGCGGCCGGCCCCGCGCCCGGCCCGCGTGTCTGTCCCGGCCCCGACTCCCCAGCCGAGCACGCTGGGTCCCGCCCCGTCGCCCCCGGCACGGGCCGGCTGCTATCCGCGCAGCAATGCGGGCAACTGCTACGAGCCGGGTGAGTTCTGCCGGGACTCCGACCACGGCATGACCGGCGTCGCGGGCAACGGCGAGAAGATCATCTGCGAGGACAAAGACGGCTGGCGGTGGGAGCCAGCCTGACGCCGCCGGGCCGGCCTGACGCCGCCGGGCCAGGCTGCGGCCGCCGGGCCGGGCTGGCACTACGGGCCGGGCTGGCGCGCAGCCGCGGCGGCGTCGGCTAGCCGTGGCGGGGGAGCAGCTGGTCGAGGCTGTCCGGACCGGGGACCAGGAACGCCGCGATGAGCGCCAGGACGGCCACGAGGGTGACGGTGACCGTGACCGCCAGCAGCCGCCGCGAGCGCTGCCGCGGGCTCGCCGCGCGGGCCGCCATCCGCCCGGCCACGTAGACCATCGGTGCCGCGGCCAGGGTGAGCAGCCCGACCGCTAGTTCCTTCTTCACTAGCGCGGCCCCGACAGCGGCGAACGCGATCGCGGTCCGCGCCCAGGCCAGCCGGGTCCGTTCCCCGGCCAGTCCGGGGTCGCGACGCTCCAGCGGGATCATGGCGCGCTACCGGACGGCCGCGATGAGCACGACGATGGCGGCCACCACTCCGACGCAGACGATCGCCGCCGCCAGGATCTGGGGCAGGATCGACCGGGGCAGCGGCCTGTCGTTCCGCAGCGCCGCCTGGTTGCGCCGCCACTCCGCGTAGGCCGCGCCCGGCGCCAGCGCGCCGAGCACGATCAGCGGGACGCCGAGCACGTGCCGGCCCCACGGGACGCCAGGGAACGGCGGCAGCAGCTGGATGATGCCCAGGCCGGCCACGACCAGGGCCAGCGCCGTCCGGCTCCAGGCCAGGAAGGTCCGCTCGTTGGCCATCGTGAACCGTGCGTCCGGCTCTGTCCCGGCCGGATCCGCGCCGCCGGGGTCCCCCGCACCGCCGCTGCTCGTAGCCCCTCCCGCCTGCGCCGTTGCCGCCTGGACCCCATGGTGGCAGGGCCGCGCGCCCGCCAGCTAGCCGACACGGTCGTCAGCGGCATCCGCGTCCCCGGTACCGTGCCCTGCGAAGGCGGCCCGGCGGGGCCGCGAGCGGGGAAGGCGGGCGAGATGCAGCAGCCACGGCGGGCCAGGGACCTGGGAATCATGCCGGGCCGGCACGCGCCCGGCCCGCTCAACGCGATCACCGACGTGCCGGGCGTCCGGGTCGGCCAGTCCACCCTGCACCGCGAGCCCGGCATCCGCACCGGCGTGACCGCCATCGTCCCTGACCTGGCCGACCGCGCCGGCGGGGAGCTCCCGGCCGGGATATTCATCGGGAACGGATTCGGCAAGCTGACCGGGGCCACCCAGCTGGCCGAGCTCGGGGTACTCGAGACACCCATCGTGCTGACCGGGACCCTGTCGGTGTTCCGCGCCGCGGACGCACTGGTGTCCTATGTCCTGGACCTGCCCGGCAACGAGCAGGTCTGGTCGGTCAATGCCGTCGCCGGGGAGACCAACGACGGCTTCCTGTCCGACATCCGGGCCCGGTCGGTCACCCCGGGCGACGTCCTGTCGGCCTTGTCGGGGGCGCGCGGCGGCCCGGTCGCCGAGGGCGCGGTCGGCGCTGGCACCGGGACCAGGGCACTGGGCTTCAAGGCCGGCATCGGCACCTCCTCGCGCGTCGCCGAGCTGGCCAGCGGGCCGCCGGTCACGGCCGGCGTGCTGCTCCAGGCCAACTTCTCGGGGATCCTGACGGTGCTCGGCGTGCCGATCCCGGCGGAAGCGGCGCTCGCCAGCCTGGCCAGCGGCCCGTCGGCACCAGACGCGGCATCGGGCCAGTCTGTCCCGGGCCAGCCTGGCGCTGAGCCGGCCGGGCCGCGGGGTAACTCGTGCATGATCATCGTGGCGGTCGATCGCGCCCTGGACTCGCGCCAGCTGGGCCGAGTGGCCCGGCGGGCCATCTTCGGGCTCAGCCGGGCGGGCTCCGACTTCGCCGGCGGCAGCGGCGACTACGCCATCGCCTTCGCCGCCAGTCAGGAGAGCGAGCCAGTACGCGACCGGGATCTGGACCCGGTGTTCACCGCGGTCCAGGAAGCGGTGGAGGAGGCCGTGCTCAACTCGGTGTTCATGGCGACGACGACGCACGGGCATCAGGGGCGCGTGGCCTACGCCTGCCCGCACGAGTTCGTGCTGCACGCCTGCCGCGCCGCCGGCGTGCTGCCGCCCGGCTAGCGGGCGTTCATCTCGCCAGTTCGGGTTGCCCGCCTCCGCGGGGGTCACCCCCGAACCACTCAGGAACGACGCTGGCCGGGCCAGGCGTGGCGGGACGAGCCCAGGTTCGCCCGGCTGTCCGCGCAGTCCGCCGGGCCGGGCTTGCCAGGCGAGCTCGCACGCACCCGGCGCCAGCTTCGTCTGCATCGCCTTCTGGTCAGTCCCGGTCCAGGGCGGGAAGCGAGCCTGCGGTGTCCCGCGCGGCGGCGTAGCGGTCCCGGATCGCGGGCTGCGGGTCAGCCTCGTAGACCCGGGCCTGCCCGGACTGCCAGGCCGGCGGGGCGTCCGCGCCGGACAGCAGCCACGCGGCCTGCCGGGCGGCGCCGTCGGCCACGTACTCGCCCGGCTCCGGGACGGTGACGGGCAGGCCGAAGATGCCGGGGGCGATCGCCCGGACGGCCGCGGACTTGGCGCCGCCGCCGATGAGCAGCACGCGGCGCACCTGCAGACCGGCCGCGCGCAGCGCGTCGAGGCCGTCGGCCAGCCCGTTCAGCATGCCCTCGACCGCGGCCCTGGCCACGTTCTGCGGCGTGGCACTGGCGCGGGTCAGGCCGTGCAGGGCACCGGTGTCGTCGGGCCGGTTGGGCGTGCGCTCGCCGTCCAGGTAGGGCAGCAGGGTGAGGCCGCCCGCACCGGGTGCCGCGGCCAGCGCGAGCTCGTCCAGCCGGGTCAGGCTGACGCCGAGCAGGCCGGCCATCGTGGTCATCACGCGGGCGGCGTTGAGAGTGCAGGCCAATGGCAGGAAGTGCCCGGTGGCGTCGGCGAACCCGGCGATGATGCCGGAGGCGTCAGCGGTCGGCGCGGTGCCCACGCCGAACACGGTGCCGGAGGTGCCGATGGACACGGCCACGTCGCCGACGCCGATCCCGGCGCCGAGCGCGGCCGCGGCGTTGTCCCCGGCGCCGGGCCCGAGCAGCGCCGGCGCGCTGGCGCCCGCGCCGTTGTCGCGCGGGATGGTGATCGTGTCCCCGCCCGCGTTGGGCACCGCCTGCGGATCGACCTCGCCGGCGATCTCGGCGGGGCCCAGGACCTGCGGCACCTTGGGCCGTCTCCCGCACGCGCGATGCAGCAGCTCAGGCAGGTAGGCGCCGGCGGCGGGGGACCAGTACCCGGTGCCGCTGGCATCGCTGCGGTCGGTGCGCAGGGCGTCCACGCCGCCGGCCTGGCCGGCGAGCTGCCAGGTCAGCCAGTCGTGCGGGAGGCAGACCGCCGCCGTGCGGGCCATGGCGCCGGGCTCGTGCTCGGCCAGCCAGCGCAGCTTGGTCACCGTGAACGACGCCACCGGGACGCTGCCCACCGCCTCGGCCCACGCCAGCGCGCCCCGGCCGGCGTCACCGTCGCCGAGCTCGGCAACCAGGTCAGCGGCGGCGCCGGCGGACCGGCTGTCGTTCCACAGCAGCGCCGGGCGCACGACGTGGCCGGCCTCGTCCAGGCAGACCATGCCGTGCTGCTGGCCGGCCACCGACACGGCCGCGACGTCGCTCAGCCCGCCGGCCTGGGCGAGCGCCACGCGCAGGGCATCCCACCAGGCCCGCGGGTCAACCTCGGTGCCGTCGGGGTGCGCGGCCCGGCCCTCGCGGACCAGCGCGCCGGTGTCGGCCTGGCGGATGACAACCTTGCACGACTGAGTCGAGGAATCGATCCCGGCGACCAGCCTCGTCATCGGGCCCGCATCAGGTGCTCGACCGCGAGCTGGTGCAGGCGGACGAACCCGTAGCCAGGGCCGCCGGCGGCGGCCACGTCGAAATCCTCGAAGGCACTGCGGTCGGCCAGCAGCCCGGCATAGCCCTCGCCCGCGGCCAGGGTCGGCTCGCGCAGCTCACCGACCCGGCCGGCGGCCAGCGCCCCGGCCACCTCGGGGTCGGCCCGGAACTCGGTCACCCGCTCCTTGAGCAGCAGGTACATCCGCATGCAGGCGGCCGCCGCGTCCCACACCCCGGCCTTGTCCTCGGTCCGGGACGGCTTGAAGTCGAAGTGCCGCGGCCCGTCATAGGCCGGCCCGCCCCGCGGCCCGCCGAACTCCAGCAGGTCAACCAGCGCGAAGGCGTTGATCAGGTCGCCGTGGCCGAACACCAGGTCCTGGTCGTACTTGATGCCGCGCTGGCCGTTGAGGTCGATGTGGAACAACTTGCCGTGCCATAGCGCCTGGGCGATGCCGTGCGCGAAGTTGAGCCCGGCCATCTGCTCGTGGCCGACCTCGGGGTTCACGCCCACCATCTCGTGGTGCTCCAGGCTGGCGATGAACGCCAGCGCGTGGCCCACGGTCGGCAGCAGGATGTCGCCGCGTGGCTCGTTGGGCTTGGGCTCCAGCGCGAAGCGCAGGCCGTAGCCCTGGTCGGTGACGTAGGCGGCCAGGGTGTCGACGGCCTCGCGGTAGCGGTCCAGGGCTGCCTGCACGTCCTTGGCGCTGTCGTACTCGCTGCCCTCCCGGCCGCCCCACATCACGTAGGTCCGGGCGCCGAGCTGGGCGGCCAGGTCGATGTTGCGCATCACCTTGCGCAGCGCGTACCGGCGCACCGAGCGGTTATTGCTGGTGAATCCGCCGTCCTTGAAGACCGGCTGGGTGAACAGGTTGGTCGTGACCATCGGCACGACCATCCCGGTTTCCTTCAGCGCGGCGGTGAACCGGTCAATCTGCCGGGCCCGCGCGGCCTCGTCGCTGCCGAACGGGACGAGGTCATCGTCGTGGAAGGTCACGCCGTGCGCGCCGCGGGCGGCCAGCTCGTGCACGGCCTCGACGGGGTCCAGCGGCTCGCGGGTCGGGATGCCGAACGGATCGGTCCCGTTCCAGCCGACTGTCCAGAGTCCGAAGGTGAATCGATCGGCGGGGGTGGGCTGGACAGGCATCAGGGCCTCCCGTGACGTCGCGGCCGGCGGTCAACATGTTAACGCGATCAAGGTGCCTGGCCCCGGGCCGAGCCGGCCTGGTTCGCGCGGCTCGCGAGGAAATCGCCGTGCATGCCAGGTGCACGCTACGCGGAGGCCAGCCGCCGGCCTGGCCTGCGGCCGCCGGGCCGGTTACCATCGCGGCCATGGGCTTTCTTTGACTGTGACCTGAGCTAGCGGTCCGCGGGCCGCCGTCCTCGCCTGACCCTGACCGGCCAGACGAGGAAGGCAAAAGTGTGCGGACCCATCCAGAACCATCCCCGGACGCCCGGCAGCAGCCGGCGGCGTCCCCGCCCGCGCAGTCGGCGCGCGGGCACGCCCTGAGCGCGGCCGCGGAGCGCGCGATCATCCCGTCTGCGCGGCGGTCGCGGCCGCGGCAGCGATCCACGCTGCTACGGCGAGCGCCGGTCAGCGCGGCCGTGCTGGCGGCGCTGGCGGTCGAGTTCGCCGATGAGCTCGTGGACGGCACCAAGAGTGCCGCGCTGCCGCTGCTGCGCGACGGGCTGGGCCTGAGCTACGCCCAGATCGGGCTGCTGGCCGCGGTGCCGCTGATCGCCGGGAGCCTCATCGAGCTGCCGATGGGCGTCCTGGCGGGCGAGGGCCGGCGACGGCACCGGATCGCGGTGCTGGGCGGGCTGGCATTCATCCTGGCCCTGGTCATCGCGGCAGCGGCGCAGTCCTTCGGAGTGCTGCTGGCCGCGCTGGTGCTGTTCTTCCCGGCCTCAGGGGCGTTCGTCAGCCTGACCCAGGCCGCGCTGATGGACGCGGCCCCCGGCCGCCGGGAGCAGCTGATGGCCCGGTGGACCCTGGCCGGCGCGCTTGGCGCGGTGGCCGGGCCGCTGCTGCTGGCCGCCGTCGTCGCGGCCGGCGGAACCTGGCGGACGGCGTTCCTGGTGCTCGCCATGGTGTCGGCGGCGGCGTGGACGGCCCTGGTGGCGACGGGCGCGCGGCTGGCGGCTCAGCCCGAGGCGATCCTGCCTGAGCCGGACAGCGCGGAGCCAGCCGGCGCCGTGGCCGGTGCTGAGGGGCCGGAGGTTACCGAGCCGGGCGGTGCGGGGCTCAAGAACGCTGAGCCAGGTGGTGCGGAGCTAGCGGCTGCCGGGGCGGATGGTGCGGGGCCACAGAGCGCTGAGCCGGGTGCGGCGAGGCTAGCGAGTGCCGAGGCGGGCGGTGCGGAATCAGGTGGTGCCGAGGTTGCCGTGACCTGGCAGGCCAGGGTCCGGCGGGCTCGCCGGGCACTGCGCGACCGGTCCGTGCTGCGCTGGCTGATCCTGCTGGAGGTCTCCGACCTGCTGCTGGACGCCTTCACCGGGTTCGTGGCGCTGTACCTGGTTGCCGTGGCCGGCGTGTCGCCCGCGCAGGCGGCGCTGGCGGTCGGGGTCCGGCTGGCCGCGGACCTGGCCGGCACCGCGGTGCTGATCCCGGTCCTGGAGCGGGTCCGCGGCCACGCCCTGCTGCGGGCCAGTGCCGCCGCGGCGCTGGTGCTGTATCCCGCCTTCCTGCTCGTGCCGGGGTTCTGGCCGAAGGTGATCATCCTGAGCGTGCTGAGCCTGGTCACCGCGGCCTGGTACCCGGTCCTGCAGGCCCAGCTGTACGCCAGCCTGCCGGGCCAGAGCGGCACCGCGGTGTCGCTGCTGAGCGCGGCCGGGCTGGCCGGCGGGCTGGGCCCGCTGACGGTCGGCTTCCTGGCCGGGCAGCTGGGCCTGGGCTGGGCCCTGGGCCTGCTGGCGGTGGTCCCGGCCGTCATCCTGGCGGGCTCTGGCTCTGGCTGGGGCGGCGGCCGACGCCGGGACTAACCGGGCCGGGCCCGCGCGGGATGGTGCCGCGCCGGGTCGGGTCGCGCGGGACACGGCCGCCCCGGACGGGGCCGCGCCGGGTCGGGCAGCGCCAGGTCGGGCCGCGCGGGACGGGGCCGCCTAGGACGGGACGGGCCCGCCCTGACCGCCCTGCCCGGCTAGCTGGCGGGCTGCTGCGGCGGGTAGACCGCCTCGCCCTGCCAGAAATACCACTCATAACCCCACGGATCGGTGACGTGCCAGGTGCGCGGGCCGTATGCCTCGTCCTTGGGCGGGTCGAGCTGCGCCCCGGCGTCCCGGATCCGGCGGTACTGCGCGTCAACGTCGCTGACCCCGATGATCAGCAGCGCGCCGCCGCCGTTACCGGCCTCCGGGCTGTCCCCGCCGCTGATGTCGATCCGGACCGGCCCGATCACGACCTCGCCCTCGGCCCAGCCGCCGTCAGGGCCGCGCACGGACCGGGCCGGGCCGAAGCCCAGCACGCGGATCAGCCACTCGGC
>DASUBV010000324.1:0-69575 GCA_035763085.1 Streptosporangiaceae bacterium | reverse complement strand
TGCGCTGGTTAGCCAGTTTCCCGCGAGGCGGCGCGGGTGCCTGTGAGGCGCCGCCTTCCCTCGTCGCAGGCTCTTCAGTCCAGGCCACGCCGGCACCCGGTCTGTCGCGGGCGCCCAGGGCCGCTGGCGTGGCCCTGAGTTCGAGGGTCCGGGGGGCCTGTTCAGGCACTGGTGCGCTGGCTAGCCCGCGCCTCCTGCGGGCTAGCCAGTACACCAGTGGCGGATGGCGGCGGTGGCCGCTGCGGCGCGGCGGGCGGGGTCGGGCTCGTCGGTGGCCCAGGCGACGTAGCCGTCGGGGCGCACCAGGGCGGCGGCCGGCAGGCGGTGCGCGCCGCGGCGGCGGGCGTCAGCGGGCCGCGCAGCCACCGCCGTCACCCGGCCGGGCGGCATCGAGGCCGCGGGCGGGGCATCGCCGGGCGCCGTGCTCAGCAGAACGAACTTCCCGTCGTGAAACAGCTCGGCCAGCCGGACCGAGCGGGCGCCGGGCACCGTGACCGTGCCGGGCGGCAGGCGGAACCCGGTCAGCGGATGTGCCTGCGCTGCTGCCGCCGGGCCGGTCGCCGGGCTGGCTGCGCCGGCCCGGCCCGCCGCTGCCGGGTCGCCGGGGTTACCCGGCCCAGCGGCCGGGTAACGGATCGCCACGCCCGAGTACTCGCGGGCCAGCCGGGACTGCACCGGCGGCAGCGGCACCAGCAGCCGGTGCACTGCCCACCGCCGGACCCGGCCGGGCACCGTCCGGGCGACGTTCAGCCGGAACTGCCGGCCGGTCAGCGCCAGCACATCCGCGCCGACCGGGTGCCGCTCGGCGTGGTAGGAGTCCAGCAGCCAGTCCGGGGCCCAGCCGCCTACTTGCGCGGCCAGCTTCCAGCCCAGGTTCATCGCGTCCTGCAGCCCGGTGTTCATGCCCTGCGCCCCGGCCGGGGAATGCGCGTGCGCGGCGTCCCCGGCCAGCAGCACCCGGCCGCTGCGGTAGTACGGGACCTGGCGGCTCTCGCTGCGGTACCGGCCCGACCAGTACATGCCGTCGGGGGAGAAGTCCTCGCCCACCACCCGCCGCAGGCCGGCCACCACCTCGGGCAGGGTGACCGGCTCGGTCACCGGCACATCGGCCCGGGCATAGTCATAAAGCACCACCCGGCAGGTTCCGTCCCGGAACGGGAAAACCAGCAGCATGCCATTCCGGGAGATATCCCCGTATGCCGCATCCATGGGCAGCCCGCCCAGGCGCAGATCAGCCAGGATGACCGAGCCGGGATTATGGATGCCCGGAAACGGGATGGCCAGCTCATCACGGACAAAGCTGCGAACTCCGTCGCAGCCCGCGACATAGTCGGCGCGCTCCTGGCCGCCGTCGCCGGTGGTCACGGTCACGCCGCTGTCATCCTGGCTGATCGCCGTGACGGTGGTCGACCAGCGCACCTCGGCGCCCAGGCCGGTGGCCCGCTCCAGCAGCAGCCGCTCCACCTGGCTCTGCGGGATGTCCAGCAGGTACGGAAAGTCCGAGTCCAGAGCGCCGAACTTGATCCGGGCGCCGCGCGGGCCGAGCGGGAAGGACGGGACAGCCAGCCCGGATGTGGCGAAAACGGACGCCAGGCCGCGCAGGTCGAACGCCTCCATGGTGCGGGCGTGGATGCAGATCGCCCGTGAATCGGTCCGCGGGCCGTCGCGTCGTTCGAGCACGACGCTCCGGACTCCCGCCAGGGCCAGCTCAGCGGCTAGTATCAGGCCCGTTGGGCCGGCTCCGACTATCACAATGGCGCCCGAGGGCATGCATCCCTCCCGGAGATGACATTGGGCTTCCGGTTCGACTGCCTCTGCCGCACGGGCCCGGCCGACTAGTCTTCTCGCTCAACCAGCATGAAGCTGATCCATAATAAGAACAACAGGCCATGATCCGCTCAGCCGAAGGGAGCGCAGAGTTTGACATCCGCGGCAACCGCCGAGATCTCCGCGCTCTTGGCAAACACCTCGGCACGAACGCTGATGCTGGGTATCGACAAAACGGGCACCATCCGCCAGCACGACCGCGCTGCCGCCGACGTGCTGAGCGACGAGCCGTCGGCGCTGCTGGGGACCGAGCTGGGCAGCCTGCTGGCCGGATCGGAGGCGAATGCCGCCGCGCTGCAGGGCCTGATCGACGGTGCCTGCTCGGGCCGTGAGGGCACGACCGTGCTGACCGTACGGACCGCCCGCGGCACGGCCGCCGACGGGGTGGTCACCGTCCAGCCGGTGCGCTCGGCCGACCCCGAGCTGGTCGCCCAGGTCATCCTGCGGATCCCGCCGCCGCTGGAGGAGCGCTTCCTGGACCCGGCCGTGATGCGGCACGCGATGCTCGACGGCGCGCTGCGGCGGATCGGCGGCGAGCTCGACATGGATCAGATGGCACCCGAGCTGATCAAGATCGTCGTGCCGCACTTCTGCAACGCGGCCGGGCTGCTGATCCGGGAGAGCCTGATCGGCGATGAGGACATCCTCGACGACAGCCTCGACGGGTCACAGCTGGTGCGCCGCCTGGCGGTAGCCCACGACAACGACGATGCAGGGTGGGACGCCACGTTCCCCACCGGCGAGGTGCTGCGCTACCCGCCGGGCACGCCCTACACCGAGTGCATGACCACCGGGCTGCCGGTCTGCGTCACCCTGGCGGACGACACGGCCCACCAGATCGCCGAGGCGTGGATCCGCAAGCCGGTCTCCGACCTGCTCGGCGGGACGTCCCTGCTGCTCCTGCCGCTGATCGCGCGCGGCACGATGCTGGGCTTCCTGGTCTGCAACCGGCTGCCCGGCTACCGGCGCTTCGATGCCTATGACACCGAGCTGGGCATGGAGTTCGCCAACCGCGCGGCGATCTTCATGGACAACGCGCAGCGCTACAGCCGGGAGCGGGCCACGGCGCTGACGCTGCAGCGCAGCATGCTGCCGACTGGCCTGTCCGCGCCGTCCTCAGTCGAGGTCAAGCACCGCTACCTGCCGGGCAGCAAGCTCATCGAGATCGGCGGCGACTGGTATGAGTCGATCGCGCTGCCCGGCGGCCGGGTCGCCCTGGTGGTCGGCGACGTCGCCGGGCACGGAGTGCGGGCGGCTGTCACGATGGGACGGCTGCGGACCGCCATCCACACCCTGGCCATGCTCGAGCTGCCGCCGGCCGAGACGCTCCAGCAGCTGAACGAGCTGATGCAGGAGCTGGGCGCCCGCGAGCCGCACTTCGCCACCTGTGTCTACGCGATCTTTGACGCGGTGAGCGGCACCTGCGAGCTGGCGTCGGCCGGCCACCTGCCGCCGCTGCTGGTCCGCCCGGACGGCAGCAACGAGCTCCTCGACGTCTCCCCGTCCCCGCCGCTGGGTGTCGGCTCGGGGCCGATCCAGAGCCGGGTGCTGGACATCGAGGACGGCAGCCTGCTGGTCCTGTACACCGACGGCCTGGTCGAGCGGCGCACCGAGGACATCGACGAGGGCCTGTCCAAGCTGAGTGCCCTGTTCGGCGCCGAGTCGCCGGGCGCGCCGCTGGAGGACCTGTGCAAGGCCACCCTGGCCGGGGTCTATGCCGATCAGCAGCGGGATGACATCGCCCTGCTGATCGCCCGGCTGCGGCGGATCCCCGAGGACAACTACGTCACCTGGAAGCTGCCGTCCGAGCTGACCTCGGCGCACCGGGCCCGGACGCTGATCCGGCGGCCGCTGAAGCGCTGGGGCGTGGGCGAGCTGATCCCGAGCGCCGAGCTGCTGGTCTCCGAGCTGGTCACCAACGCCGTCCGGTACGCCCAGGGGCAGATCGGGCTGCGGCTGGTCCTGGAGGGCGGGCTGGTCATCGAGGTGCTCGACGACTCCGCGGCCCTGCCGCGGCTGCGCCACCCCGACGACCAGGACGAGCGCGGCCGCGGCCTGCAGGTCGTCAGCCAGATCGCGCAGCGCTGGGGAGCCCGCCGGGCGGTGTCGGGCAAGGTCGTCTGGTGCGAGCTGCCCCTCCCTTCCCGCGAGGGCAACGGGGCGCTTTGAGGCGCCGCCTTCCCTCGTCGCAATCCGCACTGGTCGCGGGGCGACGGGGCGCCTGTTGGCGCCGCCTTCCCTCGTCGCAAGCTTCTCAGTCCAGGCAGCGCCGCGCCCCGCCGCCCCGCTCCGGCCTCCTCAGTCCAGGCAGCGCCGCGCGCCCCGCCGGCCCGCTAGCGAGCTCGCTTGCGCTCGCCGCAGCCCAGGTCACGGTGGGGGCACAGCTATTACGGGGTGACCGGGGCGGCAGGTGAAGAACATTGCGCTCCTCCGGAGGCCCCACCCGGCTGCGAGCCGGGCCGAATGCGGCCCGAGCGGGCCGGGCACAGCCGCCTGCGCCGGTAAAGATGATGGCGGCGGCATCTGAGTGCATCCTGCAGGAGCTCTGTGAGATTCCCAGGCCCGCGGTGCCGCCCCGGCCGCGCCCGGCCTTGGCCCGGCTCCCATCGCCCGCCTGCGGCCAGCACAGCGCGGCCAGCACGGGGCAGCCAGCACGGGCGGCGGGCAGCACGGGCATAGCCGCCGCGCGGGCGCTCCCGGCGTCGCGGGGGGCTAGTGCTGCAGGCCGCTGTGGCCGGGGAACCCGGCGGCGTGGTGATGGTGCGGCGGGATCAGCCGCCTGCTGCCGCTGCCCTCGGTGGTGACGGTCTGGTCCAGCCGGCCGATGCCCTTGACCGTGGGCGCGAACTGCGGGCTGCCCTTGCGCACGTACAGCCGCAGCCAGATGTCGGAGGTGTGCCAGATCCAGATCAGGTGGTAGTGCAGGCCCTCGAGCAGCTCGCGGGCCGGGGCGGACTCATCGATCTGCACGATCCACAGCCGGGAGGCGCGCCCCAGCCGCTCGTGCAGGACCTGCGGCGAGACATTGACCCCGCCCAGGGTGGCGGACGGGATGGGCCGCTGGGACAACTCGATGTTGGTCAGCTTGCCCAGCCCGTAGGAGTAGGCCGCCCCGAAGCTCTCGGCGTTGTTATTGGTGTACAGGACCACGTCGCCCGGCTTGGCCGTCGCCGCGATGAGCCGGTCGGCCTGGCGGATGTCGTCCCCGTGGCCGCCCGGGGTGCGGAAGAAGACCTGCGAGTTGACGCTCAGGAGGGCCACGATGACCAGCGCCGCGGTACCCCCGATCCGGCCGAGCGCGGCCAGGCCGGCCCCGCCGAGCAGTGCCGCCGCGGGGACGCAGAACAGGATGTAGCGGAAGTTGTAGACCGGCGTGATGGCCGAGCCGATCAGCAGGATCGCCGGAGGCAGGATCAGCCACGGCAGGCACAGGCCCGGCAGCGTCCTGAGCCACTCCGGGGCCTGCCGCTGCGGCGACCGCAGGATCGCCACCACGATCCCGCCGACCACGGCGGCCAGCACGGCCAGGGACATCAGCTGGGGGCCGATCAGCTTGGTGACGCTGAACAGGCCGGCGTAGCCGGGGGCGGTCAGCCAGCTGAGCTGGCCGCGCTGCATCCAGCCCAGCGCGATCAGCGGGCTGGTGACGAGCAGGCCCACGCAGCCGGCCACCAGCCAGCGCAGCAGCAGGGCGCGGCGGGACTGGCCCTCGGCCGGCCGGATCATCCGCAGGCCGATTGTCGCGCCGTGGGCGGCGAGCAGGAGCAGCCCGAAGATGTTCAGGATGCCGAGCAGGGCGATGCTGATGGCGTAGGTGATCCACCAGCGGCGCTGCCGGCCGTGCCGGGCACCCAGCGCGCGGACGAGCACGTAGCTGGCGATGGTGGCCATCGCGGTCACCATGGCGTAGGAGCGGGCATCCTGCCCGTACAGACTGATGTCGGGCACCACCGCGAACAGCAGGCCGGCGAACAGGCCGGCGCGCGGCGAGGCCAGGCGCCGGCCGAGGGCAGCCACGAACACGGCCGCGATCACCATCGCGATGGCCGAGGGCATCCGCATGGCCATCTCGCCGGTGCCGAAGACCCGGACCACGACCCAGGCGACCACGTAGTAGGCGCCGTGCACCGCGTCGACATTGCCCAGCATCTGGATCATGTCGCCGAATGGGCGCTTGACCGCGGCCATGGTGGCCGCCTCGTCGCGCCAGTAGGACGGGGCCGTGATGCCGATCATCATGACGACGAAGGTCACCACGGGCGGCAGCAGCCGCATCCAGAGCGGGCCCGGCTGGTACTCGCGCAGGTCACCCGCCCGTTCCTGCGCGCTGACAGCGCTGCTCCCGGTAGCAGCGCTGCCCCTCCCGGCTACCCGGCGCAGCAGCGCCGGGCCACTGGGTGAGCTCATTGCCCGAATTCCTCCGGCTGCTCGCGTGCGGCCACCCGGCCCGCCTGTCCGTGGCGGCCGGTCAGCTACATCGCACTGGCCAACATCGCGTTCGTCCTCGTCGCGCTGCGCGCAGCGCGCCCCCGCCCGGGCGCAACCCGGGCCGTGCGCATGGGCGCACGGCCTGGTGGCGCGCTGATCACATCGCACAGGGAGCCGGCCAAGACCGGCTCCCTGACGCTGCGGGACGGATCCCGGTACCCGGGACCGAGCCTATTCACATTCCGCGCAGCGCGCGGATGGACTGCCTCAATGATCCCATCGTGGCGAGCACCGCGGACGGCTCATACCCGCAGTGTGCCATGCAGTTAGCACACCGGGGGTCCTTGCCCCTCCCGTAAGCATCCCAGTCGGTCGTCTCGATCAGCTCCCGGTAGGTCTGGACATACCCGTCCGACATCAGGTAACACGGCCGCTGCCAGCCCAGCAGGGAGTATGACGGGATACCCCACGCCGTGCAGCCGAAGTCGGCCTTGCCCTCCAGGAAGTCCAGGAACAGCGGCGAGTGGTTCAGCCGCCAGCGCTTGCGGTTCCCGTCGCCGAAGGCCTTGCGGAACAGTTCCCGGGTCTCGGTCACGCCCAGGAAGTGCTCCTGGTCGGGGGCCTTCTCGTATGCGTAGGCGGGCGAGATCATCATCTCGTCGACCTTCAGGTCATCGTTGAGGTAGTTGAGCACGTCGATGACCGTCTGCGGAGTGTCGGTGTTGAAGAAGGTCGTGTTGGTGGTGACCCGGAAGCCGCGGCGCTGGCACTCCTTGATGGCCGCCACGGCCTCGTCGAACACGCCCTCCTTGCAGACCGACTCGTCGTGCCGCTCCTTCAGCCCGTCGATGTGCACCGCGAAGGCGAAGTACGGCGACGGGGTGAACTTGTCCAGCTTCTTGGGGAGGAGCAGCGCGTTGGTGCACAAGAACACGAACTTCTTGCGCTTGACCAGCTCCGCCACGATCTGGTCGATCTCCGGGTGCATGAGCGGCTCGCCGCCGGCGATGGACACCATCGGCGCTCCGCACTCCTCGATGGCCCCGACGGCCTGCTCCACCGGCATTCGCTGCTTCAGCAAGTGTGCTGGCTGCTGGATTTTCCCGCAGCCGGCGCACTTGAGGTTGCAGGCGAACAGCGGCTCGAGCTCCACCAGCAGCGGGAACTTGTCCTTGCGGGCGAGCTTCTGGCGCATTAGATAGCTTCCGATGCGCAAGCTCTGGCGCAGCGGCATACTCATGCTTGCCTTACCTCCTTGGGCAGGCCGAAACGGATGGATTCGGTGGCGACGACACGCTCGCTCACCTCGACGGAGCCCAGGCCGGACAGTGCCGCGACGATCTGGCTGACCGCCGCAGGCGGCGCCGAGGCCCCCGCCGTGATCCCGACCGTCGACGCCCCCGTCAGCCAGTCGAGCTCGATATCCCCCGTGTGATCAATCAGGTACGCCGGTGTACCTGCCCGCTCGGCCGTCTCCACCAAACGCTTGGAGTTGGATGAATTGGCCGAGCCAGCGACAAGTACGACATCCGCGTCACCGGCGATCGCCCGGACGGCCTGCTGCCGGTTGGTCGTCGCGTAGCAGATGTCGTCGCTGCCCGGCCCGCGAGCGCCGGGGAATCGTTCCAGCAGTGCGTCGACGATGACCCCCGCCTCATCGGCCGACAGCGTGGTCTGCATCAGGTAGGCCACCTTGGCCGGGTCGGCCGGCTCCAGGGCGGCCACGTCCTCGACGCTCTGCACCAGGGTCATCGCCCCCGGTGCCTCGCCGAGCGTCCCGTCGACCTCCTCGTGGCCGGCGTGACCGATCAGTGCCACCAGGTACCCGTCGGTGGCGAACCGGCGCGCCTCGGCGTGCACCTTGGCCACCAGCGGGCAGGTCGCGTCGACGGTGTCCAGGCTGCGGCGGCTGGCCTCGGCGCGGACCGACGGGGCGACCCCGTGCGCCGAGAACACCACCGTGGCACCGTCGGGCACCTCGCTGAGCTCATCCACGAAGACCGCGCCGCGCTGCTCCAGGCCGGACACGACGTGCGTATTGTGCACGATCTGCTTGCGCACGTAGACCGGCGCCGTGCTGGACCCGAGGGCGCGCTCCACGATCTCGATGGCCCGCTCGACCCCCGCGCAGAATGACCGCGGCCCGGCCAGCAGGACCTGCCGGGGCTGGGTCGCAGCCGCCCACCGGGCCAGCACCGGCCCGGTCCGGCCCAGCGCGCGCAGGGCGGCGATGCCGCCGGTGATGGTCGATGGCCGCAGCAGCGGCTGGCTGGCATGGTCGGACACCGCGCGCACCACGATGGCGGGCCGGCCCGGCCGGCCAGCGCGGCCGGCCAGCAGGAACGCCGATTCCATGTCCACCGCGATGGCGCCGGCCGCAGCGGCCCGGTCGCGCTGCGCGCGATCCATCAGCCGCGTGACGGTGCCGAGCGGGCCCTCGTGGACGGTGAACCCGGCCCGGCGCAGCTCGCCGGCCAGCAGCGGCGCCGCCGGGCAGCCGATCGAGTCGCCGCCGGGGCCGATCACCTCGGTGGCCACGACCAGGTCGCCCGGCCGCAGGCCGGGGGCCAGCGCCCCGCAGGTGCCGGCGACCGCGACGGGCCCGGGCCACTCGACGTTCAGGCCCTGCACCGCCAGGCCCTCGTCGGCCAGCCGCTGCGCCTGGGCAGCCGACCGGCGGGCCCCCATGCCCGTCCGGCGGACCTCGGCGCCGGCGCTGCCGCGCAGCCCGCGCCGGATGGCCCTGGCCTCCAGCCGGAGCGGCGCGCACACGGTGAGCCGCGCCGGCGCCGCGCCCTCATGACTGAGTTTGCTGCTCATCCTGCGGCACCCCCCGTGCCGCTCACGTAGCGGCCGAGCGCGCTGACCGGGAACACCAGGCGGTAGAGGTGGTAGTTGATGTAGAAGTCATTCGGGAAGCCGGTCCCGGTGAACTGCGGCTCGTCCCAGCCCCCGTCGGGCTGCTGGGACTCGCACAGCCAGGCCACGCCGCGCTCGACGGCGCGCTGGCCCTCCTCGCCGCCGGCCGCCAGCAGGGCCAGCAGGGCCCAGGCGGTCTGCGAGGCGGTCGAGTCGCCGGATCCGGCGAATGCGGCCCTGACTCCGGGGTCACGGGAGTAGGACCGCAAGTCCTCGCCCCAGCCGCCGTCCGGGTTCTGGTGGCTGACCAGCCACTGCACCGCCCGGCGGATGGCCGGCTTGCCGGGCAGCACCCCGGCCGCGATCAGCGCCGGCACCACCGCGCCGGTGCCGTACAGGTAGTTCGCGCCCCAGCGGCCGAACCAGGATCCGTCGGGCTCCTGGTTGCGCAGCAGCCAGGCCACGCCGCGGCGGACGGCCTTGCTGCCGCCGAGGCCCTCGGCGGCCAGGGCCTCCACCGCGTGGGCGGTGACGTCGGCCGAGGGCGGGTCGATCACCTCGCCGAAGTCGCAGAACGGCAGCCGGTTGCACAGCTGGCGGGTGTTGTCGGCGTCGAAGGCGCCCCATCCCCCGTCGCGGCTCTGCATGCCGGTCAGCCACCGGATGCCGCGCTCCATCGTGGGCTTCAGGCCGCTGCCGGGCGGCAGCCCGGCCCGGCGCAGCGCCAGCAGCACCTCGGCGGAGTCGTCGATGTCGGGGTAGTTGTCGTTGTGGAACTCAAAGGCCCAGCCGCTGGGCGGCAGGCCCGGCCGGCGCACCTGCCAGTCGCCGGGGCCGCGGATCTCCTCATCCAGCACCCACTGCCCGGCCCGGACCAGGGCCTCGTTCCCGGCGGGCAGCCCGGCATCGGCCAGCGCGGTCATGGCCAGCACGGTGTCCCAGACCGGGGACTGGCAGCACTCCATCCGGCGGACCGGGCCGTCGGGGGTCTGCTCCCAGATCGTGAAGTCCTCCAGCCCGGCCAGGCCCCTGGCCATGACCGGGTGGCTGATGTCGAAGCCCAGCAGGCTGAGCGCGATCAGCGAGTACACCCAGGGTGGCTGGATCCCGCCCCAGCAGCCGTCCTTCTCCTGCCGCGCGATGATCCAGTCGGTGCACCGGCGGATGGCGGCCTGCCGCACGGCCTGCAGCGGCCGGGCCCGCAGCCCGTGCCGGTGATAGGCGTGCAGCGCCTTGTCCAGCTCGGTGAAGACCCGGGCCCACGCGGCATCGGCGCCGGCCGGCTCGGGGCGCTCGCGGCGCCGGGCCGGGCCGGTGCGCGGGACGGCCAGCTCGGCCAGGCTGACCGGGAACGGCCGCACCGGCCGCACGGAGCAGACGATGGTCAGCGGCACGATGGTCTGCCGGGCCCAGCAGCCCCAGTCACTGACGTTGAGCGGGAACCAGCTGGGCAGGTAGATGAGCTCCGGCGGCATGACCGGCAGCTCATCCCAGGACCAGTGGCCGAACATGGCCAGCCAGATCCGGGTGAAGACGCGGGTGGCCGGGATGCCGCCGGCGTCCCGGATCCAGCCCGCGGCCTGCGCCATGTGGAAGGCGTCGGGCGAGTCGCCGGCCAGCCGCAGGGCGACGTACGCCTCGACCGTGGTGGACAGGTCGGCGTCACCCTCGTACCAGTTGGACCAGGTGCCGTCGGCGCGCTGCCGGGACCGGATCCAGCGGGCCGTCGCCGCGGTCTGCTCCGCGGTCCTGATACCGAGGAACTCGCGCAGCAGCAGATCCTCGGCCTCGATCGTGACGTTGGTCTCCAGCTCGCCCTTCCACCAGCCCTGCTCGTCTTGCCGGTCGAGCAGGTGCCGGGCCGCCTTGCCCAGGGCCGACCGCGCGGTCGCGGCAGCCTGCGCCGCGGTCCCGCTGGCCTGAGTCATCGTCATCGCGTCACTCCGCGTCATCCAATCCTGCGTTGTCTTATCCCGCTACCTGGTCCCGCGTTCTCCTCTGGCTGCCTGCTCCCGGCTCAGTTGTCCCGCCGGGTGATGAACTCGGCGATGGCCGCGAACTCCGAGCGCACATCGTCGGGCATCTCGGTCTCGGCCAGGCACTTGCTGGCCGCCGCCAGCTGCGCGTCGGCCTCGCTCTCGGCCCACTCCCGGCCGCCGGCGGCCGCGACCAGGTCGGCCGCGCGCAGCAGGTCCTCCTCGCCCAGCGCGTCCGGCCGGGCCAGCAACTCGCCCAGCTCCCGGCCGGCCTGGCTGTCACCGCTGAGCGCGGCGACCACGGGCAGGGACTTCTTGCGGGCGCGCAGGTCGGCGCGCACCGGCTTGCCGGTCACCTCGGGCGCGCCCCAGATGCCCAGCAGGTCGTCGGTGAGCTGGAAGGCCAGCCCGGCGTGCGCGCCGAAGCCGGCCAGGCCCATGGCCAGCTCGGCCGGCGCGCCGACGCCGATGGCGCCGATGCTGCAGGCGCAGGCCATCAGCGCGGCGGTCTTGTCCCCGGCCATCTCCAGGCACTCCTCCAGCGTCACGTCATCGCGGCGCTCGAAGGCCAGGTCCGCGCCCTGGCCGGCGATCAGCCGGTGCACGGCCGCCGACAGGCAGCGGGCCGTCCACACCGCCTGCGGGCCGGGGTCGGTCAGCAGGATGTCCTGGGCCAGGCACAGCAGGGCGTCACCGGCCAGGATCGCCGAGCCGACGCCGAACACCGTCCAGGCGGTCGGGCGGTGCCGGCGCTCGGTGTCGCCGTCCATGATGTCGTCGTGCAGCAGCGAGAAGTTGTGCACGAACTCGACCGCTGCCGCCGCGGCGACCCCGCGCTCGGCCGGGGCGCCCGCGGCGCGCGCCGACAGCAGGGCCAGGGCGGGCCGCAGGGCCTTGCCGCCCTGGCCATCCCCGGTCGGCGCGCCGTCGGCATCGACGAAGCCGAGGTGATACAACGCGACAATCCGGACATCCGGGCTCAGTCGCTCCAGCCAGCCGGCGATGGCCGGGGCCACAAGATCGCGTGCGGCGGCCACTCCCGCCGGCATGGTGGTCGTCATGACGACGCCCTTGCCGCAGTCTCGGCGGCGCTAACCCGCTGAGACTGCTCCTGGCCGGCAGGCGCCAGGCCCGCCAGTTCCCCCATGATGTGCTCTGCGGCGTTCTGTCCGCTCCGCACGGCTCCCTCCATCGTGTCCGGCCAACCGGTTTCGGTCCAGGCGCCAGCCAGCGCGAGGCCGGGCACCGAGGTGCCGGCCCGCGGCCGCAGGCGGCCGCACCCCGGCACCTGGCGGAACGTCGCCCGGCGTTCTCTGGTGACGAAGAAATCCAGCACGCTCGCTTCCGCGGCGGCCGGGAAGAGCTGCTCCAGCGCGGGCAGGAACCGCTCGCGCAGCCGGGCCGCCGGGACGTCCACGTACTCATCAGCCGCGGACAGCGAGACGGCCAGGTACTGGCCGCCGGTCACCCCGGCGGCCCTGGTCTTGTCGAACACCCACTGCACCGGTGAGTCCAGCGCCGCCGCGAACGGCAGCCGGGTGACCCGCCGGTCGTAGTGCACGTGCACGTTGACGATAGGCGAGACGCCCAGCTGGCCCCACCGGGCCGCCTCGGCAGCCAGGGCGGCGGGCGCGAGCTTGGCGGCCAGCCAGGCCGGCACCGCGAGCACGACCGCGTCGGCGGTCAGCACGCCGCCGCTTCCCGGCCCGGCGGCCTCGTCCCGGGCGGGCTCGTTGCCGGTGGCCTGGTCCGGGCCGGCGCCGACGGCGCTGCTGCCGTTGCCGCTGGCCGCGCCCAGGCGCCGGTCCGTGGCGTCCCCTCCGGCGACCCGGACGCGGAAGCCGCCGCCGGTGACCGGCTCGATCGACACGGCCTTGGTGCTCAGCCGCACGTCGGCGCCGAGCCGGGCCAGCAGTTGCGCGGCTGCCTTGCCGTGCAGGTCGCCCAGCGGGATGGCGGAGATGCCGATGTCCGCGGCGTCCTTGTCGCCGAGCAGGGCGGTCTTGATCACCGTCGCGGCCAGGGCCGTGCTGGCGTCGTCGCCGGCGATGTTCAGGGCCGAGATGATGAACAGGTCCCATAGCCGGCGCCGGGCTCGCTCGCCCTGCCAGCGCGCTGCCAGCCAGTCACCGAGCCGCTGGCCGTCCAGCCGCGGGCTCGCCGGGTCGGCGAACCGCATGCCGAGGGCGGCCCGGCCTGCCTTGAGCCGCTCGGCCGGGGTGAGCAGCCCGTACCGGGCCAGCGAGCCGGTCAGGTGCAGCGGCGCGGGCAGCGAGCTGCGCCGCAGCCGGGCCTGGCGGCCGGGGGTGAGGACGGTCACGTCGAAGCGCTCCTGCACCGACACCGAGCCGGTCATCCCGAGCCGGGCCAGCAGCCCGGTGTAGGCGGTGCAGCAGCGCAGGAACACGTGCTGCCCGTTGTCGATGACCTTCGCGCCGCGGGCAAACGAGCACGTCGCGCCGCCGAGCCAGCCCCGCGCCTCGAGCAGGGTGACGCCGGCGCCTGCCTCGCGCAGCTGGATCGCGGCACTGATGCCGGCCAGCCCGCCGCCGATGACCAGAACATGCCGGCCGGTCACGGGGCACCCCCCGCAACCGGCCGCACGGCATCTGCCGGCCCCTCCTGCCCTGCCGGGGGCCCTTCAGCCGCATCGATGGCCTCACTGGCCGGGGCCGCCCTCCCGCCGCCCGCCGCCGGGACGGCTGCGGACGGCTGCGCGGGCCCGGCGCCGGCGGCGCGGGCCGGCCAGGTGCCCGTCGGCACGGCCGGGTCGACGCCGGCCGGCGGCCGGGGCGGGCGGCCCGCCAGCGCCCGGACGGCAACCATGAGCTTCTCCTTCGTGGGCAGGGACATGCGCCGCGTCAGCACCTGCGCCGGGGTGGCCGACATGTGCCCAAGCAGGCGCAGGTAGATGCCGGCCATAGCCCCGGCCGAGGCGGCGCTGCGCCAGTCGAGCATAGGCATCAGCCGCAGGCCAGCCGCATACCAGCTGCGCGCCCGGTCGGCCTCGAACAAGATCACCTGCTCCAGCGGGGCGGTCTGCGCGGGCCACGGCTGGCCGGCCCCCAGGGTCGCGCCGAACCGGGCGAGATCGTCGGCCGGCAGGTAGACGCGGCCGGTCCCGTGGTCCTCGCGGATGTCACGCAGGATGTTGGTGACCTGCAGGGCCACGCCGAGCGCGTCGGCGAGCGGCTCGGCAGCGGCCCGGTCCGCGCAGCCGAACACGCCCAGCGACAGGCGGCCGATCGAGCCGGCCACGCACCTGCAGTAGTGCTCCAGCTCGGCGAAGGTGGCATACCGGGTGCCGCGCACGTCGGCCTCGCAGCCGTCGATGAGCTCCCCGAACGCGCTGAGCGGGATCGCGAACCGCACCGCGGCGTCGGCCAGGGCATGCAGCACGGGGTCCGGCTGCGGCCCGGCGGTCCCGGCAGCCAGCTGGCTCACCTGCTCACGAGCCTGCGCCAGGGCGGCGAGCTTGTCGCCGGGCGGCAGGTCGCCGTCACCGATGTCGTCGATCCGGCGGGCCAGCGCGTACACCGCCGACAGCGCCCGGCGCTTGTCCTGCGGGAGCAGCGCGATGCCGTAGGAGAAGTTCCGCGCCTCGGTCCTGGTGACCTGCTCGCAGTGCTCGTAGGCGGCGAGGGTCTGCGCCGACGGCGGGGCCATGGCGCTCACCGTCCCGTCACCACCGTGCGCAGCAGCTCGGCGGCGGTCCGCCGCTTGCCCGGCACCGCCGCGGTGGCCAGCACGTCGTAGCCGGCCCCGGCGATCGAGGCCAGCGCGGCCCGGCCGCCGGCCACGTAGCCGGCGACAGCCAGCCGGGCGGTGCCCCGCAAGGTGGCGACCAGCGGCGCGCCGTCGTCCAGCAGCTGGCCCGCCCGGCGGGTCTCGAAGGCCATCAGCTCGCGCAGCCGGGGCGGCGCGGCCCGCCCGGCCAGGTCGGATTCCGCCACGCCGTACCGGGCCATGTCCTCGCCCGGCAGGTAGATCCGGCCCGCCTGGTAGTCCTCAGCCACGTCCTGCCAGTGCTCGGCCAGCTGCAGAGCGGTGCAGACCTGATCGGAAAGCTGCGCGCGGGCCGGGGTGAAGACGCCGAAGACATACAGGACGATCCGTCCGACGGGGTTAGCGGAGAGAGCACAGTAGCCCAGCAGCTCAGGGAAGGTCTGGTAGCGGCTGACTATCTGGTCCTGCCGATTAGCGGCGATGAGATCCAGAAAGGGCTGTATAGGCACGCCCAGCTCGTGCACCGCGGGCCCCAGCGCGCGAATGACCGGAAGGCGCGCCTGGCCGTCTTTTAGCCGCCGCAGATCCGCCTCGAGCTCGTCCAGCATTCGGGGGCGCTCGGCGGGCGGGGCCTCGTCGCCGATGTCATCAGTTATCCGGGCGAAGCCGTATACGGCCATCAGGTGCCGGCGCCGCGCAGCGGGCAGCACGCGCAGCGCAACAGGGAAGTTCTCGCTGGTAGAACGCATCATCATCGCGTCCGTACGGGTGGCTTCCGCCGCCCCCGCCCAGAGGAACTCCTCGCTCATTCGCGTCCCGTCACGCGCCACGGCCCTATTTTCCGCACAGAATAGTAATGAAGGCAAATAATGACATCGACGTCAGATGACGTCCGCGTCGGTGTGACGCATCGCAGCCGTAAGACCGCACTGGGCCGGCAGCCAGCCCCATTATGCCGGCCCCGGCAGGTCAGAGTAGGCGCAGCGCGGTGTTTCCCTTATCCAGTCCGCCGTCAAATTATTTAAAGCTGACGCCATTGTCAGTACCTTCCGCCGGTCCCGCCCGGTGCCGCCCCCGCGGCGCCGGAGCGAGCCGGCGGGGCGCCGGCGCCGTCCGGACTGAGGAGCGAGGAACGAGCGACGAGGGAAGACGGTGCCGCCCGGGCACCCTGCGGGCGAGCGGGACAGCGGACGCTGCGTGACATGGCAGATCCGGGTTGTATACCGACCCGGATCTGCCGCGATCCCGGAACTTCCCCGGGGATGCACGGCGATCCGGGGCGGGCCGGCACCGGGCATGGCGCTTGCCGGGCACCCCGGCGGGGCCGGCGGTGCGGGCCGGGGCCGGCCCGGGTCACCTCCGTTCCGGCCCTCCTGCGACGGCCTGGGCCCCCCGGGCGGGCGTCCGGCAAACGGATGAAAATGTGGACATATTTATCTAAACTATGGTTATTGCCGCTATTCACATTCGCCCGCGGAATCGGCGCCCGACTGCTGCCGATGACTACCTGAAACGACTGACAGCGGCCAGCCGAGGATACGCGTGCCGTACATCCGGAAAAGAGGCGCGCCAATGCGGACGTTCACCCCTCCCGGTTTATTAATGGTTGTTAAGCTACGAAACCTTCGTATGACCCATCCGCCACACAGGGGTTCGGCGGTCACTTCTCACACCGGGGCTACAGTCATGGGCCTGCGTCACAAGTCGATTCGCCTTCGGGTTCTCCTGCTCATCCTGGTCCCGGTGCTCTCGCTGATCGGGGTCTACGCCTACGCCGCGACCATCACCGTGAACGCGGCGATCAACCTGCAGCGGGCCCGGACAGTCAAGAACGTGACCGCCCAGCCGGCCGGGGCCGTGCAGACCCAGCTGGCCACCGAGCGCCGGCTGGCGCTGATGTACATGGCCGCACCGACCAGCCGGGCGCTGACCCAGCTGAACCTCCAGGAGCGCATCACCGACCGGGTAGTGCGGTTGTTCGACGGGACGAGCATGTCGGGCACCCTGACAGCTGACGCATCGCGGCCGGAGCGGGCGGCGGCCAGCCGGCTGGTCAGGATCACCCAGGGGCTGCCCCGGCTGCGCGACCGGATCACCTCGGGCACCATCACCCGGCTGGCCGCGTTCAACGCCTACAACGCCATGGTGACGGCGACGGACCGGATGCTGGAGGAAGCCGTCCAGCAGTACGACAACGTGCCCCTGGTCATCCAGTCGGTGACGCTGGTCCGGCTGGACGAGGCCGATCAGGTAGTGCTGGAGGAGAGCGACCTGGTCACCAGCGACCTCGCGGCCCGCTCGTTCCCGCCGGCCGACCGGGCCGAGTTCGCCCAGCTCGCCGGGCTGCGCGAGTACCTGGTTGCCGACTCGCTGCCGCAGCTGAACCCGGGCGACCGGGCGCTGTATGAGCACTTCGTCAGCCCGCAGCAGACGCGGGCGCTGGCGCACCTGGAGAACGCGGTCATCCACGGCCGGGCAGCGCACGGCCTGCCGCCGGTCCAGCCGATGCCCTGGGCGGCGACCGTGACCTCCTACTCGACGGGCCTGGGCAAGGCGCTCACGCAGGCCGCGGACTCGGCCACCATCCGGGCCAGCCTGCAGGGCAACTCCATCTACCTGCGGCTGATCCTGGCCGGCGGCCTGGGCTTGCTGGCAATCATCGTGTCGCTGCTGTTCTCCTTCTTCATCGGCCGCGGCCTGATCCGGCAGCTCGGCGAGCTGCGCGAGTCCGCCCTGGAGCTGGCCAACGACCGGCTGCCCAGCGTCATGCAGCGGCTGCGCGACGGCCAGCCGGTCGACGTCGCGGCCGAGGCACCCTCGGTCGAGGCCAGCGCGGACGAGATCGACCAGGTGCGCCAGGCCTTCCACGTCGTCCAGCGCACTGCGATTCAGGCCGCCGTCGATGAGGCCAGCCTCCGCCGCGGGATCAGCGACGTGTTCCGCAACCTCGCCCGGCGCAGCCAGGTGCTGCTGCACCGGCAGCTGCGGCTGCTGGACGGCATGGAGCGGCGCGCCAGCGAGCCCGGTGAGCTGGAGGACCTGTTCCGGATCGACCACCTCACCACGCGCATGCGCCGGCACGCCGAGGGCCTGATCATCTTGTCGGGCGACTCGCCGGGCCGCAGCTGGCGGCACCCGGTGCCGCTGCAGGACGTGCTGCGCGCGGCGGTGGCCGAGGTGGAGGACTACGCCCGGATCCGGGTGGAGGTGCGCACCCGCGCCGCGCTGGCCGGCTCCGCGGTCGCCGACGTGATCCACCTGGTGGCCGAGCTGGCCGAGAACGCGACGGTGTTCTCGCCGCCGAACACGCCGGTGCGGATCGCCGGGGACATCGTGGGCCGCGGGTTCGCCGTCGAGGTCGAGGACCGCGGCCTGGGCATCACCGATGAGCGGCTGGCGGAGATCAACCGCAACCTGGCCAGCCCGCCGGCATTCGACCTGTCGGGCAGTGACCGGCTAGGCCTGTTCATCGCCGGGCGGCTGGCCCGCCGCCACGACATCAAGATCACGCTCCGCCCCTCCCCCTACGGCGGCACGACGGCCATCGTGATCATCCCGCTCAGCCTGGTGGTCGAGGAGGGCGCCTACGAGACCATCCCGGCCGTCGGCGCGGACGGCCGGGCGCTGTCGGTGAGTGGCCGGCACGCGCTGTCCGACGGCAGTGACGGGCGCGGCCTGGGCGGCCCCGGCCCGCGCGAGGCCCTGACCGGGCCGGACGCCGGGACGGGCGGGCGCGGTGACGGGCCGGGCGGGCGCGGTGACGGGCCGGGCGGGCGCGATGGCCGCGATGGCGGGTCCTGGCCGGCCGGTCCCGGATCGCCGGGCACCCGCCCGGCGGCCGGCGCGCCTGCCGCTCCGGTGACCGTGTCGTCTATCCCCCTGTCACCGCTGCCAGGGTCACCGCTGCCGGCCTCACCGGAGGTGGTCTCGCAGGAGGGTGCGCCGCCAGTCTCCGCGTCGCCAGTCCCCGCGCCGCCGGCTGGGCGGGCCGCCGCGGCGAGCACGCCTGCCACGCCGGGCCCCGGCGGCCCCGCTCCGGTCGCCGGGCTGGACACAGGGCGCCGGGGCAACGGGTCACCGGACCCGGGGCGGCCGGCTTCCGGGCCCGCACGGGCGGCGGCCAGCCCGTCAGGCCTCGGTGCCCTGAGCGACCTGGACGGGCTGAGCGGGCTGGACGGCCTGGGCGACGTGGGCGACCTCAGTGACACCGGTGAACTGGGCAACTTCGGCCTGCCGGTCCGGGTTCGCCAGGCCAGCCTCGCGCCGCAGCTGCGCGACGCCGGCGCCGCGGACGGCCAGCCCGCCCGCGCGCCGCGGCAGGCCTCACCGGAGGCAGCCAGGAACACGATGGCAGCCCTGCAGCGCGGCTGGGCGCTGGGCCGGCTCGGGGGCGGCAGCCAGCCCGGCGACGCCGGCAACGGACCGGGGGCGGACTCCGGTGCCACGGCCGTCTCCGAGGCGGTACCGGACTCCGCTCCGCCGGCCGCGCCGGGGGCACCGGGCGAGGCCAGCGGCGCCGACGGGGCTGACCAGTAGGCCGCGGCCGGCAACACGACGACAGCCACGACAGCGGCAAGGTCATAACGGCAAGGGGAGGCCGAGCATGAGTCACGGTGGGCAGCTGGACTGGCTTCTGGACGATCTGGTCACGCGGGTCCCGCACATCGACAAGGCGGTGATCCTGTCCCGGGACGGGCTGGCCATCGGGGTGTCGGCCGGCCTGGGCCGGGAGGATTCTGAGTACCTGTCGGCTGTGGCGGCCGGCTTCCAGAGCCTGGCCAGGGGGGCGGCCCAGCACTTCGGCGGCGGGGCTATCCGGCAGACCGTGGTCGAGATGGAATCGGCCTTCATGTTCGTGACGGCGGCGGGCGAGGGCAGCTGCCTGGCCGTGCTGGCCGGGGCGGACGTCGATGCCGGGCTGGTCGCCTACGAGATGACGGTCCTGGTCAAGCGGGTCGGCGAGCACCTCGGCGTCAGCCCGCGGCCGGCCGTCTCGCCCGCCGAGGTGTGACCGGCGGTGTTCCCTCCTGACCGCCACGCCGACGGCCAGTGGCTCGACGAGGACGCGGGACCGGTCGTGCGGCCCTATGCCCTGACCGGCGGGCGGACCAGGCCGGTCGGCGAGAGCTTCGACCTGCTGGCGCTGGTCTGCGCGGTGCGCGGCGCGACCCCCGACGTCACCCAGCTGGAACCCGAGCAGCTCACCCTCCTGCACATGTGCCGGGTTCCGATCCCGGCCGCCGACCTCGCCTCGGATCTGGACCTGCCGCTCGGCGTGGTCCGGATCCTCGTCTCCGACCTGCGCGAGCGCGGCCTCGTCACCGTCCACGGCCCGGTTTCAGCCGGGCTGTCCGACCCGCAGCTGCTGAAGGAAGTCGCCGATGGCCTTCGACGCATCTGAGCCGGCCCTGCCCCCGGCCGGCGTGCCCGTCACGATCAAGATCCTCATCGCGGGCGGTTTCGGCGCGGGCAAGACCACGCTGGTGGGCTCGGTCAGCGAGATACGGCCGCTGCGGACCGAGGAGGTGCTGAGCGAGCGCAGCGCGAACGTCGACTCCCTCGACGGGGTGGAGCTCAAGTCGACCACCACGGTGGCGATGGACTTCGGCCGGATCACCATCCGCGACGACCTGGTGGTCTACCTGTTCGGCACGCCCGGCCAGGAGCGGTTCTGGTTCATGTGGGATGAGCTGGCCTTCGGGGCGCTCGGCGCGGTCGTGATGGCTGATACCCGCAGGCTGGCCGACTGCTTCCCGTCGGTGGACTACTTCGAGCGGCACAACATGCCGTTCGTCGTCGCCGTGAACTGCTTCGAGGGAGTCCGGCGCTACCCGCTGGCCGCCGTGCGCAAGGCACTGCAGCTGTCGAGCGACAGCCCGGTGGTGCTGTGTGATGCCCGGCGGCGTGACTCCAGCCGGGACGTCCTGGTCACGCTGGCCGAGCACGCGCAGCTGCGCAGCAGCCGGACCCCGGCGCCGGTCTAGGCCGGGGCGTCGCGGCCGTCTGGCCAGCTCAGGAACCGGCGGCCGGCACCGGAACGGCGGCCAGCGCAGCCGGTCAGGACCGCCAGATCAGCACCAGCGCGCAGTCGTCGGAGGTGGCCCGGCCCGCCTGCATGGTCTGCACGAGCCGCGCCGCGCCCGGGGCGAAGCCGCCGGCGATGAGGTGGTCGGCCTCGCCGAGCAGCTTGTCGATGCCCGCGTCGATGTCCCGGCCGGGCACCTCGACCAGGCCGTCGGTATAGAGCATCAGGGCATCGCCGTGCCGCAGCGCGCCGCGGTCGGGAGCGCTGCGCAGGTCGGGGACGACGCCCAGCACGATGCCGCGGGCCGAGGTCAGCCGCCACCGGCCGCTGCCGGCCTCGAAATGCGCCGCGGGCGGGTGGCCCGCCGAGGAGATCACGAACTCCCCGGTGACCAGGTCCACGGCCAGGTGCACCGCCGTCACGAAGCCCTCGGCCTGCGAGCCGCGGCGCAGGTAGCTGTTGCAGGAGTTGAGGAAGTCCGATGGCGGCACCGACCCGAGCAGGCCGCCGAAGGCCCCCGACAGCATGAGCGCCCGGGTCCCGGCATCGACGCCCTTGCCCGCCACGTCGACCAGGGCCAGCTCCAGTGTCTTGCCGTCGCAGGCCGAGACAACGAAGTCACCACCAAAGGAAACGCCTCCGGCGGGCTGGAGCACCGACACCGAGCGCCAGCCGTCGGGCAGCGCGGGCAGGGCCGACTGAGCCCGGATCCGGTCGCGCAGGTCGATGAGCATCTGGTCGCCGCGCAGGCCCTGCATGCCGAGCTTGGCCCGGGTCCGGGCCAGGACATCGGCGAACGCGGCCGTCAGCACGATCGTGGCGATGATCCCGGGCCCGGCCTTCCCCTGCGTCCAGTCGTAGGCCAGCATGGCGACGACCAGGCAGAACAAGATGCGCAGCGCCCGCGGCCACAGCAGCAGGCCGCCGGCCAGGATGGGCAGGATCATCATCCCCGACGAGATCCACTGGCCGGTTTCCTCGACGGCGGCGACGCCGATGCCCACGACCGCCACGGCGAGCACCAGGGCGATCCGGCGGTTCCTGGTGATGAACTGACGCCTCAGCACGCCGCGGGCCCGCTCCGCCGACCTCCGGGTCGCGGACAGGACAACTCTGGCGACTGGGACAACCATGATGGCGGCACTGTACCGGTAGCCCTGGAATGCGGCATCAGCCGTCAGGGCCAAATTCAGTCGCGCATGGAGGGCCCGGCGGGGTACTGATGGCAAGATGAGCACCGGCTATCCGATCCGGGCCATCGAGCCCGCCGAATACCAGGACTACTGCGCGGTCGCCGAGCAGGCCTTTAACTCCAACTGGCCAGCCGAGCCGATGAGCGAGCTCACGCGGCCCACCTTTGAATTTGACCGCAGCGCGGCCGCCTTCGACGGCGGCCAGATGGTCGGGACCGCCGTCAACTACACCTTCCGGATGTCGGTTCCGGGCGGGACGGTGGGCGCGGCCGGCATCAGCGCGGTCGCCGTACTGCCCTCGCACCGGCGGCGCGGGATCATGTCGGCACTGATCCGCCGGCTGCTGGCCGACGCCCTCGACCACGCCGAGCCGGTCGCGGTGCTGTGGGCCGCCGAGCCGGAGATCTACGGCCGGTTCGGCTTCGGCTGCGCCTCCCGGGCCCTGAACTACGCCATCCCCCGCGCCGAGGCGCGGCTGGTGCCGCCGCCGCTGCCCGGCCGCGAGCAGGGACCTGCGCCGCGGCTGCGCATCGTCGAGCCGGCCAAGGTGATCACCGAGCTCGCCGTGGTCTATGACCGCGTCGCTGCGGCGCGGCCAGGCGCCCTCGCGCGCGATGACCGGTGGTGGCAGGCAGCCACGGCCGACCCGGAATGGGCCCGCGAGGGCTGGGCGCCGCTGCGCTGCGTGCTGGCCGAGGACGACCGCGGCCCCCGCGGTTACGCGCTGTACGCGGCCAAGCCGACCTGGGACGATGACAGCCTCGCGGCCGGGCAGCTCGGCATCCGCGAGCTGGTCGCGGCCGACATCGAGACCGAGGTCACGCTGTGGAGCGACCTGCTGAGCCGCGACCTGGTCAAGGAGGTGCGGGCCTTCGGCCGGCCGGTCGACGACCCGCTGCTGCAGCTGCTGGGCGGCCCCCGGCGCGCCCGGGCCCGGATGCTGGACGGCCTGTGGGCCCGGCTGACCGACGTGCCTTCAGCACTGCGCCAGCGCCAGTACGCGCGGGAGATCGACGTGGTGATCGAGGTGACCGACACCGAGCTGGCCGCCAACGCCGGGCGGTGGCGGCTGCAGGCGAGCGCCGGCGGGCCGGCCAGCTGCGAGCAGACGACCGCGGCCGCTGACGTGACGGCCACCGCCCAGGCCCTGGGCGCCGCCTACCTGGGCGGCACCGGGCTGGCCTCGCTCGCGGCGGCCGGCCAGGTCACGGCCCGCCGCCCGGAGGCACTGACGGCACTGGCGACCGCGATGGCCGCAGATCCCGCCCCGTGGTGCCTGTCCGAGTTCTGACGTCGCGGGGCCCGGGTACCGTAGCAACGATGAAGATTACGGTCGACGCGGCGATGCGGGCCAGGGACGTTTCCCGGCCCGCTGCCGACGAGGCGGCCGACCTGGAGCCGGCCGGGGCCAGCGCGCACGAGGCCGGGCAAGCCGGGACGCAGCCATCCCGTCGGGCGGCAGCCCGGCCGGCGGCGGCCCGCGACCGGGCCACGCCCGCCGGTCCCGTTCCGGCGGCGCGCGCCGCCGGGTCGGGCTCTGCTAGCGGGCCCGGCCTGCCCGGCAGTACCCCCGCGCCCGGGACGCCTGCCCCGCCCGGCGGTGCAGGCTCGCCCGGAAATCCAGCGTCGCCCGGCGGTGCAGCCTCGCCCGGCAGCACCACCTTGCGCACCCGGGCGGGGTCACCGGCCGCGGGACGGCCAGCGGCCGGCACCGAGCCCGGTGCTCCCGGCAAGCGCCCGGGCGGCGGGCGGAAGAGCCGCGGTGGCCGCACCGGCAATGGCTCGCCGGGACAAGGCTCGCCGGGACCGGGATCGGCCGGATCGGGATCGGCCGGGCCAGGAGCGGCCGGATCGGATCCGGCCGGATCGGGCTCGGCGGGATCGCGCGAGCCGGGCCAGGGCCAGGCCGACGGCCAGTCCGCCAGCAGCAGGGGCCAGCGCGACCGGAAACCGGGATCCGGAGCAGGCCGGCCCGCCCGGCGCCGCTCGCGCCGCCGCCGCCGGTTAGGCGCCGGTTAGGCTCCGGCCACCCGCAGGTCCGGCAAGCCGGATGCCAGAGCTGGCCCGAGGTTCGCAGCCGGGTGCTCAGGGCAGCGGCGGCAGTTCCCCGGTCACCTCGTAATCAGTGATCATCTGCAGCCGCCGGGTATGCCGCGGCTCCCCGGAGTAATCCGTCTCCAGGAAGACCCGCGCGAAGTCGATGGCGTCCGCGACCGGATGCATCCGGGCTCCGAGGCTCAGCACGTTGGCGTTGTTGTGCAGGCGGGCGAGCCGGGCGGTCTCCTCGCTCCAGGCCAGCGCGGCGCGGACCCCGGCGACCTTGTTGGCCGCGATCTGCTCGCCGTTGCCCGACCCGCCGATCACGATGCCCAGGCTGCCCGGGTCGGCGATGGCGGAACTGGCCGCCCGCATCACGTAGGGCGGGTAGTCATCCCCGTCGTGAAAGCTGGCCGGGCCGCAGTCGACGGCCTCATGGCCGGCCTGCCGCAGCCAGTCGATCAGGGCGCTCTTGAGCTCGAAGCCTGCGTGATCTGATCCCAGGTAGACGCGCACGGGGACAGTGTGGCAGACCGGCCCGGCGTGGCGGCGAAGCCGGGCCGTGGCGGCGAAGCGGGCCGGGCCGCGTGGCGGCGCAGCCGGGCCGCGCCGGCGGGCTGCCCGTCAGAACTGCAGGGCCTTGACCTCCAGGAACTCCTCCAGCCCGTGCACGCCCAGCTCACGCCCGTACCCGGACTGCCCGAACCCGCCGAATGGCGCGGCCACGTTGAACGCCCCGCCGTTGATCTCGATCTGCCCGGCCCGCAGCCGCCGGCCGATGCTCACCGCGTGGTCGTGGTCGGCTGACCAGACCGCGGCGGCCAGGCCGTACGGCGTCCCGTTCGCGATCTGGACAGCCTGCTCCTCGCTGTCGTAGGGCAGCACGCACAGCACCGGGCCGAAGATCTCCTCCTGAGCGATCACCATGTCCGCGGTGACATCCGCGAACACCGTCGGCGAGACGTAGTAGCCGCGAGGCAGGCCGCCGGGTGCCTGCGGGCCGCCGGTCACCGCCCGCGCGCCCTCGGCCAGTCCCTTCTCGATGTACCCGGTGACCCGGTCGCGCTGGGCCGCCGACGCCAGCGGGCCCATCCGGACGCCCTCGGCCATCGGGTCGCCGGGCACGTACCGGGCGGCGTTCTTTGCCGCGAGCGCGACGGCCTCGTCGTAGGCATCGCGGTGGACCAGCATCCGGGTCAGCGCGTTGCAGGTCTGCCCGGCGTTGACGAACGCCTTGGCCACGCCCACCTTCACGGCCGTGGCCAGGTCGGCGTCGGGCATGATCAGGTTTGCCGACTTGCCGCCCAGCTCCAGCGCCACCCTCCTGGGCGTGGCAGCGGCGATCTCGGCCACCCGGCGCCCGGCCGCGGCGGACCCGGTGAACGAGACGACATCCACTTCCGGGTGCCCGGCGATCGCCTCGCCAGTCACCGGGCCGGTCCCGCTGACCAGGTTGAACACCCCCGGCGGCAGCCCGGCGGCGGCGAGGATGTCGGCCAGCTCGTAGGCCGCCGACGGTGCCACCTCGCTGGGCTTGAGCACTACCGCGCAGCCGGCCGCCAGCGCCGCAGCGACCTTGGCCACGATCTGGTGCAGCGGGTAGTTCCACGGGGTGATGGCCCCCACCACGCCGGCCGGCTCGCGGACGATCAGCGAGTTGCCGTCCCGCTCCCCGCCGAAGTCGTAGCGGCCCAGCAGTTCCACATAGCTGGCCAGGACCGCCAGCGGCGTGCCGACCTGCACGGCGCGGGCGAAGGCCAGCGGCGAGCCCATGTCGGCGCTGATCGCCGCCGCGACTGTGTCAGCGCGCTGCTCCAGCAGGTCACGGGCGGCCGCCAGGTACCCGGCACGCTCGGCCGGCGAGGTCTGCGACCAGCCAGCGAACGCGGCGCGGGCGGCCAGGGCCGCGGCATCGACATCCGCCGGATGACCAGCCGGAACCCGGTCGATGACCGCCTCGGTGGCCGGGTTGATCACGTCGATTCCGGTCTCGCTGGCTGACGGGGTCCAGGTGCCGCCGATGAAGTTGCTGCGCATGGCGCCATCCTGCCTCATCGGCCGGGCGGCGGCGAGCCCCGGCGGGTCCCGGCCGGGGGCCTGCGCCCGGGCGCCCCGGGACGGAAACGACGCCGGCGGCGCGGCCGCCAGATCAGACGATCAGGTCCTGATGGTCACTTATCGTTCATGATCGCCCGGGGAACTTCGTCCAGCTTCAGGTCTGCGCCCGGATCCGTATGGATCCGCACGAGCTCCGATCATCTCGTCCGTGCCAGCTATTCCGCTCGTAAGGCCCGGACGACACTGCATTTCGTGATACAACGCTCTCAGTAAGTGACCGAGTGTGTAGTTACGTTCCGTAGCTGAGGCCCGGATGGCCGACCTGAGGATGGGCGGATGACTTACCAGGCTCCCCGGGGGTGGCGGCTGCCGCCGCGAGGTCCCCAGCACGCGGCGCCGTTCGGCTCGACCACTCCCCTGGTTGTGCACGCCCACCGGGCCCTGCGGCTATTTGTCACTGCCGGAGCCTGGGCCGCCGGATTATGCCTGGTGACCGGCTTGGTTGCGCTGGTCGCTGAGGCCGCCGGGCCAGCCAAGGCGACGCATGTCGCCGCCGCGGCCGGATCCTCCAAGCTGAATCCGAGGGCCACCGGCGCGCGGGGCGGCCCGGGCGGAGATCATGGCGGCGGGGCGGGACAGCCCGGCAGTACCCGCCGCCCTGGCACCGTGCTGCGCGCCTTCGCCGGGACAGGGAACCGGACCACGGGGGCGTTCTCGGTGACCGCGCCGGGCCGCTGGGACTTGCACTGGTCGTTCCAGTGCGCGCCGCGAGCGCCGCGCGGAGGGCTGATCATCCGGGAGGGCGGCGGCGGCCACGACGGGCTGAGCGTGGATGCCGCCGGCTCGGCCGGCACGGGCAGCACCTCGACCTACTCCGCCACCGCCAGCCACTACCTCGTGATCATCACGAGCTGCTCGTGGAAGGTCCGCGTGGTCAGCGACCACTGACCTGCGGGCCACCGCGGCAGAACGGGGGTGCCGGGCGGCGGCGCAGCTCGGAGGCTGGCCGCGCCGCCGCCCGGTCCGGGCTCAGGTGAAGATCGGGTCGCGGGTCCGGCTGCGCTTGAGCTCGAAGAAGCCGTCGGTCCCGGCGACGAGCAGGACGCCGTCCCACAGCTTCGCGGCCGCCTCCCCGCGCGGGATCGGCGACACGACCGGCCCGAAGATAGAGGTCCCGAGCACCGAGATAATCGGGGTGCCCACCTCGTAGCCGACTCGCTCGATGCCGTCGGCGTGCGAGGCCCGCAGCGCCTCGTCGTACTCGGTGGACTCCATCGCGTCGGCCAGCTCCGCCGGCAGCCCGGCATCGGCCAGCGCCGCCTCGATCACGGCGCGCTCGCGCCCGGCCTTCTGGTCGTGGAAGCGGGTGCCCAGCGCGGTGTACAGGGGACCGAGCACCTCCGGGCCGAGCTTCTGCGCGGCGGCGATGCAGACCCGCACCGGGCCCCAGGCCGTGCGCATCAGCTCCTGGTACCCCTCCGACAGGTCATCCTTGCCCTCGTTCAGCACGGCCAGGCTCATCACATGCCAGTTCACCTTGACCGGCCGGACCTTCTCGACCTCCAGGATCCAGCGGCTGGTGATCCACGCCCACGGGCACAGCGGATCGAACCAGAAATCAACTTCAGTAGGCTCCTGCTCAGCCATTACGCTCCTTGCGAGGATCGGGGACTCTGTCAGAGGCCAACCGGGGCACGCGGCGGGTAATTCCGCAGGAGCGATAGGAAAAGACCGGCCGGCCATCCACGGAAGGGAACATCGCGGTGGCGAGCAATCTGACGCGCGACGAGGCGCGGGAGCGGGCCCGGCTGCTGAGCGTGCAGTCCTACCAGGTCGATCTCGACCTCACCGGCGGCGAGTCAACGTTCCGGTCGGTGACGACGGCCCGGTTTACCTGCACGACTGCGGGCGCCAGCACCTTCATCGACCTGACCGCGCCGGAGGTCACCGAGATCACCCTGAACGGGGAGCCCGTCGACCCGGCGGCGCACGACGGCAACCGCATCGCGCTGACCGGCCTGGCCGAGTCCAATGAGCTGCGCGTCGTCGCGGACTGTGCCTACTCGCGCACCGGGGAGGGCCTGCACCGGTTCACCGACCCGGCGGACAAGGGCATCTATATGTACTCCGACCTGGAGACGTTCGACGCCCACCAGATCTATGCCTGCTTCGACCAGCCCGACCTGAAGGCCAGCTTCGAGCTGACGGTCAGCGGCCAGGATGACTGGCAGGTCATCTCGAACATGCCGCCCGCAGGCGATCCGGAGCCCGCCGGGCTGGGCAACCTGCGCTGGCACTTCCCGCCCACGCCGGTGCTGCCGACCTACATCACCGCGGTGGCGGCCGGGCCGTACCACGTCGTGCGGTCGGAGCACGACGGCATCCCGCTGGGCGTGTTCTGCCGCCAGTCGCTGGCCGGCTACCTGGACCCGGACGAGATCCTGGAGATCACCCGGCAGGGCTTTGACTTCTACCACCGCGAGTTCGGGGTCCGGTACCCGTTCCCCAAGTACGACCAGCTGTTCGTGCCCGAGTTCAAGGCGGGCGCCATGGAGAACGCCGGCTGCGTGACATTCCTGGAGAACTACGTCTTCCGCTCCCGGGTGACCGACACCGCGCGGGAGGCGCGGGCGTCGACGATCCTGCACGAGATGGCGCACATGTGGTTCGGCGACCTGGTCACCATGCGCTGGTGGGACGATCTGTGGCTGAATGAGTCGTTCGCGACCTGGGCCGCGGCCGTCGCCGAGGCGGAGAACACCCGGTGGACCTCGGCCTGGACGACGTTCACGCAGGTGGAGAAGGCCTGGGCGTACCGGCAGGACCAGCTGCCCTCGACGCACCCGATCGCCGCGGACATCCCGGACATTGCCGCCGTCGAGGTCAACTTCGACGGGATCACCTACGCCAAGGGCGCGGCCGTGCTCAAGCAGCTGGTCGCCTACGTGGGCCGGGAGAACTTCCTGGCCGGGGTGCGGGCCTACTTCGCCGCGCACGCCTGGGGCAACGCGACGCTCGGCGACCTGCTCGGAGCCCTGGAGCAGACCTCCGGGCGCGACCTGACCTCCTGGTCCAAGGCGTGGCTGGAGACCGCCGGGGTGAACACGCTGCGGCCGCGGTTCGAGACCGGCCCGGATGGCCGGTTCACCTCGTTCAGCGTGCAGCAGGAGGCGCCCGCCGGCTATCCGGAGCTGCGGCCGCACCGGATCGCGATCGGCCTGTATGACCGGGCCGGCGACGGCTTCACCCGCATCCGGCAGGTCGAGGTGGACATCGCCGGGCCCGACACCGAGATCACCGAGCTGGCCGGCGTCCAGCGCCCGGACCTGGTGCTGGTCAACGACGACGACCACTCCTATGCCAAGGTGCGGCTGGACGAGCAGTCGCTGCGCGCCCTGATCGACGGGCGCGGCCAGTTCGCCGACGCGCTCCCGGCGGCGATCTGCTGGGCAGCGGCCTGGGACATGGTCCGGGACGGCGAGATGCCCGTCCGCGACTACCTCAGCCTGGTGCTGGCCGGCACGGACACCATCACTGATGTCACGGTGCTGCAGACGGTGCTGCGCCAGGTCTCGATCGCGGTGCGCCGGTTCGCCGACCCGGCCTGGCGGCCGGAGGGGCAGGCCCGGCTGGCCGCGGGGCTGCGCGGCCTGCTGGAGGGCGCGGCGGCCGGCTCGGACGAGCAGCTGGCCTACGCGATCGCCTTCACGGGTGTCGCCTCGGCCACCGGCGACCTCGCCCTGCTGGCCGGGCTGCTGGACGGCTCGGTGACCATCGACGGGCTGGCCGTCGACACCGACATGCGCTGGCGGCTGCTGCACCGGCTGGTCAGCCGCGGCGCGGCGGGCCAGGCCCAGATCGATGCCGAGCTGGACCAGGACATGACCGACGCCGGGCAGCGGCACGCGGCGGCGGCCCGCGCCGCGATCCCCACGCCGGAGGCGAAGGCAGAGGCCTGGCGGCAGGTCACCGGCGGCCACCTGCCGAACGCCATGTTCCGGGCCACCCTGAACGGCTTCCAGGACCTGGACCAGGAGGAGCTGCTGGCGCCGTTCACCGGGCCGTATTTCGAGGTGATCGGCGGGATCTGGCAGGACTGGGGCTCGGACATGGCGCAGTACTTCGCCGAGGTGGCCTACCCCATCACTGTCATCACCCCGGCGGCGATCGAGGCGGCCGATGAGTACCTCACGCGCGGCAACCCGCCGGCGTCGCTGGCCCGGCTGCTGTCGGAGGGCCGCGACGACGTTGCCCGCGCGCTGCGCTGCCGTCAGCGCGACGCGGCGTTGCCTAGCCCTGGCTCAGCCCGAGACGGCCTGCGCTACGGCCCGCACCAGGGGTAGCGCAGGCAAGGCCTCGATGAGCACCGGACGGCCGGCCTCGTCGCACAGCGGGATCTGCCAGTTGGGGTACTCGGTGCTGGTGCCGGGGATGTTCTGGCTGCGCCTCTCGCCGACCGCGTCGGCCAGGGATACGCCGAGCAGCAGGGCCGGCGTCCTGGCCAGGTAGCCGTAGAGGGCGACGGTCAGCCGGGCCGTGTCGTCCGCCCCGGCCCGGGCGGCCGGCCCGTGACGCTCGCCGGGAGCCAGCAGTCCCTCGGCGGCGAGGGCGGCCCGCCAGGCGGACATCATCGTCGCGGCGCGAGCTCGTTCCTGGTCTTCCGGCGAAGTCAGCAGCCCCAGGCGAGCCCGGACGCCGACCTGGTCCCCGGAGGCGAAGCCGGCGACGGTCGGCACGTCGTGCGTGCCGACGGTGGCCATGCAGTCGCGGCGCCACTCACCGGGCGGCAGCGGCGAGCCGTCGGGCTGCTGAGCGAACCAGAGCATCATCGTGCCCAGGACGCCATGATCGGCCAGGTAGGGGCGGATCCACGGGGCGACGGTGCCCAGGTCCTCGCCGATGGCCAGCCCGCCCGCCGCCCGGGCCTGGCCGGCGAGCGCGGCGACGGAGGCGGCGTGGTCATAGCGGACATAGGCACCGCGGTCGGCGGTCATGCCGTCGGGCACCCACCAGAGCCGGAACAGGCCCATCACGTGGTCGGCGCGCAGCCCGCCGGAGTGCCGCAGCGCCGCGGCCAGCAGCTCGGCCAGCGGGCGGTAGCCGGCGGCGGCCAGGCGCTGGGGATGCCACGGCGGCTGCGCCCAGTCCTGGCCGAGCTGGTTGAAGCTGTCCGGCGGCGCGCCGACGCTCACGCCCGCCACCAGCAGGTCCTGATGCGCCCACGCGTCGGCGCCGCCGGGATGCACGCCGACGGCCAGGTCATGGATGACGCCGTGCGCCATCCCGGCGGCGCGGGCGGCGCGCTGGGCCGCGGCGAGCTGCTCGTCCACCAGCCACTGCAGCCAGGCGTGGAAGCCGGCCCGCTCGCCGAGCACGCCGCGCTCGCTAGTCCGGCCGCCTGGCTCGCCGGGCCTGCCCGGCCCTCCCAGCGCCCCCGGCCCGCCCGGCTTCTCCGGCCCGGCCGGGCCTCTGGCCGTGCCAGGCTCACCCGGTCCGGCAGAGTCGGCAGGCTCGCCAGCCACGGCGGCCAGCCCGGCTGCCCGGTCCCGGAGCCGGGCCGGCCAGGACCGCCAGTCCGGTCCGTGCCGCTCGGCCAGCGCGCACCACGCTGCCCAGTACTCCAGCTCGGCGCCCTCGCGGTCGCGGAAGGCTGCGTAAGCCTCGCTGCGGTCAGCGCCCAGCGGGACGCGGTAGATCAGTTCCAGCGCCGCCAGCTTGGCCGCCCAGACCACGTCGCGGTCGATGAGGTCGGCGGTGCGGCTGCGGGCCCGCAGCGGCGCGGAGAGCCGCTCGATCTCCTCCTGGTCAGCCGGGGCCAGCCGGGCGTACTCGGGGATGTCCTCGATGCGCAGGTAGAGCGGGCTGGTGTAGCGGCGGGTCATCGGCAGGTACGGCGACGGGCTCACCGGCGGCCGCGGCTCGGCCCCATGCAGCGGGTTGACCAGGATGAACCCCGCCCCGAGGGTCCGCGCGCTCCACCCGGCTAGCTCGGCGAGGTCGCGCAGGTCGCCATGACCCCAGGACTGCAGTGACCGGACGGAGTACAGCTGGACGGTGAACCCCCAGGCCCGCCGCTCCGGCATGGGCGCCACGGCCCGGCCCGGGCCGGCCTGATCGGCCCTGAGCCGGCCTAGCCCGGACCCGGCATCCCCGGCCTCAGAAACTCCAACGGAGTCAGCTCCCGTGCCGGCCTCAGCAGCCGCACTCGGCTCAGCGACACCACCTGGTTCCACAGTTCCATTCAGATCTGCAGCTCCGCTCAGCCCAGCAGTTCCACCCGAGTCAACGACCCCGGCCGGCTCAGCGGCCCCGGCCGGCTCCGCGGCGCCAGACTGGCCCGCCGCCATCGCCGGGGCTGCGGTCAGGGCGGCCAGAATGGCCTCGAGAGTGTCGGGCGGCACGTCGATCTGCTCACCCAGCCAGTTCTCGTAGCTGGTCGCGATCCCGGCTGCCTCAGCCCGCCTGATCAGGTCCGGATCCGTCATCCCCCCATGATCAGCCCCCGCGGCGTGCCTGCCTCCGTCACCCCGGCTCTCCGGGCGCGCCGTGCCTGCGGCCGGATTGCGGGGAGGATTCCGCGGCGCTCCGGCACGAAATACTCCCTGCTGCGGACATCATCCCGTTATGCGCGCTGGGTTCTTCACGCCGCAGGAGGCGAGCAGCTCCCGGCAGCGCCGGGAAGCAGGAAACAGCGCCGGCCAGGAGGTCCTGGCCTTCCGTGACGTCGATGAACTGGTCAGCGCCCGGAACTGAGGCCCGGATATGACGACGCCCCCGGCGAGCTACTGCTCCCGAGGGCGAGGCCATGGGCCGGTGTGGTGTCGCCTCTCGGCGAGTGGCGCGTCGCGGCTCCAGCCGGACGGTATTCCGCGACGGCAGTAGGTGAGGCCCGGGGACACATCACACCAGCGAGGGCTCACAACGCGGCTCCCGCTCGCGCTATTCCGCCGCACCGCCACTGGCACGGACATCTCCTGATGGCTAGCTCCTGGCCGCGCTCTGGCTAGCCGCGCTCGGCCGCGCTCCGGCTAGCCGCGATCCGGGAACGGGGTTAGCGCCCGGCCCAGCCACAGCCCCGCCAGCGCCTGGGCGACGGCGACCGCGAAGGTCACGATGACGCCCGTCGTGGCGAAGGCCGGGAGCCCGAGGAGCGCCGCGATGACGCGTGCCGTCGCACCGGCCGGCTCGCCGTCCAGCGCGAGCCAGCCCAGCGGGATCGCCCACCCGGCGATTGCCATGATCGTCACGGCCAGGATCATGATCCGGGCCCGCCAGCCGCCGATCCGGTTGGCCAGCCCGGCCACCAGGCCCGCGATAAACGGCACGAACCAGAGGCCGGCCGCGGCACCGGCCGCGATGACCAGCGTGCCGGCTAGGCCCGCCGCCAGCCAGGCCGGGGTCGGCCCGTGGTGGCGCGGCCGGGTGAAGCTCGGCCGGAACGGTGACGGCGGCCCCGGATCGGCGATGCCCTGGGCTCGCAGCCGGCCGAGCCGGTAGGAGCCGCGCCTGCCCAGGCGCCTGAGGTCGGCGGTCACGGCACCAGCTCCCAGCTGACCCCGCCGGGTCCGCTGTTCCCCGCGCCGCCGGTCCCGGCGGTCCTGCTAGTCCCGCCACCGTCGCGCCCGCTTCCGCCCGGCCCGCCCCGCGCACCTGGCTGAGCGCGACTCCCGGCCGGCGCGAGCCGCGCGGGCGGCATCGGCAGGTACCGGCCCGCCCACCAGTCGGCGATCAGGTTCCCGTACCAGGGCGAGGCCGGGTTCTCGCTCTGCCCGCCGGGGTAGATGCCTTCCGCCGCGGCCGCGCCCGAGCCAGTCCAGTGCACGATCATCCGCCAGCTCGGCCCGGCGCTGGACGCCAGCCCGCCGTCGGCCGCGTCGGGCGTCCACGGGTCTCCGCCATCGGGCCGCGGCCCGTACCCGAGCGCGCTTGCCTTGGTGAGCGACGCGAGCCGCCGGGTGTGCAGCTTGCCCCAGGTCCAGGTGTCCGGGGCACCGCCCGGGCTGGCTTTCAGGTGCGCCACCGCCGCCGCGAATGCGGCCCGCATCGCCCCGGCCGCGTCCCTGGCCGGCCCGCCCGGCGGGGAGAAGGCGGGATTGTGCCGGTCGTGGCGGGTCCAGTGCGCCAGTACCTCGTTCAGGCTGGCCTGGCCGGGGCCGACGGCCAGCCCGGCGCGGTCCAGGTGCACCGGAACCTGCGCGGACTTCCACCAGGGGCCGAACACCGCCGACAGGTAATCCGACCAGAACCACCACCAGATCGAGGCGCCCGCCGAGTCGGTGACCATCGAGTAGTTCCAGCCCGCCAGCACCTGCCGGGCCTGGTCCTGCAGCGGGGTCAGCGGGGCATGGCGCAGCGCCGCCAGCAGCCGCGGCACCACCTGCCGGGCCAGCCCGTCGGTCAGGCTGCCCTGCAGCACGGCGAAGCTAGCCGGGCGCAGCGAGCTGTGCCGGCGCAGGTAGGCGTACTCGGTGGCGGCTCGGAACCCGGCGTCGAAGTCATTGGCCGACGTCCCGATGTAGTACGGGTACGAGCTGGCCACCGGCCGCTGGTTGGCCGTGACCACGACCTGGCCGGGCGGGTTGTAGACGTGCGGCACCGCGGCGTACGGGATCACTCCGGCGATGTCATCGGCGCCGGTGCCAGGCATCGGCAGCCACGGGCGGCCGTGGCGGACCTGCGGGAACAGCCCGGCCGAGATCGCCCCGATGTTGCCGTGCCGGTCGGCATACACGAAATTCTCGGCGGGCGAGCGCCAGCCCGCCAGGGCCGCCCGGAACTGCCGGAAGTCACGCGCCTGGCCGACCCGCAGCAGCACGGCCAGGTCCGGCGACCCGAGCGCGCCCGTCCAGTCGGCCGCGACCGTCTGCCCGGCCCTGGTCAGCACCGGGCCGTGCACGGTGAGGTCGACCGTCAGCCGCCGGGACGGCCCGCCGCGCACCGGGATCACGTAGTGCACCTGCTGCATCCGGCGCCACTGGCCGCGCCAGAAATACTGTCCCGGCCGGGACGGGCTGGTCTGCTCGTCGTAGTACAGGACCGACTGGCTCTGGGTATCGGTCACCGACCAGGCGATGTCGGCGTTGTGGCCGATCAGCACGGCCGGCATGCCCGGCACGCTGACCCCGGACACGCTCAGGCCCGGCGCGGACAGGGCCACCTGGTACCACAGCGAGGGCAGCGTCTGCGGCACGTGCGGATCACCGGCCAGCATCGCCCCGGAGCCGGCCACCCGTGATCCGCTCGCCGCCCAGGCGTTGCTGTCCGGGTAGGCGTGCACCTGGCCCGCTGGCAGGGCGCTGACCTGCGTCAGGATCGCTGCCGCGGCCCGCGCCACAGCCGCCTGGCGGGCCGGGCCCGCGCTGGCCGCTCCTCTCCCGCCCGCTTGTCCCCTGCCCGGCGCGGCGGCCGGCACTGCCGCAGTCGCCGCCGCCGGATCGGCCGGGAGCGGCGCCGTGCCCAGCGTGCGGTACGGGCCCGGGTCGTAGGGGCTCTGCGCGCCCGGCGCCGTGACCGGGAACCAGGCCATCGTGCGCCGCGCCCCCAGCGAGCGCTCCAGCAGCGCGTAGTCCAGCGGCACCGTGGTGAAGCTGAGCTGCTGGTCCAGGTCCCCCTGGACGACCAGGCTGTCCACCGGCGTCCAGTCCGCCGGGTACACCCCGGCCAGCGAGAACAGCGCCGGCCACTGCCCGCTGGCCCGCGCGGTCGCCAGGTAGTCGTTCACGCCGCGGGCGTAGGCAGTCAGCGCCCGCGCCGCCGGGCTGGACCTGGGCATGCCCGCCCACTCCTGGCGCGCCGTGCGGAGCAGGCCCAGCTGCAGCTCGAACCGGTCCGACGCGACCGCCGAGGGCCCCGTCAGCTGGGCCAGCCGCCCCTCCCCCAGGCGCCGCTGCAGGTCCAGCTGGGCCAGCCGGAACCGCGCATGCACATACCCCAGGGCCAGGAACAGGTCGCTGTCGGTGGCGGCGCTGACCGACGCGGCGCCGGCGGCGGTGAACCGGACCTGCACCGGGTGCGCCAGCCCCGGCAGCCGTAACGTCCGCGAGGCCGGCAGCCGCCCGCCGGCCGCCGAGGTCCAGGCCCCGTGCCCTGGATCCAGCGCGCGGCCCAGCGCCGGCACCGGGCCGAGCCCGGCGCCGAGGATGACCAGCAGCACCGCGGACACGCCGAGCGCGAGCACGGCCTGACTGATGCGCCCCACCTGCCGGGAGCGCCGCCGCTCCGGCAACACGCGACCACCTCCGCATCCCCCGTACCGGCGGAGTTGTCCGTGCACGGCAGCCCCGCCGGGTACAAGGCATCGTAGGAGGCACGGGCGCGGCAGGCACGGACCCGGCCACATCAGCGCGGCGCCAGCCTCGTTAGCGACCCGGCATAGCGAGCTGCGCGGCGCCGCGCAGCTCGCCGCGGGCATCCCGGCCCCGGATCCGGCGACCGCCGCCGGCCGACTCTTGCTGTGATCAGCGGCTAGCCGTCGCGGCCGCTGTCCTGGCCGGCGGCGGCGGGCTCGGCCGGCCGGCTGACCTGCGCGGCTGCCCCGGCCGCGGCGGCGGCGCTGCCCTCCAGCTGCAGGTGCGGCACGACCGGCTCCAGCCAGCGCGGCATCCACCAGGCGTGCGTGCCCAGCAGCGACATGATCGAGGGCACCAGGATCATCCGCACCACGGTGGCATCGATCAGCACCGCGAACGCCATGCCGATCGACAGCATCTTGACCGTGGGGTCGGTGCTGAGCACGAAGCTGGCGAACACCACCACCATGATCGACGCGGCCGTGGTGATGACCCGGGCCGTGCCCCCGATGCCGATCGCCACGGCCCGGTGCGGGTCACGGGTGGTGATCCAGGCCTCGTGGATCCGGGACAGCAGGAAGACCTCGTAGTCCATGGACAGGCCGAACACGATGCAGAACACCAGCATCGGCACGTAGGCCGGGATCGGCAGCGTGGTCGGGATGCCGACCAGGCTCGCGCCCCAGCCCCACTGGAAGATCGCGACGATCACCCCGTAGGCAGCGCCGATGGACAGCAGGTTCAAGATCGCTGCCTTGGTCGCGATCACCACCGAGCGGAACGCCGTGGTCAGCAGGATGAAGGCGATGGCCACCACGGCCAGGATCAGCCACACCATCCGCCCGGTGATCCGGCTGGTGAAGTCGACCTGGCCCGCGGTCGTGCCGGTGACGTAGGTGGTGACATCCGACTTGGGCAGCACGGCGTCGCGCAGCGTCTTGACCAGGCTGGTGGTGGCGCTGGCCTGCGGCCGGGTGGTCGGGATGACGTTGAACACGGCCGTGCTGCCCGCCGAGTTGACCGTGGCCGGGCTGACCGAGGCGACGCCGGAGGTGCCGGACACGTTCTTCTGCATGCCGGACAGCAGCTGCTGGGTGGCCGAGCTGGACTGCTTCGGCAGCACGACGACGACCGCCAGCGGGCCGTTGACGCCGACCCCGAAGCCCTCGCTGATCAGGTCATAGGCCCGGCGGTTGCTCTGCGAGGTGGGGTTGGTGCCGTTATCGGGCTGGCCGAGCGTGATCGAGAACAGCGGGATGGCCAGCACGACCAGCAGCGCCACGCTGGCCACGCCCCACGGCCAGGGATGGCCGGAGACCATCCGGCCCCAGCGGGCGAAGGCGCTGTGCTCGTGCTGCTCCTCGGTGGCCGCGGCAGTCTGCCTGGCCTGCTCCCGGACCGAGATGCCCGTGCGCCGGGCCCGGATCCGGTCCGGCAGGGCGCGCACGTTCCCGCGCACCAGGCCCATCAGCGCGGGCACCATGGTCAGCGCGGCCAGCATGGTGACCGCGACCACCAGGGCGGCGGCCAGGCCGAGCGACCCGACGAAGCTGACCCCGACCACGTAGAGGCCGAGGATCGAGATCACCACGGTGCTGCCCGCGACCACGATGGCGGCCCCCGAGGTGCCCTCGGCCAGCGCCGCGGACTTCGTCACGTCCATCCCTGCATCGAGCTGCTCGCGGTGCCGGGAGACCAGGAACAGGCCGTAGTCCACGGCCACGCCGAGGCCCAGCAGGGTGGCGATGGTCGGCGCGGTGGTCGGGAAGGTGATCACCGAGGCCAGCAGGCCGAGCAGGGCCAGCCCGGCGCCGACGCTGAACACCGCCGAGATCAGCGGGATCATCGCGGTGATCAGCGAGCCGAACATGAACAACAGCAGCAGCAGCGCGCAGCCCAGGCCGATCGCCTCGGAGGTGCGGTCATCGGTGGTCTGGCCGATCTGCCCGGCGCCGGCGCCGTAAGCGACCTGCAGGCCCGCGCTGGTGGCGGGCCTGACCGCGCTGTTGAGCTTGTCCAGGTAGGAGGTGCCCAGCGAGTTGGGATTCACCTTCCACGAGGCCGTCGCGTAGGCGATCGTGCCGTCCTTGGACACCATGCCCGAGCTGGATGAGGCGAACGGGCTGGTCGCCTTGATGACGTGCGGCAGCCGGGCGATGTTGCTGGTGGCCTGGCTGACGGCCGACTGCTGCTGGGCGACGGTGCCGTGCCGGGCGTGGAAGACGATCTGGCCGGAGTAGCCGCCCTGCTGCGGGAAGTCGGCATTGAGGCGATTCAGGCCGCTGGCGGAGTCGGTGCCGGAGACGGTGTAGTTGTTGACGTAGGTGCCGCCCCACTTCTGGCTGGTCGCCAGCAGCGCGCCGAGGATGATCACCCACGAGATGATCACGATCCAGTGCCGCCGGACCGCGAGCGCGCCCAGCCGCTCCAGCAGGTGATTCATGCCGCCGTGCCTCCGCTCGCGGCGCGGGGGCCGCGCAGTGACGTGCTGGGCCGCCGTGCCAGAAGCACGGCGGCCCAGCCATGTGGGGCACCACGGTGCGGTTCACCCCGGCCGGCTGTCATCACCCGGCCGGGGTGAACCGCGCCTCCGCGCGGCGGCGGCCTACCGCACCTCGGCGGGCCGCCGGGCGGGCAGTTCCCGGTCCGGGACCGGCTCGGTGGCCAGCTTGCTGGGCCACCACATCCACCGCCCCAGGTCCAGGTTCAGGGCCGTGACCAGCACCGACCGGACGACCAGGGTGTCGAGCAGGACGCCGAAGGCCACCGCGAAGCCGAGCTCGGCCAGGAAGGTGACCGGCAGCGTGCCCAGCACCGCGAACGTGCCCGCCAGCACCGCGCCGGCCGAGGTGATCACCCCGCCGGTCGCGGCCAGCCCGGTGAGCGCGCCGCGGCGGGCGCCGTGGTTCCTGGCCTCCTCGCGGACCCGGGTCATCAGGAAGATGTTGTAGTCGATGCCCAGGGCGACCAGGAACACGAACACGAACAGCGGGAACGAGGTATCCGCGCCGCCGAAGTGGAACAGGTGGTTGAACACCAGCGAGCTGGCGCCCAGCGCCGCGAAGTACGACAGCACCACCGTGGCGATCAGGATCACCGGGGCCACGATCGACCGCAGCAGCGCGCCGAGGATCAGGAACACGATGGCCAGGACTAGCGGGATGATCACCTCGCGGTCATGCGTCGCCGCTGACTTGATGTCCATGTTGACCGCTGTCATGCCGCCGACCAGCGCGTCCCCGCCGGGAACGGCATGCACCGCGGTGCGGACCCGGTCAACGGCGCTGTAGGCGGCCTGGCTGTCGGGGGGCGCGGTGAGCGTCCCGTACAGGTAGGCATGGCCGCGCTGCACCACCGTCGCCGTGACGCCGTCGATGCCCGGCGTGCTCGCGAACGCCGACTTGACCTGCCCGGCAGCGGCCGGGCTGGCCACCACGACCACGGGCTGCCCGGCGCCGGCCGGGAAGCTGCGGTCCAGCACCCGCTGGCCGACCACCGAGTCCGGGGTACCGCGGAAGGACTGCGCGTTGGTCAGCCCGCCGGCCTTCAGGCCGAGCGTGCCCAGGGCCAGGGCACCGAGCACCACGGCGGTGACCAGCCACACCAGGCGCGGCCGGATCGCGATGCCGCGGCCCGCCCGGGCCCAGAAACCCCCCGAGGTCGGCTCGGCCGAGCCGTAGACCGGACGGACCGGCCAGAAGACCCACCGGCCGAAGATCACCAGCAGCGCGGGCAGCAGCGTCACCATGGCGGCCAGCGCCACCCCGACGCCGAGGGCCAGGACCGGGCCCATGCTGTTGGTCGAGTTCAGCTCGGCGACCATCAGCACCAGCAGGCTCAGGATCACGGTGCCGGCGCTGGCCATGATGGCCGGCCCGGCCCGGCGCAGCGCGATGGCCATGGCCTCGTGCCGGTCGCTGTGCCGCCGCAGTTCCTCGCGGTAGCGGGCGGTCAGCAGCAGGGCGTAGTCGGTGCCGGCGCCGAATACCAGCACGTCCAGGATGCCGGCGGTCTGCGCGTTCACGGTCAGGCCGGCGTGCGCGGCCAGCAGGTAGATCAGGCCCTGCGAGACCGCCAGGGCGACGCCGGCCGAGATGACCGGCAGCAGCCACAAGGCCGGGCTCCGGTAGGTGACCAGCAGCAAGACGATCACCACGGCCAGCGTGGCGATCAGCAGCGTGCTGTCGATGCCCTTGAACGACTTGGACGAGTCCGATGCCGTGCCGAGCGGGCCGGCGATGTGGATGGTCATCCCGGTAGTGCCGGAGGTGGCGATGGTGCGCAGGTGGTCGGCGGCCGCGGTGGCCCCGTTCCACCCGTTCTTGCCCAGGTCGACCGGGACGATCGTCTCGATGGCGGTGTTGTCCTTAGCCACCACCGGTCCCTGGACCTGCCCCTTGATGACGCCGTGGACCTGGCCGAAGCTGCGGGCGTCGGCGGCGGCCTTGGCCCGGTCAGCCGGGGTCACGCCGGACGGCCGCGAGTACACGACCACGCCGGGGAAGATGTTGGGCGACTGCACCTTGGCCTGGAGGTTGACCACCTTGGTCGACTCCGCCTTGGCCGGCAGCCACGCCGACGAGTCATTCTTCTCGGCCCCCGTCAGCTTGCCGGCCAGCGGGCCGGCCAGCACGACGACGATCAGCCAGAAGACCAGTACCAGCCACTTAGTCCGGCGTCCACCGGGTAGGCGAAGGAGCGCACGGGCTTTACTCATGGAGATCCCCCAGGATCAGCAGTTGCTCGCGGTGGCGGCACGCGCCACCCCCTCATCAGCCGTTAAGATATATCGCAACCACCCGAGCAAGCAAGATATATCTCGTTAACTCTCGGCGGCGCGCGCGACTGACGCTGCTGAGCGTGCTGCGGTCCCCGGCTCCCCGCAGACGGTACGGGGCCCGGAATCGCCGGTCAAACGAGATTCCGGGCCCGCTGCTGTCCGGTATGCATGCTCGTGCGCCGCCACGACGCTGGCGGGCCGTCCCTCTTGCTGTTATCAGGGAGCAGGACGAGGGAGTCGAGCAGGCCGGGGATGGCGGGACGAGGCGGGCAGGGGTGGCGGGACGAGGCGGGCGGCCGCGTGCCCTACCAGAGCGGCGGGTGCCGGTCCTTCCACGGCCGGGCGGCCTCGAGCTGGGCTGAGAGCGAGATCAGCGTGGCCTCGTCGCCCATCCGCCCGGCCAGCATCACGCCGATGGGCAGCCCGCCCTCGCTCCAGTGCAGCGGAACGTTCACCGCGGGCTGGCCGGAGATGTTGTACAGGGCCGTCCACGGCGTGAACTTCTTCTGCCGCTCGAAGTTCTCGGCCGGGTCCACCTCGTCGAAGTAGCCGACCGGCCGCGGCGGCAGGGCCAGGGTGGGCGTCAGGATCGCGTCGTACTGCGCCAGCGTGCGCAGCGCCGGCCGCATGACCGCCTGCAGGTAGCCCTGGGCGAACAGCAGCTCGGCGGCCGTCAGCTCTAGGCCCTTGCCGCGCAGGTAGGCGGTGAGCGGCAGCAGGTCGCCTTCCTGCTCGGGGCTGACCGGAGCCAGCGTGGCCATGGCGTACCACAGCGTCACGAAAGCCGGCACGGCGTCCGGTCCGAACGGCAGGTCGACGTCCTGCACGTCATGCCCGAGCGAGTCCAGCAGCTTGCTGGCGTCCTCGTAGGCAGCCAGGCAGTCCGGGTGCACTTCCACGCCTTCCACCGCGGAGGTCAGGGACCGCGCGATGCGCAGGCGGCCCGGCTCGCGGCTGGCGTAGCCCAGGAAGCTGTCGCCTGCGGGCAGCGGCGGCTGCGTGTACATGTCGCCCGGCTCATTGCAGGTCATGGCATCCAGCAGCAGGGCCGCGTCGGCCACCGTGCGCGCCAGCGGGCCGTCGATGCCCAGGCCGGCCAGGTCGGGCATGAGCGGGCCGCCCGACACCCGGCCGCGGCTTGGCTTGATCCCGAACAGCCCGCAGACGCTGGACGGGATCCGGATCGAGCCGCCGCCGTCGCTGCCCTGCGCCGCCGGGGCGAGCCCGGAGGCCACCGCCGCTGCCGCGCCGCCGCTGGACCCGCCGGCCGAGCGGCTCAGGTCCCATGGCGTGCGGGCCGGGGGGCCGATCCTGGTCTCGGTGTAGCAGGGCAGGCCGAATTCCGGTGTCGCGGTCTTGCCCGTGATGACAATGCCGGCCCTGCGCAGCGCGGCGACGACATAGTCGTCCTCGGGCGCCACGGTGTCCGCGAAGATGGTGCTGCCCAGGGTCATCCGGACCCCGGCGACCATGTTCAGGTCCTTGATCGGGATCGGGATCCCGGTGAGCGGGGGCAGCGGGCCGGAGCCGTCGCCGCGGCGGAATGCCGCCACCGTCTTCTCGGCCGCGGTCGCCTGCTCGCGCGCCAGGTCGTGGGTCACTGTGTAGAACGCGCCGACCTGCTCGTTGAGCCGGCCGATGCGATCGAGGTAATGATCGGTGATCTCCACCGGGGACAGCTGCCCGTCCCGGATCTGCGTCGCCAGTTCTGTCACCGTGAGGTCATGAATGTCGGTCACGCACCGAACAGTAGAACGACTGGCCCGATGCGGTCCATCCTGCAGCGCCGGGCGTGTAGCGCGGAGTACCTGGATGACGAGTGACGGCTCGGTTACCCTTAGGCACGTGGACCGCGAGACCGGCCCCGAGCCACCGACGACCGGTCCGGCGGCACCGCCCCGGAAGCCCGCCCCCGCGGGCCCGCTGGTACCAGCCCAGTCGACCGGCACCACCGCCGGCCGAGCGCAGCCCGACCGGACACGCCCGGATCAGGCACGCCCTGAGCCAGGTCGCCCTGAGCCAGCACGTCCTGAATCTGCGCATCCCGATCCGGCGCGTCCGGAGCCCGCGCGTTCCGGCTCAGCGCGAGCGGGTGACCCGGCGCTCGAGGTCACCGCGCTCGAAGACGCCGCACCGGGAACCACCGGGCCCGGAAACACTGGGCCCGGAAACACGGCGCCCGAGGACACGGCGCTCGAGGACACCGTGCTCGACGAGCGCGCCCTGGCCGACACGACGCCGGGTGTCGGACTGGACGACAACGAGTCCGGCGACTCCGAGCTGGACGACACCGCTCCCGGCGAGACACTGCCGCCCGAGCCAGAGCCGGAACCCGAGCCGGTGCGCCGTACGCCGGCCGTGCCGGTGACCCGCGTGACGCAGCAGTTCATCCCGGCACGCGGCCGGCCCATGTCCGCGCTGAGCGCCGACCCGCGAGTCCCGATCTGGATCAGGCGGGCGATCGTGGCCCTGCTCGTCGGGGTCGTCGTGACGATCTTCCTGAACTGGCGCTGGGGCCTGACGGCCGCGGCCGTGGTCGCGATCATCGACACGGTCTACCAGTCCAAGGCCATGTCGCCGATCCCGGCCGACGTCCGCGCCACCTCCGCGCAGCGGCGCACCCGGCACCGGCTCGGCCTGCTGCGCACCGCCGGCTACGTGGCCCTGCACAACCGGGCCATCCCCGGCTCCGACTCGGTCATCGACCACCTGCTCGTCGGGCCCGCCGGGGTCTTTGCCATCGACTCCGAGCGCTGGGACCGCCGGCTGCCCGTCCGCACGACCGGGGCGACCGGCAGCGGCGTGCTGTATCACGGCCCGTTCAGCCAGTCCCCCCGCCTCGCGCACGCCCGCTGGGAGGCATCGCGGGCCGCCGAGCTGATCAGCGCCCGGATGGGGGAGGAAGTCGCGGTCAGCCCGATCATGGTGATCTACGGCCCGACCATCCCGTGGGGCGTGGTGACGCTGCGCGGCGTCGCGGTCTTCGGCGGCCGCCGGATCCGCAAGTACTTCCGCGCCCGTAACCGGGCCACGCGCGGCGAGCACCTCGCCCAGGAGGAGATCGAGCTGATCTGCCAGACCGCCGAGCAGGCCCTCCCCGCGGCGAGCTAGCCGGCCAGCTCGCCGCCCGGCTGACGGGCGGGGCAGCGCGACGGGCGGGGCAGCGCCAGGGCGGGGCGGCGCGAGGGGCGGGACGCGGGCTAATACCCTGTGACTTCATCACTTGGTCGGAGGGCGCGCTGTGGCTGCACTCAGGGACTGGGTAGCGGGTGCGCGGCCGCGCACGCTACCCGCTGCCATCGTCCCGGTTGTCGTGGGTTCTGGCGTGGCGACGGGCTACGGCAAGTTCTCGGCCTCCCGGGCGGCGCTGGCGCTGCTCGTGGCGCTGGCCTTGCAGGTGGGCGTGAACTACGCCAACGACTACAGCGACGGCATCCGCGGCACAGACGAGCAGCGGGTCGGCCCGCTCCGGCTGACCGCGACAGGGCTGGCCCGGCCCCGGCAGGTGCTGGCCGCGGCGATGGCCTCGTTCGCGGTGGCCGGCGTGGCCGGCCTGGTGCTGGCCGCGCAGACGTCGTGGTGGCTGGTGCTGGTCGGCGCGGCCGCGCTGGCGGCGGCCTGGTTCTACACCGGCGGCAGCCGGCCGTACGGGTACCGGGCGCTGGGCGAGGTCTCGGTCTTCCTGTTCTTCGGGCTGGTGGCGGTCGCCGGAACGGCCTATGTCCAGATGCGGACGCTGCCCTGGCTGGCGGTCGCCGCAGCGGCTCCGGTCGGACTGCTGGCGTGCGCGCTGCTGGTAATCAACAACCTGCGCGACATCCCGACTGACCGGCAGACCGGCAAGCAGACGCTGGCGGTGGTGCTCGGCGATCAGCGGACCCGCGCGCTGTACGCGGGGTGCGTGGTCATCCCGTTCTGCGTGGCCGCGGCGATGGCACCGGTGGCACCGCTGTGCCTGGCCGCGCTGGCCGCGGTGCCGCTGGCGCTCGCGCCCGTCCGGCAGGTCCGCCAGGGCGTGACCGGCCGCGCGCTGGTCGCGGCACTGGGCCAGACCGGCCGCCTGCAGCTAGCCTTCGGCGCGCTGCTGACACTCGGCCTGGCCATCCGCCCCTGAGCCCGGCCGTCCCCGGCCCCGCCGAGTGATCCCGGCCGACCCGGGACCAGCCGGCCCCGGCACCTGCGGGATCAGGCGGTCCGCGCCGCCTGGCGCCGGTCAGGCCAGGTCGTCGAACTCCCCGGCCTTGACCCCGGCCAGGAACGCGGCCACCTCAGCCCGGGTGTAGACCAGGGCCGGGCCGTCCGGGTGGCGGGAATTGCGGACGGCAACATCACCACCGGGCAGCTGAGCCACCTCGACGCAGGAGCCACTGGGGTTGCTGGCCGTGCTCTTGCGCCACGTGCCAGGCACCTCGTCGCCGCGAATGCCATTTGGAAGATGCATGTCAGCTCCCCTGGGCCGCCGCTTGCGCCGCTGGCCTATCAGCCCCGTGCCGGGAACGGCGCACATCCAGATATGTGACCATGCTAACAGGGTTACCCGCGGGTTCTGCACGTGCATTAGCTGAGTGCAGCGGGTTATGCACCGACCTTAATCCACCATCAGTCGCCATCCTCGGCCGGGGCGGCGGCGCCGTTGCTGGCGCCAGGCAGCTGATCGGCCGTCGGGTCAGCGACCACGTCGGGCTCGGCCGGCATCCGCGGCAGCGGCGGCAGGACGGTGGCCGCCTGCTGGTCGATCTGGCCCGGCTGACCTGCAGATCCGTCCCCGTCACCGGTCCCGCCGACGGCCACCGCAGGGGGCGGCGCGGGGCTGGCGCCATGAGCCGGGGAGCCCGCGCTGCCGGCCGGGGCTGCCTCCTCCTGCCCCGCGCCGAACGCGGTGCTCAGTGACTTCAGCGCGCCGGTCAGCTCGCTCGGGATCATCCAGACCGTATTACCGGGATTTTGCGCAAGCTGCGGCAGCGTCTGCAGGTACTGGTAGGCCAGCAGCTTGGGGTCGGGGTCCCCGGCGTGAATCGACTGGAACACCGTGGAGATCGCCGAGGCCTGGCCCTCGGAGCGCAGGATGGCGCTCTGCTTCTCGCCCTCGGCACGCAGGATCGTGCCCTGCTTGTCGCCGTCGGCGGTGAGGATCTGCGACTGCCGGATGCCCTCGGCGTTCAGGATGGCGGCGCGCTTCTCGCGCTCGGCCCGCATCTGCTTCTCCATCGCGTCCTTGACGCTCTGCGGCGGGTCGATGGCCTTGATCTCCACCCGGGTGACCCGGATCCCCCACTTGCCGGAGGCGTCGTCCAGCACCCCGCGCAGCATGGTGTTGATCTGGTCGCGGGAGGTCAGTGCCTGCTCCAGGTCCATGGAGCCGATCACCGAGCGCAGCATGGTGGCGGTCAGCTGCTCCACCGCCTGGATGTAGTTGACGATCTCGTAGTCGGCCGCGCGCGGGTCGGTCAACTGGAAGAACAGCACGGTGTCGATGGTGACCACCAGGTTGTCCTCGGTGATGACGCGCTGGCCCTGGAAGGAGACCACCTGCTCGCGCAGGTCGATCAGCGGCTTGACCCGGTCGACCAGCGGGATGATGAAGTTCATCCCCGGCTCCAGCGTCTTGCGGTAGCGGCCCAGCCGCTCGACGTTCCTGGCCTTGGCCTGCGGCACGATCCGCACCGTCCGCATGGCCACCAGCAGTACCAGCAGAACGATGATCGCTCCGACGATTCCGGCAGCCTCCATCGCCGTCACTCCCTCGGGTACACGAGGGCGGTCGCGCCCTCGATGTGCAGCACGTCCACCTTGGTCCCGGCCGGGATGACGAGCGTCTCGTCATACGGCCGGGACGACCACAGATCAGCGCCGATACGTACCCGGCCCCCCTCGGCGCTGACCTCCTCGACCACGATGGCGGTCCGGCCGACCAGCGCCGCGGTCCCGGTCCGCAGCAGCGGAGGCTGCCGGACATGACGCATGGCGATGGGCCGGGCGACGCCCAGCCCGACGGCCGAGGCCACGACAAACGCTCCGAACTGGACGGGCAGGTTCCCGCCGGCCGCGCCGGCCACCGCAGCCACCAGTGCGCCGACGGCGACAAGCCCGAACGCGAGCGTCACGGTGACGATCTCGACCGCGCCCAGCACCGCGGCGATGATGAGCCAGATAATCCAGGTTCCCACCGCAGCGCTCCGAATTACGAAACGTCATTGAGCTAGAACTCGACAGTAACTCCGTTGACCGGGTTTTGGGCACCCGGCACGGCGCATCCCCCGGTCCGCTCGCCCGCGGCGGGCGCGCGGCAGGCACGGCGAGCGCGCTTCACACCACCAGCCGAAACGAGGACTATGGGGGCACTGACATCACGGAGGTCCAGCAATGCCCGCAGAAGCTCAGCTGTCCTACAGTCACGGGACCGCGGCCACGCCGCTGCTCGGCGAGACAATCGGGGACAATCTGCGCCGGATCGCCGCCGCGCACGGCGCCGGCGAGGCCCTGGTGGATGTGCCCTCCGGGCGCCGCTGGACCTACGCCGGGCTGGACGCCGCCACGGACGCCCTGGCGCTCGGGCTGGCCGAGGCCGGCATCAGCAAGGGCGACCGGGTGGGCATCTGGGCCCCCAACTGCGCCGAGTGGGTGCTCATCCAGTACGCCACGGCCAAGATCGGCGTGATCCTGGTCAACATCAACCCGGCCTACCGCAGCCACGAGCTCGGCTACGCGCTGGGCCAGTCCGGCGTCCGGATGCTGATCAGCGCGGAGAGCTTCAAGACCAGCGACTACCGGGCCATGGTCGGGGAGGTCCGCGACTCGCTGCCAGCCCTGGAGCAGGTCATCTACCTGGGCACCCCGGCCTGGGACGCGCTGGTGACCGCAGGCGAGACGGCGCTGGCCAGCGGGTCGGCCGGGGCCGAGCAGCTGGCCAGCGCCGCCGCCGGGCTGACCTTCGACGAGCCGATCAACATCCAGTACACCAGCGGCACGACCGGGTTCCCCAAGGGCGCGACGCTGTCGCACCACAACATCCTGAACAACGGGTTCTTCATCGGCGAGGGCTGCCGGTACACCGCGGCCGACAGGGTGTGCATCCCGGTGCCCTTCTACCACTGTTTCGGGATGGTGCTCGGCAACCTGGCCTGCACGACCAACGCCGCCTGCATCGTGATCCCGGCACCCGGCTTCGACCCGGCCGCGACACTCGCCGCGGTGCAGGCCGAGCGGTGCACCTCGCTGTACGGGGTGCCCACGATGTTCATCGCCGAGCTGGCGCTGCCCGACTTCGCCAGCTACGACCTGAGCACGCTGCGCACCGGGATCATGGCCGGCTCGCCGTGCCCGGTAGAGGTCATGAAGCGCGTGGTCAGCGAGATGCACATGGCCGAGGTCACCATCTGCTACGGGATGACCGAGACCTCGCCGGTGTCGACCCAGACCCGCGCCGATGACGACATGGAGCGCCGGGTGTCCAGCGTCGGGCGGGTGCACCCGCACGTCGAGGTCAAGGTCACCGACCCCGACACGGGCCTGGTGCTGCCGCGCGGCAGCCACGGCGAGCTGTGCACCCGCGGGTACTCAGTGATGCTGGGCTACTGGGGCGAGCCGGAGAAGACCGCGGAGGTGATCGACGCGGCGCGCTGGATGCATACCGGCGACCTGGCCATCATGGACGATGCCGGCTACCTCAACATCGTGGGCCGGATCAAGGACATGGTGATCCGCGGCGGCGAGAACGTCTACCCGCGCGAGGTCGAGGAGTTCCTCTACGGGCACCCGGAGATCGAGGACGTCCAGGTCGTCGGCGTGCCGGACGCCAGGTACGGCGAGGAGCTGTGTGCCTGGGTCCGGCTGCGGCCCGGCTCGGAGCTGACCGCCGAGCAGCTGCGCGCGTACTGCTCGGGGAAGATCGCGCACTACAAGGTGCCGCGGTACGTCCGGTTCACCGATGAGTTCCCGATGACGGTGACGGGCAAGGTGCAGAAGTTCAAGATGCGCGAGACCTCGGTCGCCGAGCTCGGCCTGCAGGACGCCGCGAGCCAGCAGACCGCCTGAGCCTCCGCTGCCCGCCTGCGCCGGCCAGCCACCACGGCGGGCCGGGCGCCGCGGGACCGGGCCCGGCCGTCGGTTAGGGTGGCGGCGATTCAGGGTGCCTGCCCGGCTGCCCGCTGCGCGGCCATCCCGGTCCCCCGCCGCCGGGGAGAGGAGCTATGCCATGACGACGGCCCGCGATGCCGAGGCCACGACGCAGCCGCCGCCCGGGCCGCTGACCCGGCAGGACGTGGCGGCGGTGGCCGGCCGGATCCGCGGCTATGTCCGGCGCACCCCGGTCATCGAGCTGGACCTGGCCGACTTCGGGCTGCCGCCAGGACCGCTGACCCTCAAGCTGGAGCACCTCCAGCACTCTGGCTCGTTCAAGGCCCGCGGCGCGTTCACCAACCTGCTGCTGCGCGACATCCCGCCGGCCGGCGTGGTCGCCGCGTCGGGCGGCAACCACGGCGCGGCGGTGGCCTACGCCGCCGGGGTGCTGGGCATCCCCGCCCGCATCTTCGTGCCCGAGGTGTCCTCGCCGGCCAAGGTCAGCCGGATCCGCGGTTACGGGGCGGACCTGGTGATCGAGGGCGTCACGTACTCCGAGGCGTTCGCGGTCAGCCAGCAGCACGCGGCCTCCAGCGGAGCGCTGACGATCCACGCCTACGACCAGCGCGAGACAGTGCTGGGCGCGGGCACGGCCGGCCTGGAGCTGCTGGACCAGGCGCCGCAGGCGACCACGGTGCTGACGGCGGTGGGCGGGGGCGGGCTGCTGGCCGGGACCGCGACGGCATGCGCGCCGAAGCTGCGGGTGATCGGGGCCGAGCCGGAGGGCGCGCCGACGATGACCCGCGCGCTGGCGGCCGGCGGCCCGGCGGATGCGCCGGCGGGCAGCGTGGCGGTGGACTCGCTGGCCCCGCGCCAGGTCGGCGAGCTGACCTACGCCGTCGCCGAGCGCCTGGTGCACGCGGTAGAACTGGTCAGCGACGAGGCCATCCTCGGCGCTCAGCAGGCCTTGTGGGACCGGCTGCGCGTGGTTGCCGAGCCAGGCGGAGTCACGGCGCTCGCGGCCGTTCTGTCGGGTCGGTACCGGCCGTCGGCGGACGAGCACCTGGCCGTTATCATCAGCGGCGCGAACACCACCGCGGTGGACTTCGGCCGCTAGCCGGGCGGAGCCAGGCGGCCAGGCCGGCGGCCCGGCCCGGGCGGCCGGGACCGACTGGGTCAAGGGCTGGCAAAACATTGGCCGGGCAGGAACTCTGACATCTGACTGAAAGTTGACTGGCTCGTGACTGGGACCCATGCTGCCCGCGCGCACGCCGCGCGCACCGTTCCGGCCGGCACGCTGCGCGTGCCGGAGATCACCGTCTTCTTCTGGGTAATCAAGGCGCTGTCGACCGCCATGGGCGAGTCGACATCGGATTACAGCGTGCACGTGATGAACCCGGTCGTCGCGGTCGGGCTGGGGTTCATCGCCTTCGTGATCGCCCTGGCCCTGCAGTTCTCCCGGCGCCGCTACCTGGCCTGGGCGTACTGGCTCTCGGTGGTGATGGTCGGCGTGTTCGGCACGATGGCGGCGGACGTCCTGCACGTGGCGTTCGGCGTCCCGTACATCGCCTCGTCGGCGCTGTACGCGGTGGTGCTGGCGGCCGTGTTCATCACCTGGCAGCAGACCGAGCGGACCCTGTCGATCCACACCATCAACACCGCCCGCCGGGAGGCGTTCTACTGGGCCACGGTGGTCGCCACGTTCGCGATGGGCACCGCGCTGGGCGACCTGACCGCCATCACGTTCCACCTGGGCTACGGCTACTCGATCGTCTTGTTCGCTGTGATCATCGTCATCCCGGCGGCCGGCTACCGGTGGCTGGGCTGGAACCCGGTCGCGTCGTTCTGGTCCGCCTACGTGGTGACCCGCCCGCTGGGCGCGTCCTTCGCCGACTTCCTGGGCAAGCCAGTCTCGGCAGGCGGGCTGGGCTTCGGTGACGGGACGGTCGCGCTGGTCCTGACGGTCGCGATCGCGGTCCTGGTCGCCTACCTGGCCATCACCCGGCGCGACGTGCAGGGCTCGCTGGCCCGGGCCGGCGAGTACTAGCCGGGCGTCTGGCCAGCCCGCTCGCCGGCGTCCGGCCGGCACCGGGCGGCGCCTGGACTGTGCCGCCGCGCCCCGGACGGCGCGGGCATGCGCCGGAACCTGGCAGCATGGAGGGCGACATGACCCTCTTCGACCAGCTGCCCGCGACCGCAGACCCGGACACCGTCTTCACCTCGTTCGCCGGGTGGGCGGAGGATCAGGGCATCGTCTTGTACCCGCACCAGGAAGAGGCGCTGATCGAGATCGTCTCCGGCAACAACGTGATCTTGTCCACGCCAACCGGCTCGGGCAAGAGCCTGGTCGCGGCGGGCGCGCACGTCACCGCCCTGGCCCGCGGCGACCGGTCGTTCTACACCGCGCCGATCAAGGCCCTGGTCTCGGAGAAGTTCTTCGCGCTGTGCGACATGCTCGGCCCGGACCTGGTCGGGATGATGACCGGCGACGGCAGCATCAACGCCGACGCCCCGGTGATCTGCTGCACGGCCGAGGTGCTGGCCAACATCGCGCTGCGGGACGGCGCCGCGGCCGACGCGGGCCTGGTGGTCATGGATGAGTTCCACTTCTACGCCGACCCAGACCGCGGCTGGGCCTGGCAGGTCCCGCTGATCGAGCTGCCGCGGGCCCAGTTCCTGCTGATGTCGGCCACGCTGGGCGACGTCAGCCGGTTCGAGGCGGACCTGACCCGGCGCACCGCCCGGCCCACGTCGGTGATCAAGTCGGCGGAGCGGCCCGTCCCGCTGGTGTACGCCTACGCGATGACGCCGCTGCACGAGACGGTCGGCGAGCTGCTCACCACCGGCCAGGCGCCGGTTTACATCGTGCACTTCACCCAGGCCGCGGCCATCGAGCAGGCCCAGGCGCTGATGAGCGTCAATGTCTGCACCCGGGCCGAGAAGGATGCCATCGCCGAGCTGATCGGCAACTTCCGGTTCGCGGCCGGCTTCGGCAAGACGCTGTCCCGGCTGGTCCGGCACGGCATCGGGGTGCATCACGCCGGGATGCTGCCCAAGTACCGGCGGCTGGTCGAGACCCTGGCCCAGGCCGGCCTGCTGAAGGTCATCTGCGGTACCGACACTCTCGGCGTCGGCATCAACGTGCCGATCCGCACCGTGCTGTTCACCTCGCTGTCGAAGTACGACGGCACGAGGACCCGGCTGCTGATGGCCCGCGAGTTCCACCAGATCGCCGGGCGGGCCGGCCGGGCGGGCTTCGACACCACCGGCCGCGTCGTCGTGCAGGCCCCCGAGCACGTCATCGAGAACGAGAAGGCTCTCGCCAAAGCTGGCGATGACCCGAAGAAGCGGCGCAAGGTAGTCCGCAAGAAGCCGCCCGAGGGCACGGTGGGATACGGCCAGCCGACCTTCGAGCGGCTGGTGGCGGCCGAGCCCGAGCCGCTGAAGTCCAGCTTCACGGTCAGCCACGCCATGCTGCTCAACGTCATCGGCCGGCCCGGTGACGCGTTCGCCGCCATGCGGCACCTGCTGACCGACAACCACGAGGACCGTGCCGCCCAGCGGCGGCACATCAGCCGGGCGATCGCCATCTACCGGGCGCTGCTGGCCGGCGACGTGGTCGAGAAGCTGGAAGAACCGGACGAAGACGGCCGGATGGTGCGGCTGACGGTCGACCTGCAGGACGACTTCGCGCTGAATCAGCCGCTGTCGCCGCTGGCCCTGGCGGCGATCGAGCTGCTGGACCGGGACTCCCCGTCCTACCCGCTGGACGTGCTGTCGGTCATCGAGGCCACACTCGACAATCCGCGCCAGGTGCTGTCGGCGCAGCTGTTCCGCGCTCGCGGCGAGGCCGTCGCGGCGATGAAGTCCGAGGGCATCGAGTACGAGGAGCGGATGGCGCTCCTGGAGGAGGTCACCTACCCCCGGCCGCAGGCCGACCTCCTCGAGGCCGCCTACAACATGTACCGGCGCGGCCACCCCTGGGTCGCCGACCACCAGCTCGAGCCCAAGTCGGTGGCCAGGGACATGTACGAGCGGGCGATGACTTTCACCGAGTACGTCGGCTTCTACGGGCTGTCCCGGTCCGAGGGGCTGGTGCTGCGCTACCTGGCTGACGCCTACAAGGCGCTGCGCCAGACCGTGCCCGAGGAAGCCAGGACCGAGGAGCTGACCGACCTCATCGAGTGGCTCGGCGAGCTGGTCCGGCAGACCGACTCCAGCCTGATCGACGAGTGGGAGCGGCTGCGCAACCCGGCCGAGATGGCCGCCGCCGGGCCCGCCGACGAGGCGCCGCCCGCTGTCACCGGCAACCGGCGCGCGTTCCGGGTCCTGGTCCGCAACGCGCTGTTCCGGCGGGTCGAGCTGGCCGCGCTGCGCCGCTGGGACGAGCTGGGCGAGCTGGATGCCGACGCGGGCTGGGACGCCGGGGCCTGGGCGGAGGCACTGGAGCCGTACTTCGACGAGCACGACGAGATCGGCACCGGGCCGGACGCGCGCGGGCCCGCCCTGCTGATCATCGACGAGGGGCCGCGCGAGTGGTCGGCCCGGCAGATCCTGGATGACCCGGCAGGTGACCACGACTGGGGGTTCAGCGCGACGGTCGACCTGGCCGAAAGCGACGAGGCCGGCGCGGCGGCGGTGACGGTCACCAGCGTCGGCCAGCTCTGAGCCGCTCACAGCCCGGTCGCGGCACGGCAACGGCCGGCTTCCCGGGACTCCGCTGCATCGGCCACCTCATCCCAAATGATCAGCGGCATGCTGAGCCCGGCCGGGCTTCAGTTACCAGGCCCGCGCGAGCCCCTGGGGTAGCCGGCGATTGCTGACCTCAGCGCACAATCTGGGTGGTCGTCGGGACGATCTCGACGCCCAGCGGCATCAGCGAGATCGGGATGATCTTGAAGCTGGCCAGGCCGAGCGGGATGCCGATGATCGTCAGGCACAGCAGCACGCCGGCCACCAGGTGGCCGAGCGCCAGCCACCAGCCGAACAGCACGATCCAGATCACGTTGCCGATCAGGGCGCCGGCGCCGGCGTCGGCACGCGGGGCAATCTGGCTGCCGAACGGCCACAGCACGTAGCCCGCGATCCGGAAGCAGGCGATCCCGAACGGAATCGTGATGATCAGGATGAAGCAGACCAGCCCCGCGAGCACGTACGCGATGGCCATCCACAGGCCGCACAGCACCAGCCAGATGATGTTGAGGATGGTCCTCATGGGTCCTCCTCCCCCCTCCATGAGGCTAACCGACAGCCGGGCGGGTGGCCCCGCCCGGCTGTCGCATGCGCCTGGCTAGCGGACGACGCAGCCCGAACTGCGGCCCCGGGCCGGGAACGCCCTGGCCACCGCGTTGGCGATCAGGTGAGCCCGGGCGGCGTAGCCGGCCGAGGTGTAGTGGATCCCGTCGGAGATGAACCACCGGTTCCTGGCCGCCGCGGACCAGTCATAGATCCGCATGTTCGGGTACCGGGCGCAGGCCTTCAGCAGGGCGCTGTTCCAGCGCTGCATGTTCGCCTCGGCGTACGGGCCGCTGCTCAGCAGGGTCTTGACGTTCACCCACATGACCGGCTGGCCGCTGGCGGCCGCCATCATCCGGTGAATTCTGGTGCTCAGGCTGGTCAGCGACCCCGCCGCGACATCGGCGGTGTCATCGGTGCCCAGCGCCAGCACCCAGCAGCCGCGGAATCCCTGGCGGGTCATCTGGCGGGCCGCGTCGTAGCCGTTGGTCGTGCCCGGGATGACCTCGACGATCGACCGCGCGCCCTCGATGTTGGTCCAGACGCTCCTGGCGCCGACGTGCTTGTAGCGGGCCGGGATCCGCTGCCACTTCTTGGGCAGGTACTCCGGCGAGATCAGGCCGTCAGAGGTGGAGTCCCCGATGTGCGCGACGGCCTGGCAGGAGGTCCGCAGCGGCCCCGCGGTCCCGCCGGTGCCCGGCGAGGCCGAGCCGTCGGCGAACTGGGGCCGCGACCCGGCCTGCGAGATCGACCTGCTGCCCAGCGGCAGCACAGTGTTCCCGCCCTGGCCCGGGGCGGTGCCGCCGGACGCCGACGAGCCCGGCAGGCCGGCATAAGCCAGGGTGACCCCGCCGGCGGCCAGCACCGCCAGCGCGCCGGTCAGTGCCGCTGCGCGCCCCGCCGACCAGCCGCGGCGCCGGGTTTCTCGTGCCGGGTCGCCCGCCCCGTCGACCAGGCTGGCCCCGTCCGGCATGGCCCTGTCCGGCATGGCCCTGTCCGCCATGATGCTGCCCGGCACCGTAGAGCCCGGCACCGTGTCGCCCGGCACGGTACTGCCCGGGCCGCCCGGCGCCGCGAACCCGTCCTGGCCGGCCTCGCTGAAGCTGCCGTGGCTGCCCAGGCCATCGAAGAAGCTCAGGCTCTCGGGCCGAGCCGGACCGTGCCCTGGCTCGAGGCCACGCTGGTCATCCAGATCATTCTCGCTGGCCGGGGCGTTCTCGCCGCCCTGGCCGCGCCGCTTGCGCAGGCCGGGCAGGCCGTGCCGCCCGGTGCCGGCTGACTTCGGCATCTGTCCCCCTCATCCCCGATCTGGCCGAAGCCGAGCCAGCCGCCGGCCGCCCGGCACCGCCGGCCGCCCGTTCCCCGTGTCCGGCCGGCGGTGCCCATGGCCGCATCCCCGTGCCGCCCGTTTCCGCCTATCCGGGCGCCGTTACCGCGCCCAGGTAAGTAATTACCCCGAGTTATTATTGACTACTTCTCGTAGCCATAAAGAGATGGCGCGGACCGTGGCCAAAATGTGGCCCGGACAGCGGGGCGGACAGGAGACCGGGAGCCTCAGCCGACGACGCGGCCGCCGCTGTGGCCGTGCAACGGGAACGCGCGCGCGAGCGCGTCCGCGATGGCACGAGCCCGGTCGGCGCAGCCCGTCGGGTTGTAGTGGATACCATCCGGCAGGAACCAGGCCGGCTGGGCCACCGAGGCCCAGTTGAAGATCCGCATGTTCGGATAGCGGGCCAGCGCCTGGTGCAGCGTGTTGTCCCAGGCCTGCTCGTGAGCCTCGGCCCAGGGCCCGGCGGCCAGCTCGGTGCGGGTATTCACCCACAGCACCGGCTCGCCGTGCGCCTGCGACATCATTCGCTCGATCCTGGCCAGCATGCCGACCTGCGATCCCGCGCTGATGTTGGCCGCGTCGTTGGTGCCCAGGGCGAACACCCAGCAGCCGCGGTACCCGGCGTCGTGCCAGGCGCGGGCCACCACGTAGCCGTTGGACTGGCCGGGCATCTCCTCGACGATGGAGCGGCCGCCCGAGGCGCTGATTCGCAGGTGCTGCACGCCGACGCGGGCGTAGTCGGCCGGCAGCCGCTGCGCCGGGCTGGGAATGCTGGCCGGCGAGATCAGGTCCACGGAGGTCGAGTCGCCGATGTGGGCGACTGAGCGGCAGGAGGTGCGCAGCGCCGGAGCGGCCGGGCGGCCGTGACCGGACGGCCCCGGCGCGGGGTGCGAGCCGGCCTGGCTCTGCTGCTGGCCCTGGCTGCCGCCCGGATGGGCCGCCGGCCGGGCCGGGCGTCGGTCGGCCGGAGCCGGACTCGCCTGCGGCGAGCTGGTGCCGCGCGGGGTGGCGTCGGAGGCCTGGTTCCCAGCGGACCGGTGGCCGTCTGCCGCCGGGCCGGCTGACCCGGGCTCGTCCAGCGCGCGATCGACATCGGCCAGCACCGACAGGCCCGGATCGAGCGCGCCGACGGCCCGGCCGGCAAATGAACTGGTCAGCTCGCCCGGCACCGGGGCCCCGGTGCCCGTCATAGCGACCACGCCACCCACCGCGACACCGGCCGCGGCCAGCACGGCAGCGAAGGCCAGCACCGCCGGGCGTCGGATCGCCCGGATCCTGGCCAGTCTTTTCCAAGCCAGTCCGGACCAAGCCAAGCCGACCCTGGCCAGGCCGGCCCTAGCCCGACTGACTCTGACCAGGCTGGCTCTGGCCAGGCCGATCGCGGCCTGACTGATCGCCACCAGGCTGATCGCCGCCAGGTACAGACGCCGCCGGACGGCGAGGGCAGCACGAAGCCGATCGAGGGCAGGCCGGGACATCGCAGACTCCGCAAGGTGATGGGGGCTGTTTGTCGGCACGCGTGAGCCGGCCGGCACTGGCCGCCTCATGGGGTCAGGCGAGGGCAAAGCCTGGCAGCAGCCGGGCTGGCTGATCGGCCGCCAGGCACGCCGCAGCGCCGGCAATCATGGGCACCCGGCGCTCGCTGCATCCAGCTGTGATTAGAACACCGACCGTGGCCAACCGTATTTCATCCGATTACGTAACGTAACTAACACTGCTTCCGGCCTGGGCCGGGAAGACTCGCGCGTCCCAGGGGCGCGCGCGACGACATCGACCTGCCAGCGCTCCAGGCCGGGGGGCGCAGGAGCCCACGAGGGCAGGAGCCCGCCAGCCCTCGGAAGGCCTCACCAGCCCACCAACAAGGGCAGGAGGCTCGCCAGCCGGCCCAGACGGGCTCAGGAGCCCACGAGGGCAGGAGCCCCGCCAAAACCCCCGGAAGACCTACCAGCCCAAGAGCAGGAGGCGCGCCAGGTCCGCCCAGAAGAGGGCAGGAGCCGAGGAGGACTCAGCGCTCAGGAGGACTCAGAGGCCGAGCAGGGTGTCCAGGCCGACGGTCAGGCCGGGCGGCAGGGAACCGACGCCCCGGATCGCGGCAAGCACGCCGGGCATGAACGAGGACCGGTCCAGCGAGTCGTGCCGGATGGTCAGGATCTCGCCGTGCCCGCCCATCAGCACCTCCTGATGCGCGACCAGGCCAGCCAGGCGGACCGAGTGGACATGCACCCCGCCCATGACGGCGCCGCGCGCCCCCTCGGCCTGAGTCACCGTGGCGTCCGGTGAGGGCCCGAGGCCGGCGCCCGCCCGGGCCTGCTCGATCAGCGCCGCCGTCCGGCCCGCCGTCCCGGACGGCGCGTCGGCCTTCCGCTCGTGGTGCAGCTCGATCACCTCGGCCGACTCGAAGAACGGCGCAGCCTGCTGGGCGAAGCGCATCATCAGCACCGCGCCGACCGAGAAGTTCGGCACGACCAGCACCCGGACGTCGCCGGGAGGCTCCCCCAGCCACTGGCGCACGACGGCAAGCCGGTCCTCATCGAACCCGGAGGTCCCGGCCACGACAGTCACTCCGTGCGCGATGCACCAGCGCAAGTTGTCCATGACCGCACCCGGATGGGTGAAGTCGACTGCCACGTCACAGCCGGCCAGCTGATCGAGCTGATCGCCCAGGTCGACCCGCGCGGCCAGCTCCAGGTCACCGGCCTCCTCGACGGTCTGGCACGCCTCCGAGCCCATCCGGCCCTTGGCGCCCAGCACTCCGACCTTGATCATCGCGCTCCCTCGCTCACCGCCGCTGGTCTCGCCGCTCTGGCCCGATCCTAGCCATCACGCCCCTTCCCGAGCCGCGAACGGGGGCGGCGGGCTGGCAGGCCTCGGCCTGGATGCGGAGCAGGCCGCGCGCCGCCCGCCGCGAGGGCCCGGTGACGGCGGCAGCCCGCTGCCGGTGGCAGCGGGCTGTCGCGGCGTCAGCTGGCGGTCGCCGCCACGGCATCAGCTGGCCGCGGCGGCGAACGCCTCGGCGTTGTCGTAGGGCCCGACCACGGCCAGCGCCTTGGCCTGGCCCAGCACCGCGGCCGCCACGTCACGCACGTCCTGGCTGGTCACCGCCTCGATCTGGGCCAGCACCTCATCGACGGGCTCCAGCCGCGGGTAGACCAGCTCGGCCTTGCCCAGCCGGCTCATCCGGGAGGACGGGTCCTCCAGGCCGAGCACGATCGAGCCGCGCAGCTGACCCTTGCCCCGGTCCATCTCCTCATCGGTGAGGCCGTCGGCGATGACCTTCTCGACCTCGTCCCGGCAGATGGCCAGCACCTCGTCGGCCTTGGCCGGCAGGCAGCCCGCGTAGATGCCCCACAGCCCGGTCTCGGCGTGCTGGGAGCTGAAGCTGTAGACCGAGTAGGCCAGTCCGCGCTTCTCCCGCACCTCCTGGAACAGCCGGGAGGACATGCCGCCGCCCAGCGCCGAGTTGAGCACCCCCAGCGCGAACCGGCGACTATCGTGGCGGGCCAGGCCCGCGCAGCCCAGGACCAGGTTGGCCTGCTCGATGGGACGCGAGACCAGCCGCACGCCGGTGCCACGGGCGCCGTCGGCCTCCGGGCCGCTCAGCCGCGCCGCGGCCGGCGGGCGGTCCCCGGCCAGCAGCGGGCCGAACGCCCCGGCGACCAGGTCGACGACCTGGTCGTGGTCGAGGTTGCCGGCGGCCGCGATGACCAGGCCGTCGGGGGTGTAACGGGCCTGGTAGTGCTCGTAGATCCGCTGCCGCGAGATCGCGTTGATCGAGTCCACGGTGCCGAGGATCGGCCGGCCCAGCGGGGTGTCGCCGAACAGCTGCCCGGCGAACGCCTCGTGCACCAGGTCGGACGGGTCGTCCTCGTTCATGGCGATCTCTTCGAGGATCACCCCGCGCTCGGCGTCCACGTCCCTGGGCTCGATCAGCGAGCTGTTGACCATGTCCGACAGCACGTCGATGGCCAGCGGCAGGTCGGTGTCCAGCACCCGCGCGTAGTAGCAGGTGTACTCCTTGGCGGTGAAGGCGTTCAGCTCACCGCCGACCGCGTCCATCGCCGCCGAGATCTCCAGGGCGGTGCGCCGCCTGGTGCCCTTGAACAGCAGGTGTTCCAGGTAATGCGTGGCCCCGGCGTGGCTGAGATCCTCATCGCGGGAGCCGACGCCGGCCCAGATCCCGAGCGCTGCCGACCGGACGGCCGGCAGCGACTCGGTGATCACGCGCAGGCCGCCGGGCAGCACGGTCCGGCGGATGCCGGAGTCGCCGCCCGGCAGCCGCTCGCTGCCCGTCATGAATTCCCGGACCCGCCGGAGTCGCCCGACCCGCCGCGGGTGCGCTGGCGGCTGCGGTGCCGGTGCTCGCCGCGGTCGCCGCGATCCCGGTCACCCCGGTGCCCGCGGTCGCCCCGGTCATCGTGGCCGCCGAGGTCCTCGCCGGCCGCCTCACGCTCGACGACCTCCACCGGCACCAGCGACAGCTTGCCGCGGTCGTCGACCTCGCGGATCTCGACCTGGATCTTGTCGCCGACCTTGACCACGTCGTCCACGTTCTCGATCCGGGCGCCGCCGTGCAGCTTGCGGATCTGCGTGATGTGCAGCAGGCCGTCCTTGCCCGGCAGCAGCGAGACGAACGCGCCGAACGTGGTCGTCTTCACCACCGTGCCCAGGAACCGCTCGCCCACCTCGGGGATGTGCGGGTTGGCGATCGCGTTGATCGTCGCCCGGGCGGCCTCCGCCGACGTGCCGTCGGTGGCCCCGATGTAGATGGTGCCGTCATCCTCGATCGTGATCTCGGCGCCGGTCTCATCCTGGATCGAGTTGATCATCTTGCCCTTCGGGCCGATGACCTCGCCGATCTTGTCGACCGGGACGTGGACCGTGATGATGCGCGGCGCGTTGTCGCTCATCTGGCCCGGCTCGTCGATGGCCTGGCGCATCACGTCCAGGATCGTCAGCCGGGCGCCGCGGGCCTGCTTGAGCGCGGCGGCCAGCACCGACGCGGGAATGCCGTCGAGCTTGGTGTCCAGCTGCAGCGCGGTGATGACGTCCTTGGTGCCGGCGACCTTGAAGTCCATGTCGCCGAAGGCGTCCTCGGCGCCGAGGATGTCAGTCAGCGTGACGAAGTCGTCGCCGTCGTTGATCAGGCCCATGGCGATGCCGGCGACCATGTCCTTGAGCGGAACGCCCGCGTCCAGCAGCGACATGGTCGAGGCGCAGACCGAGCCCATCGAGGTCGAGCCGTTGGAGCCGACCGCCTCCGACACCTGCCGGATCGCGTAGGGGAACTCCTCGCGGGTCGGCAGCACCGGGATCAGCGCCCGCTCGGCCAGCGCGCCGTGACCGATCTCGCGGCGCTTGGGCGAGCCCACCCGGCCGGTCTCACCGGTCGAGTACGGCGGCATGTTGTAGTTGTGCATGTAGCGCTTGGTGCGCTCGGGGTTGAGCGTGTCGATCATCTGCTCCATGCGCAGCATGTTCAGCGTGGTCACGCCCAGGATCTGGGTCTCGCCGCGCTCGAACAGCGCCGAGCCGTGCACCCGCGGCAGCACGCCGGCCTCGGCCGACAGCGTCCGGATGTCGGCCAGCCCGCGGCCGTCGATCCGCACGCCATCGCGGATGACCCGCTGCCGGACCAGCTTCTTGGTCAGCGCGCGGAAGGCGCCGCTGATCTCCTTCTCGCGGCCCTCGAACTGAGCGGCCAGCTTCTCGGTGACCAGTGCCTTGACCCGGTCGGTCTCGGCGTCGCGCTCCTGCTTGCCGGCGATGGTGAGCGCCTGGGCCAGCTCCCCGGACACATCGGCCGCGACGGCGTCGAAGACGTCCTGCTCGTAGTCGGCGAAGGTGGGGAACTCGGCCGTCGGCTTGGCCGCCTGCCGGGCCAGTTCCTGCTGGCCCTGGCACAGCGCCCGGATGAACGGCTTGGCCGCCTCCAGGCCCTCGGCGATCGTCTCCTCGGTCGGGGCCACGGCCCCGCTGGCCTCGTCGGCCAGCAAGCCCAGCGTGCTCGTGGTGGACTCCGCCTCGACCATCATGATCGCGACCTCGCCGTCCTCCAGCACCCGGCCGGCGACGACCATGTCGAAGGTCGCCTCCGCCAGTTGCGGGTGCGTCGGGAAGCCGACCCACTGGCCCTTGATCAGCGCGACCCGGACCCCGCCGATGGGGCCGGAGAAGGGCAGCCCGGACAGCAGCGTCGACATCGAGGCGGCGTTGATGGCCACCACGTCGTACAGGTGCTCGGGATGCAGGGCCAGGATCGTCTCGACGATCTGGACCTCGTTGCGCAGCCCGTGCACGAACGAGGGCCGCAGCGGCCGGTCGATGAGCCGGCAGGTGAGGATCGCGTCCTCCGAAGGCCGGCCCTCGCGGCGGAAGAACGAGCCGGGAATCCGGCCCGCGGCATACATCCGCTCCTCGACATCGACGGTGAGCGGGAAGAAGTCCAGGCCCTCCTTGGGATGCTTGCCCGCGGTCGTCGCGGACAGCACCATGGTCTCGTCGTCCAGGTAGACGACAGCGGACCCGGCGGCGAGCCGGGCCAGGCGGCCCGTCTCGAACCGGAGCTTGTGCACTCCGAAGGAGCCGTTGTCGATGATGACTTCGGCGCTATTGACACCCTCCACGGGTGAGACCTCCTTGCTGTGAGGTCCCGCGCCTGCCCGCCGCCAGTGGAGCGCCATGCCAGCCAGCTAGCTGGGTGCTGCCGGCCGGTCTTCGATTGAAGTCCTCGGCCCGTCCGGGCCGCCGCTGGCGGCCTGCCTGGCCCGAGAACCACTACCGAGGACCGGCCCTGCGGGGCGCTGTCAGCGCTCCGGGCCGGAGCCGCGGGACGTCGTTCGCTTTGTGGTGTTTTCAGTTGGATATGCAGTTATCGGCATGCTGGCTGGCCGGGCGCAGGCCGCGCCGCGCGCTGCGACAGCGCGCGGCCGTGCCCCTCGCCCAACCTACCTGCGCAGCCCGAGCTTCTCGATCAGCGCGCGGTACCGGTTGATGTCCTTGCGCGCCAGGTACTGCAGCAGGCGCCGGCGACGGCCGACGAGCAGCAGCAGGCCGCGGCGGCTGTGGTGGTCATGCTTGTGCACCTTCAGGTGCTCGGTCAGATCGTTGATCCGCCTGGTCAGCAGCGCGACCTGGACTTCCGGCGAGCCGGTGTCACCCTCACTAGTCGCGTTACCGGCGATAATCTCGCTTTTCACCGAGGTCTCGAGCGGCACGTTGCTCCTTGTTTCCCTGTTCCTGATATGGGGCACCCGGCAGATCCGAGGAAGCTGGCCGGGCCAGGAGGGCGCCTCGCGATCATCGCGGGCGTCCCTCGACGGCTAGCCATTCTGAGGGCACAGCTAACCGGGCCAGCGAATCTGGCCAGCCATCACGCTACCATGCCGGCCGGGCAGCCGGGTCCGGACCTATCCGCCCGTGACGTCCCGGCCGGTGACCTGCCGGGCCGTCGCGACGTCGTCGTGCATCTGCTCGATCAGCCCGGCGACCGAGTCGAAGCGGGCCTGGCCCCGGATCCGGCTGACGAACTCCGCCGCCATGTGCATCCCGTACAGATCCAGGTCGTCGCGATCCAGGGCATAAGCCTCGACGGTGCGCTCCTGGCCGTCGAAGGTCGGGTTGGTGCCCACCGAGATGGCCGCCGGCCACCGCTCGGCCTGCGCCCCGGCGGGATCCAGCGCGATCAGCCAGCCCGCGTAGACGCCGTCGGCGGGGACGGCGGTGTGCGGCGCCATCTCCAGGTTCGCCGTGGGGAACCCCAGCCCGCGGCCCCGCTGGTGACCGCGCACGACGGTCCCCTCGACCCGGTGCGGGCGGCCCAGCAGCCGCCCCGCGGCCGCCACGTCGCCGGCCGACAGCAGCTTGCGGATCGCCGAGGAGGAGATCCGCACCTCTCCGTCGGTCAGCAGCGGCACGCCCTCGGCGGAGAAGTCGTACTTCTCGCCCAGCTCGGCCAGCAGCGCGACATCGCCAGCCGCCTTGTGGCCGAAGCGGAAGTCCTCCCCCACCACCACGTGCGCCGCGTGCAGCCGGTCCACCAGCACGGCACGGACGAACTCATCGGGCCCGAGCTGGGAGAACTCGTAGCTGAACGGCAGCACGCAGACGGCGCTGACGCCCAGCCCGGCCAGCAGCTCGCAGCGCCGGCGGGGGGAGCACAGCAGCGCCGGGTGACTGCCAGGGCGGATCACCTCGGCCGGGTGCGGGTCGAAGGTGACCACCACCACGGGCAGCCCGCGGCCGGCCGCGGCGGCCGCGGCGCGCGCGACAATCCGCTGGTGGCCGCGGTGGACGCCATCGAACACCCCGACGGTGACGACGCTCGGGCCCCAGTCCGCGGGCACCTCCTGCGGGCCGTGCCACCGCTGCATCTGCGGTTCCCCCTCCTGGTCGGGCGGTAACGACGGTGTTCCGGGTCCAGGGGGCGGGCCCCTGGCACTGGGGGTTCCAGGGGATGGTCCCCTGGGCTACCCAGCCTGCCATGCCGCCGCCGCGCCCGGCACGCCAGCACGGCCGGCCCGGGCCGATCAGCCGGCCTGATCAGCCCGGCTGGCTGGCGAACACCGCCAGCGGCCGGGCCTGGCCGCCCTCCTCGGTCAGCAGCGCCACCAGCGAGCCGTCCGGGGCGAACGCGGCCACCGGGCCCGGCTCGCCCTCGGCCGCCGCGGGCAGCCGCCCGCCGTGGCCCAGCCGCCGGGCTTCCTCGGCGGTCAGGTCCCGGCGGGTGAAGGCCGCAGCCGCGGCCGCGGCCAGCGGGATCACCCGCAGCGAGGTCTCCAGCTCGGCCAGCGTGGCGGCATCGCGGGCCAGGTACGGGCCGACGCGGGTGCGGCGCAGCGCGGTCAGGTGCCCGCCGGTGCCCAGCGCCGCGCCCAGGTCACGGGCGATCGCGCGGACGTAGGTGCCGCTGGAGCAGGTCACCGTGACGTCGATGTCCAGCACGTCACCGGCCCCGGCCGGGCGGCGCAGCTCGCCGATGTCCAGGGCGCGGACGGTCACCGGCCGGGCGGCGAGCTCGGGTGCCGCCCCCTGCCGGGTCAGCCGGTAGGCCCGCTGGCCGCCGACCTTGATGGCGCTGATGCCGGGCGGGACCTGCTGGATCTGCCCGGTCAGAGCGGCCGCCGCGGCGCTGATGTCCGCCGCGGTCACCCCCGTCGCCGGGGCGGTTTCGATGACCTGGCCGTCGGCGTCGTCGGTGTCGGTGCGCTGGCCCAGCCGGATGGTGGCGGTGTATTCCTTCTCGGTCAGCGCGAGATAGCCCAGCAGCCGGGTGGCCTTCTCCACGCCCACCACCAGCACCCCGGTCGCCATCGGGTCCAGGGTGCCGGCGTGCCCGACCCGGCGGGTGCCGGCCAGCCGCCGGACCCGGGCCACAACGTCATGGGAGGTCAGGCCGGCCGGCTTGTCCACGATCAGCAGGCCGCTGTCCGCGGTCACCGGCCCAGCCGCTCGCGCAGCGCCGCCATCACGTCCGTGACCGGCCCGCGCGCCGTGAACCCGGCGGCGCGGGCGTGCCCGCCGCCGCCCAGCGCCTGGCAGGCCCGGCCGACGTCGATGAGCCCCTTGGACCTGGTGGAGACGAGCCAGTCGCCCTCATCGGACTCCTTGAGCACGACCGCGACCTCGGCCTCGTCGGTGCGCCGCAGGACGTCGATGACCGGCTCGACGACATCCAGCGGGACGCCAGCCCGCTGCCGGTCGGCCCGGCTGACCGCGGTCCAGACCAGGCCCAGCCCGGCCGCGGCCTGCGGCTCCAGGGCGGCCCGGCCCAGCACCGCCGACAGCAGGCCGAGGTAGCCGAACGGGGCGCGGTCGAACAGCTCGCGGGCCACCGCACCGGGGTCGATGCCGGTGCCCAGCAGCTCGGCGGCCAGCTCGTGCACCTGCGGCGTGGTGGAGAACCGGAACGAGCCGGTGTCGGTGAGCAGGCCGGCGTACAGGCCGGTCGCGATGTCGCGGGACAGCCCGGTGCCCAGCCGGGCGATCAGCTCACGGGCCAGCACCGCGGTCGCGGGCGCGGCCGGATCGACCAGCCGGACGGTGCCGAAGCCCGCGCTGAAGGCATGGTGGTCCATGACGATCAGCTCATCAGCGCGGGCCGCGCAGGGCGCCAGCACGCCCAGCCGGTCGGCGCTGGCCGCGTCGAAGGTCATCATGACCTGCGGCCGCGCCGGGTAGTCGGCGGGCACGGCGAGCAGCTCGCAGCCCGGCAGGAAGCGCAGGTTGCCCGGCACCCCGAACGGGTCATCGCCGAACGAGGCGATGACCTGGCCGCGATGCCCGGCCGCGCGCAGCGCGTGGGCCACGGCCAGCATGGAGCCGAGCGCGTCGGCATCGGGCCGGACATGGCAGGCCAGGCAGACCTGCTGCGCACTGCGCACGATCTTCAGGGCGCGAGCCCATTCAGCCTCAAGATCAGCGGATTCGGCCGCGCCAGACGTCACGACGGCGAGTATCCCGCGTCCCGATCCGCGCCGGCCGGGATTTCGCCGAGTTGCCCGTTGCGGTCATCACCGGAGTCCTCGCCGGGGGTGCGGTACGGGTTCTCCTCGCCCGCCGGGACCGCGCCCTTCCGGCTGGCCGCGACTGCCGCGTCCGCCTGCCGGGCGCGGGCCACCAGGTCCTCGATGTTGCGGGCGGTGTCCGGCACCTTGTCCAGCTCGAAGGCGATGGACGGGGTGTGCTTGATCCCGGTCTGCCGGCCCACCTCCGACCGGATCAGGCCGGCGGCGCTGGCCAGCGCCGCCGCAGTCCCGTCCTGCTCCTCCGGCGACCCGTACACCGTGTAGAACACCGTGGCCTCGCGCAGGTCGCCGGTGACCCGCGCCTCGGTGACCGTGACAAAGCCCAGGCGCGGATCCTTGATCCGGTGCTCCAGCATCTCAGCCACGATCTGCGCGATCCGCTCACCGAGCTTTCGTGTCCTGGCCGGGTTCATCGCGGTCCCTCCCCTTCCTCGTGAAACAACTGCCGCCGGGCCGACAGCAACTCGATCTCGGGGCGGCCGGCGACAAATCGCTCGCACTGGTCCAGCACCTGACCGGCGTGCGCCGCGGTGGAGCTCACCACGGCGACGCCGATCTCGGCCCGGCGGTGCAGGTCCAGGTGCCCGGTCTCGCCGACCGCGGCGCCGGGAAAATGGCGCCGCAGGTCGGCAACCAGGGGCCGGACGGCCGACCGCTTCTGCTTGAGCGAGCGCACGTCGCCCAGCAGCATGTCCAGCGTCAGCGCGCCGACATACACGGCCAGCCTGCCCGCAGCCCCGCCATCAACGGTCCCTCAGCATCAGGCCCGTGGCTTCTCCCGCAGCTCGAAGGTCTCGATGACGTCCCCGACCTTGATGTCGCCGTAGCCGACGCCGATACCGCACTCGAAGCCCTCGCGGACCTCGGTCGCGTCGTCCTTGAACCGGCGCAGCGACTCCACGGTGAGGTTGTCGGAGACCACCACGCCGTCCCGGACCAGCCGGGCCTTGCTGTTGCGCGTGATCGTCCCGGACCGCACGATCGAGCCGGCGATGTTGCCCACCCGCGGCACCCGGAAGATCTCGCGGATCTCCGCCGTGCCGAGCTGAGCCTCCTCGAAGATCGGCTTGAGCATGCCCTTGAGTGCGGCTTCCACTTCCTCGATCGCCTGGTAGATGATCGAGTAGTAGCGGATGTCGACGCCCTCGCGCTGGGCCAGCTCGCCTGCCCGCCCGGCCGGGCGGACGTTGAAGCCGATGATCACCGCGTCGGAGGCGATAGCCAGGTTGACGTCGTCCTGGGTGATCGCGCCGACGCCGCGGCCGATGACCCGCAGGGCGACCTCCTCGCCCACGTCGAGCTGCAGCAGCGCGTCTTCCAGCGCCTCGACCGAGCCGGACACGTCGCCCTTGATGATGAGCAGCAGCTCTTCCCGCTCGCCCGACTTCAGCGCGGACTCCAGGTCCTCCAGCGTGACCCGCGGCCGGCGCTGGGCGAACATCGCGCTGCGCTCGCGCGCCTCGCGCCGCTCGGCGATCTGCCGGGCCACCCGGTCGTCGTCGACGACCAGGAAACTGTCGCCGGCGCCGGGCACCGCGGTCAGGCCCAGTACCTGCACCGGCCGGGACGGCGGCGCCTCGCCGACCTGGTCGTTGTTCTCGTCCAGCATCGCGCGGACCCGGCCGAAGGCCTCGCCGGTGACGATCGAGTCGCCGACGTGCAGCGTGCCGCGCTGCACCAGGACCGTCGCGACCGGGCCGCGGCCCTTGTCCAGGTGCGCCTCGATGGCCACGCCCTGAGCCTGCTGCGTGGGGTTGGCCCGCAGGTCGAGCTCGGCGTCAGCGGTCAGGACGACCGCCTCCAGCAGGGCCTCGATCCCGGTGCCGTTGCGAGCCGAGACGTCGACGAACAGGTTCTGGCCGCCGAACTCCTCGGCCACCAGGCCGTACTCGGTGAGCTGGGCACGCACCCGCTGCGGGTCGGCGCCCTCCTTGTCCACCTTGTTGACCGCCACGACGATCGGCACGCCGGCCGCCTGGGCGTGGTTGAGCGCCTCAGTGGTCTGCGGCTTGACGCCGTCGTCGGCCGCCACGACCAGCACGACCAGGTCGGTGGTCTCGGCACCGCGGGCCCGCATGGCGGTGAACGCCTCGTGGCCCGGGGTGTCGATGAACGTGATCTTGCGATCCTGGCCGTCCACCGTCGTGTTGACCTGGTAGGCACCGATGTGCTGGGTGATCCCGCCGGCCTCCTTCGCCACCATGTTGGTGTTCCTGATGGCGTCGAGCAGCCGGGTCTTGCCGTGGTCGACATGACCCATGACGGTCACCACCGGGGGCCGCGCCACCAGGTCGGAGTCGTCGCCCTCGTCCTCGCCGAACTCGATGTCGAACGCCTCCAGCAGCTCCCTGTCCTCTTCCTCGGGGGAGACCACCTGGACGTTGTAGTTCAGCTCGGCGCCCAGCAGCTGCAGCGTCTCGTCGTTCACCGACTGGGTGGCGGTCACCATCTCGCCCAGGTGGAACAGCACCTGGACCAGCGAGGCCGGGTTCACCCCGATCTTGTCGGCGAAGTCGCTCAGCGAGGCACCCCGCGACAGCCGGATGGTCTGCCCGGTACCGCGCGGGATCTGCACGCCGCCGATCGACGGCGCCTGCATGTTGTCGAATTCCTGACGGCGCTGCTTCTTGGACTTGCGGCCGCGTGAGGGCCGCCCGCCCGGGCGCCCGAAGGCACCCTGCGTGCCGCTGCGGCCGCGGCCGCCCGGACGCGCCGGGCCCATGCCCGGACGGGGGCCGCCGCCACCGCGCGGGCCGCCGGCACCGCCGGCACCCGGGCCACCGCGGCCGCCGGGCCGGGTGCCGGTGCCGGGACCGCCGGAACCACGGCCGCCGGGACCGCCGGGACCGCGGCCGCCCACCGGGCGCGGCGGCATGTTGCTGGGGCTGGGCCGGGGGCCGCCCGGACGCGGGCCGCCCGGGCCGCCGGAACCGCCGGGCCGCGGGGCACCGGGCCGGGGGGCCGCCGGGCGCGGGCCGCCCTGGCCTGCCGGGGCACCCGGCCGCGGGCCCTGCTGGCCCGGGCCGGCCGAGCCGGCTGACGGCTGACCGGGCCGCGGCCGGGCCGCGCCCATGCCGGTCGCCGTCGAGCTGAACGGGTTGTTGCCGGGGCGCGGCCCGGGCCGCGGCACGCTGCGCTGGCCGCCGGGCGCCGCCGGACGCGGGCCGCCCTGGGCGGGGCCGGGCCGGGGCGGCGCCGACCGCGTGCCGCCCGCCGGGCCCGGCTGGGCCG